>NZ_CADFEH010000009.1:0-212800 GCF_902833155.1 Burkholderia sp. BCC1047 | reverse complement strand
TATAGCCACGTCGATCACTCCGTTCCCCTGCCCGTTGCCGAGCAGGTCAGTGTTCTACGTGGGTCAATATTCGATGCAAATTACTGCGTAGGGTGGGTCAGGATTCCGTGCAAATCAACACCGTACCAGCACATGACGAGCAAGCCGAACGCATACAGGCTCATCCCCGCGAGTACCCATCGCCAGCCGGCGTGCTGCGTGACATACGCACCGACGATCGGCGCGAGGAACGCCATCATCCCCATTCCCATGAAACCACGCGCCATCACGTACGGGCCGTCGCCCGCCGAATACCGGTCGCGCACCGTCGCACGGGCGCATACCAGGATCGCTGCCATGGCAAAGCCCTGCATCGCACGCGCGGCCACCAGCATCGCGGCGGTCGACGCGATCGCCGCCGCCAATGCACTCAGCGCATAGAGCGCAAGGCCGGTCAGCAAGACGGGACGACGGCCGAATCGGTCGGAAAGACTGCCCATCGGCAACTGTCCGATACCGAATATCAGTGCGAAAACCGTGAGGCTGACGCTGGCGGAGCCCAGCGTCGCGGCGATTTCAGGCAGTGCCGGCAGGTAACTGTCGGTCGCCACCGGCTGAGCCGCCAGCAGCAGCGGCAACATGAGCACGAAGTTCAGGCGAGCGGGACGCGGGGTGTCCGGCATGACGGTGTTCGGCACGGTCTCGGGCGTGGGAAGAGGGCGGCGGCAAGGCAAGGTCGCTCGGCGCAACTCGTTCGTATGGACGCGCCGAGTCTACCCGATCGCGCCTGCCGCCTCTGTCGCGATCGATGGCACCGCGCATCGGGATCGCGTGCATGCCGATCCCCATCGCGCGTTCAGTCAAACGGCACGGCCAGCCGATCGATCACCGAACTGGTCGCGGGGCGCACGCCGCGCCACCATGCGAACGCCTCGGCCGCCTGCTCGACCAGCATGCCGACGCCATCGGCGATTCCGTGCACGCCGGCGTTTTTCGCGAGCCGGAGAAACGGCGTGAGCCGCTTGCCATACGCGAGTTCGTAGGCGGTTCCCGTCGGGCTGAACACGCTCGGCGGGACCGGCGGCAGGTCACCGGTCAAACTGGCCGACGTCGCATTGACGACCAGGTCGAAACGTCCCATCCGCGCGAGGTCCGCGTAGCTGCCGGCCACGAGCGGGCCGCGCCCGGCGACCTGCGCGGCCAGCGCGCGCGCCTTGTCGACGTCGCGATTCGCGATCACGAGTTCCGCCGGCCGGGCTTCGAGGAACGGCAACAGCGCGCCGCGTGCCGCGCCGCCCGCACCGAGCACCAGCACACGCTTGCCGGCCATCGGAAGATGGAGGTTCGCTTCGATATCGCGAACCAGTCCGATGCCGTCGAAGTTGTCCGCCAGGATGCGGCCGCCGTCGAACTTCAGCGCGTTGGCCGCGCCCGCGAGTTGCGCACGCTCGCTGCGTTCATTCGACATCGCGAACGCGTCGAGCTTGAACGGCGCGGTGACGTTGATGCCCTTGCCGCCGCCCTCGAAAAACGCACGCACCGCGGCAGCGAAAGCGCCTGCTGGCTCGAGCGGGCCCTCGATCGCCGTATAGCGGAGGTCCTGCTTCGTCTCTTGCGCGAAGAGGCCGTGGATCAGCGGGGATTTCGTATGTCCGATCGGATTGCCGATCACCGCGTATTGATCAGTCATCGTTGGCTCGCTTTCGAGTAGAGGACGCCGTCGGCCTGCATCGCATCGATTTCGGCCGAATCGAACCCGAGAGAACGGGCGACTTCCGCGTTGTGCTGCCCGAGATCGGGCGCGATGTCGCGAATCGTCGTATCGCAATCGGAGAACCGGAACGGCAGGTTGGGCAGGCGCAGCGTGCCGTAGCGCGGATGCTGCTGCTCGACGACCATGCCTCTGGCCTGAATCTGCGGATCGTTCAACACCTCGTCGATGCGCTGCACCTTCGCGCACGGAACGTCGATGCCGTCCAGCAGGTCCAGGACCGACGCGACGGAACGCGCGGCCACCCACGGCTCGACCACCGACAGGATCTCCGTACGGTGCGCGTTGCGCCCGGTGCTGTCGTGAAACCGCGTGTCGGCGCCAAAACCCGCCGGGCCACCGTGCGCGGCGATCAGCGCGGCGAAGCGTTTCCACGCGTCGTCGACCTGCGCGGCGATCACGAGATCGCCGTCCGCGGCACGGAACACGCCATAGAGTGTCGACGTCGGCATGTCGTGCCCGGTCTGCTCGGGCAGCACGCCCTTCAGCGTGTAGCACTGCACCGCGTATTCGTGCATCGATACCAGCGTGTCGTACAGCGCCATGTCGACGTGTTGCCCGCGGCCGCTCTTCACGCGACCCAGCAGCGCGGCGTTGATCGCCGCGACCGCATGAATGCCCGTGTACATGTCGCCGAGCGAAATGCGCAGCAGCGGCGGGCGCTCGCCCGGCGTGCCGACCATCTGCATGATCCCGCTCTTCGCTTCGGCGATCAGCCCGAAACCTGCGCGATGCGCATCGGGGCCGGTGTGACCGTACGCCGAAATCGAGCAATAGACGAGGCCCGGATTGCGCGCCGACAGTTCTTCATAGCCGAGCCCGAGCTTGTCCAGCGCGCCCGGCCGATAGTTCTCGATGAAGACGTCGGCTGAGTCGCACAGCCGCTGCATGAACGCCTTGCCGCGCGCGTCCTTCATGTTGACGCTCACGCCGCGCTTGCCCATGTTGAGCTGCAGGAAATAGCCGCTTTGCTGGTCGTCGAGCACGGTCGCGTGCTGGCGTCCGGCGTCGCCGGCGCCGGGACGCTCAACCTTGATGACTTCGGCGCCGAGCGCCGCGAGACAGCGCCCGACATACGGGCCGGCGAGGAAATGGCTGTAGTCGACGACGCGAATGCCTTCGAGGGGACGAGCCTGCATCACAGTGCCTCCGGACGGCGCGGCACCATCAGCCGATGTTCGCCGCGTTGAACGACCTGCCCGTCCTGATTGATCAGCTCCGACGGCAGCACGACGATGCCCCAGTCCGGGCGGCTCTTGCTGGCCCGCATCGACCCGACGCGGAACGACACGTGCAGCACGTCGCCGACCTTGATCGGCAGCAGGAAATCCCACGTCCAGCCGAGCGACATGCCCGGCAGGAAGCGATAGTCGCTCTGCGTCTTCAGGCCGTCGGCCACGGACAGGCCGAACAGCCCGTGCGCGACGAGGCAGCCGAAATGGCTCGCGTTCGCGTATGCCTCGTCCACGTGAACGGGCGTATGGTCGCCAGTGAGGTCGGCATACGCGAGAATGCGCTCCTTGGTCACGACGTAGGTCGGGCTCGTGCAGGTGTCGCCTTCGCGGGCGTCGTCCCAGTATTTCTCGACGATCGTCATGGTCATGCCTCCGCGCGCGGGTTGATCGCCAGTGCCTGCGCGACGCAGGAAGCCGGCCGGGCCTGAATCAGTTCGACGGCGAGCCCGTCGGGCAGGCGAATCCAGTTGCGCCCCTGCGGCATCTCCGTCACGTCGAATCTCTGCGCGGCGGCCAGCGCGGCCTCCAGGTCTTCGCACATCACGCCGAGATGGGCGAGCCGGCCTTCCGGGCCATCATGTTCCGGTGCGTGGATGAACTGCAGGCCGCCGAGCGTCCAGTACTGTCGCGGCGCGTCGAGCGTGCCGTCCACTTCGCGCAGCGTCATGCCGAGCACGTCCTCGAAGAAGCGGATGTGCCAGTGGATGTCCTTCACCCAGATCGCGACGTGTTCGAGATAGGCTTTCGTGGCGTTCATGCGGCTGCCTCCTCGCGTTGGCGATCGGCCATCGCGCGCTCCAGCCCCTTGATGCAGGCGACGAGCGTGGCATTGACCGGCGTCGGCACGCCGTGGCGCTGCCCGGCACGCACGACCGAACCGTTGATGAAGTCGATCTCGGTGATCGAGCCTTTCTCCAGGCTTTGCAGCATCGACGTCTTGAAAGCGGCCGGCAGGCCCTCGGCGGCGAGCGTCCAGGCCTGTTCGGGATCGGTCATCGTCAGCTTGACGCCGGCCGCCTGCGCCGCCGCGATTGCCTCGGCGACCGCCGCGAGCGACGTCGCCTTCAGCAGCGGCTCGTCGTAGAGCTGCCCGTAAGTGAGGCCGGTCAGGCCCGTCAGCGCGCCCGTCGCGACATTCACCAGCAGCTTGTCCCACATCGTGCCGACGATGTTGTCGCTGATCGTCGTTGCGAGGCCGGCGGCATCGAACGCGGCGGCGATCGCCTGCACGCGCGGCGTGATGCGGCCGTCGAGTTCGCCGATGTACGTGTATTTGCCGATCACGCCGGATTCGATATGACCGGGCCCGCGCAGCACGCCGCCGACGTAGGTCTTGCCCGCGAGCACGCGCTCGCGGCCGACGGCGTCGCTCAGGATGTCCTCGTGGCCGAGGCCGTTCTGCAGCGACAGCACGACGCTATCGGGCCCCACCAGCGACAGGGCGCCGCGGATCGCCGCGTCGGTGTGGAACGACTTGACCAGCACCACGACCACGTCGGCCACGCCGACTTCGGCAGCCTGCGTCGTCGCGTGCACGCGTACCTGCCGGGTGCCGCGGGCGTCGTCGACCCGCAGGCCGTCACGACGCATCGCGTCGACGTGCGCGGGCGAGCGGTCGATCAACCAGGTCTCGTGACCGCCTTCGGTAAGGGTGGCGCCGATTGCACAGCCCAGTGCGCCGGCTCCCAGAATCGCAATTTTCAATGCTGTCTCCTTGACGTATGGCCTCACGATAGGAGCCGTCGCTCATGCCGACAATGCAATGGATACAATGGCGTCATTGCCATGGACAATAATGCGACGATGCCCGCCGATCTGCCGGACCTGAAGCTGCTTCAGCTATTCGATCTCCTGTACGACGTGCGCAGCGTCACGCGCGTCGCCGAGCAACTCGGCCAGAGCCAGCCGACGGTCAGCATCTGGCTAGGGCACTTGCGGGAACATTTGCACGATCCACTCTTCATCCGCACGCCCGGCGGCATGGCGCCGACTCCTCAGGCCGATGCGCTGATCGGGCCATGCCGGGAAATCCTCGAATCGCTGCGGCGCTTCACGGCGTGGGAGATCGCGTTCGACCCCGCGACCGCCCAGCGACGCTTTCGCATCTGCATGACCGACGCGAGCCACGTCACGCTGTTGCCGCGGCTACTGGCCCATGTTCGCGCGCAGGCGCCGGGAGTCCGGCTCGAAGCCGCGCGGATCGACGGCAATACGGAGCGGGCGCTCGAATCCGGCGAAGCCGATCTCGCGATCGGCTATGTGCCGTGGCTCGGCGGCGGCATTTACCAGCAGAAGCTGTATGACCAGGACTGGATTTGTCTGGTGAATCGGCATCACCCGCGGATTCGTGGCCGGCTCGGGGTCAAGCAGTATCGGGCGGAAGGGCATGTCGCGATTACGGCGGGAACCGGGGCGCAACTGCTCGAGCAGGCGCTGCGGCAGGCGCGCATCGAGCGGGACGTGGTGCTGGAATTGCCGGGGTTTCTCGGGTTGGGGGCGATCGTCCAGACGACCGACCTGATTACGACGCTACCTCGTCATATCGGCGAGACGCTGGCGCAGGCCAACGATCTGGCGGTTCATGCATGCCCGATTCCGGTCGACGGCTTCGCGGTGCGGCAGCATTGGCACGCGCGCTATCACCACGAGGCCGGTAACCGGTGGCTGCGCGGCGTCGTGATTCGACTATTCGGTCATTCGCATTGATCGGTGGCTTCGGCGTTCGCGATGGAGGCTGGAACGCACGCGGCTTTCTGGCGGTGCGGCATCACGACAACGGGCAATGTCCCCGTGATGGGCGGAAGACACGGCTCGTCACGATAACATCGGGGCAGATCACCCTTCGGTAGCACCCCACCCTTGGCCGCTGACGTCTGCCAGCGCATCGAATACAGCCGGCGAGCGTTCCAGACGCGCGATCGTGCGGGCGCCTTCGAGCGCGGCGACCAACGCGGTCGCGGCTGACGATGCGCGCGCGGCAGTAAAACCGCATCCCCTGAAATGCGCCGCAATCACCTCGGTCGAATCGGCAAACCCGTGCGCGACCCGCTCGGTCAGCTCGGCGTCGAGCGCGGGCAGTTCGTTGGCCAGGTTTTGCATGAGGCACCCGTACTGGAAATCGGCGGCGACCATTTCGGCCGCAAACGTGCTGAAGAGCCGACGCACGAAATCCAGCGCATGACCGGTCGTTTCGGCCGAGATGTTCTGCAAGACGGCAATGCGATTCGTGACGTACTGGTCGATTGCTTCTTCCGCGAGTTGTGCCTTGCCGCGTGGAAAGTGAAAGTAGAACGATCCCTTGGGCGCACCGCTTTCTTCGAGGATCTGGGTGAGTCCGGTCGCGGTGTAGCCCTGGATGCGAAACAGCCGTTCGGCCGTGGCAATCGCGCGCGCGCGAGCGTCAGTCTTGCGTGTCATACCGGAAAAGTATCACGTTTGGCTTGACCCGGCTATGGTGATCGCCATACTATGGCGATCACCATATTTCGGAGTGCCGCGATGCCCGTCGACAAGAGCAAGCTATCTGCGCCGAGACGAACCGTCCTGGCGATGGGCGCGGCCGGCCTGGTTGCGGCCTTGCTTCGCCCCGCCCGCGCAAACCCGACAGCAGAAGGGGATCTGACCATGCCGACCTACGCCGCAGGAACGCTTCCCGAAGGGGTGCGCTCGCGCATGATCCATGGGGTGAACGGCCTCGACGTCCATATTCTCGAGGCCGGTCATGAAAGCGCCGGCCGGCCGCTCGCGTTGCTTTTGCACGGCTTTCCGGATCTGGCCTACGGCTGGCGACATCTGATGCCCATCCTGGCTGACGCGGGATACCACGTCGTGGCGCCCGACCAGCGGGGGTTTGGCCGCACCACCGGCTGGGTGAACGACTATGACGCCCCGCTCGCGCCGTTCAGCCTGTTGAATATGACGCGCGACGCGCTCGGATTGGTTTCGGCGTTGGGGTATCGGCAGACGTCAATGCTGGTCGGACACGACCTCGGCTCGCCCGTGGCGGCGTATTGTGCGCTGGCTCGACCTGACGTCTTTCCGTCGGTGGTCTTGATGAGCGCACCGTTCCCGGGCCCGCCGGCGCTTCCGTTCGACACGGCGCGAAGTGAGACATCGGCGGCTCAACCGAGCAGTGACGGTCGGAAACTGGCGGCGGCGCTTGCCGCGCTCGATCCGCCGAGACAGTATTACCAGCAATACCTGAGCACCCGGAACGCCAACCGGGACATGTGGCACCCACCCCAAGGTTTATCCGCGTTTCTTCGCGCATTCTTCCATGTCAAGAGTGCCGACTGGCCCGGAAACAAGCCGCATCCGCTCAAGGCGCTCACGGCCGCGGAGTTGGCGCAAATGCCCACGTATTACGTGATGGATCTCGGCAAGACGATGCCCGAAACCGTCGCGCCATTCCAACCGTCCGCCGCCGAAAACCTTGCCTGCACATGGCTGACCGATGCGGAACTTGGCGTGTACACGGCGGAGTACGGCCGCACCGGGTTTCAAGGCGCGCTGCAGGCTTATCGTGTGTTGTCCGATCCTGACCTGAACGCCGAATTGCGCCTGTTTTCGGGCAAGACGATCGACGTCCCCTCGCTCTTCATTGGCGGCAAGAGCGATTGGGGCACCTATGCGGCGCCGGGCGCGCTCGATCTGATGAGAATGAAGGCGGCGACGAGCATGCGTGGCATCGAACTGATCGACGGCGCAGGTCACTGGATTCAGCAGGAGCAACCGGCCCGACTCGGCGAGTGCTTGCTCGCTTTCGCGAAGGCGTGAAGCAGGGGGCGCGGTGGAACAGGGCTTTTTCGCGACCGGCGGCGGTAGCCGTATCACGTCCGGCAGGCCGTTTCGGCGCCGAACCGGTCGACTACGAATTCAGTGAAGCTACGAAGCTTCGGTGATTTCTGCTTCTGTTGCGGATAAAGCAGATTCATCGACCGCTCGGGGGCGGCGAAGTCCGGCATGATCTCGACGAGGCGCGCCTCGCGAATGTCCTCGTGGATCAGCATCGAAGGCAGCATCGCGATACCCAACCCGCTCAACGTCGCTCGGCGCAACGCTTCCGCGCTGTCGATTTTCAGTCGGCCGTCCACGCAGATGGTCATAGGCCCGTCCGGACCTTCCAGCATCCAGCGGGATTGTGCCGCGTGCCATTCCGATCGGGGCGGATACGCATACGTCAGGCAGTGATGCTCGCGCAGCGCATGCGGCGTAGTCGGCGCGCCATGTTCGTGAACGTAAGCGGGCGACGCACACATCACCAGCCGATAGGGCGCTAGCGGACGCGCCACCACATCCGGATTGGCGAGCGCGCCGATGCGAATGGCGGCCTCGAAACCCTCGTCGAACAGATCGGCGAGCGAGTCGGTTGCGACGATATCGAGCTTGATCTCGGGGTAGCGCCGGTAATAGTCCGCGAGCGCGGGAATCAGGCACTCGTTCGTAAACACGACCGGCGCAGTCACGCGCAAACGCCCTCGTGGATGCTTGAGGTGATCGAGCGCGAGCTGTTCCGTGTCGTCGACCAGACCGAGGACTTCGACGCATCGCTCGTAATAAGCCTGGCCGAACGCGCTGACTTTCTGCTTACGCGTCGTACGGTGAACGAGGACCGCGCCCAGCCGACTTTCCAGCGCCTGAAGATAGTTGCCGACCATGGTCGGCGACAGATCGGACGCTTGCGCGGCCGCCGTCAGGCTGCCCGTTTCCACGATTCGGACGAATACGGCCATCGCCTTGAAGAGATCCATTGCGCAATGCTACTGGATTCTGTTTCAAGGCGCGGCGCGTTTATCAGCCGTCGGTTTGGAAATACATTGCGACGGAGATGCATTGCAACAGGCGAGCGAAAGGAGGGCAGACATGCTGTATGAACTCACGACGTTGTCGTGTCCGCTGCTGGACCAGAATATCGTGTCCCGCCGTGCGCATCACTGGGTATCGGATGCCGACGCGCAAGGGCGGCTGCTTGGCGCATGGCGCACGGAAATTGGCGAGCTATCGCGCGTTGTCGTGCTGCGTGGCTTCGAGACGATGGATGAATTGCAGCATGAACGCAATCGGGCATTGAGCGCCGAACGACCTTTCGGGATCGAAAGCGCGTCCGTTCGATTGAGCGTGGAAAGTTACGCACTTTTTCCTTTTCTACCCGACATCGAACCGGCGGTATTGGGCGACTTCTATGAGATTCGTTGCTACTGGCTGAAGGCCGGCGGTGTGGCGCCGACCATTTCCGCGTGGGAGCGCGCGGTGGGCCCGGCTCAAGCCTATACGTCGCATCTCGTCTGCAACATGTACGCGCTCGATGGACCGCCGCGCATCACGCACATCTGGGGATTCTCGAGCCTGGAAGAACGCATGGCGTTGAGAACGCGGCATTACGCGGAGGGCCTGTGGCCGCCGGCAGGCGGTCCGGAACAGATCGAACGGGCGACGTCGACGATCGGCTTGCCGGAGGCGTGGTCGCCGTTGCATTGAATGCGCCGCCGGCGCAGCACATTTGAGTGGGCGGCGCGCGGGTAGATGGGGCGGCGTGGGTTCGATACGGCGACGTCCGCCGTCCGCCGTCCGCGAAAGATTCGATAAGCAATGCCAAGCCGATCCGCTGACGCTCGCGATCAATGCGCTGATCGCGAACGGCAGCTACCGGAAGGCGCTCGATCGCTGGCGGCTGGACGCCGAAGCGATCGACCGGTCGCAGACCGGTCCGCCGGGGCTGCCGCGTACCTGAGTACGACACGCGGCGGGGCTCAGGGCGCGCGTTGTCGTATTCGTGCTCTGCCCCGATCGCGTTGAGCCCATAGCGAAATAGCCGTCGCGATCCGGCTACGGCTTGGCGCCGGGCTGTTTCGCGTCCGGCTGGCTGCCGGCGATCTCGATCGTCGTTTCCCAGCGGAAATAGCCGGACACGGCGCCGTCGCGATCGAGCACCGCGAAATCGGCCGTGCACGCGGTGGCGCCCGCGGCCAGCGCTTCGCTGCGCCAGAAGTGGTCTTTCATGGGCCGGCACGACGGATGCAGCAGGTCGTCGCCGTCCGGCACCGGCATGGCGGCGTCGCGGATTTCCGCTTCGATCGGCGCGACGATGCCCGCGTCCTTCAACGCGAACCGGACGAACAGCACGGTCACCTCCGCACGCAGCGCGAGCGCGGTTTCGCGCAGATGAAGCTGATCGCCCGGCGACAGGCCGGCGAAGAGCCGGTTGTCGTTGCGGCCGACCTGCCCGGCGTCGCCGGGGCTCAACACGTAGATGTGCCGGCCGTCGATCACGGTCGGCGCGTCGGCGTCCCGGCTCGCATCGGGATAGGCCGACAGCAGCGTGACGGCGTCGACGATCGCCAGCACATCGCAACGAACACCAGACATGAGCAGGCCCTCCGCAACAAGGGAGCGGCACGGACGGCCGTCGTGCGGCCGCCCGCGTGCCGCGATCAGTTATGGATCGAGATGAACGGATCCCACGAGAAGCAGCCCTGACTCTGGCAATTGCGATCGATGATCTGGAACTGGAAGTGGTAGGTCACGCGGCCGACCTTCAGGCATTCGGACGACCAGTAGTAGTTCGCGACCTTCTGGCAGGTCGGCACTTCCGGCTTGCTCGTGTTCGGCACCGGGATCGACGCTTCCGCGACGCGCGGCGTCGGCGTCGAGATCAGGTCGTTGCCGACGTTGCCGATGAACTTGTAGAACACCACCTGGTTTTCGAAGCCCAGCGACAGGCTCGTTTCGCGCCAGCGGATCAGGTCGCCGACCTGCGCCTTCAGGTCGAGTTCGCCGCCCGCCTGCCCGGAGATGACGTTGTCCTGATTCGTCACCATATACACGTAATGCCAGTCGATCAGCGTCGGCGCGGCCGGATTCTTGCTGGGATTCGGATATTTTTTGAGAATGGTTTCGGTATCGAACGAGACGAGCACATCGGTAACGCGTGACATAGAAGCTCCCGTTTCAAGTAATGGAACTTATCGTTGCGCGAATTGCTTCGTGCGGCCGCCATCGCGTTGTGCTGCAAGGTTTTTCGCCGGGTTCGACGCATGCAGAAGCGACGGCGAATGCAGATTATCCCGTTTGGTTAATCGTGGTAGCTGTAAAAGTAAACAGGTCCGAAAATGATTTATCGGGTTAATTTTAAAATCGGAATCAATCGAATCGATGCGTGACATAAATATCACGACATTGAATCTGTTAATTGATTGACCGATTATTGGCGGGAGCGGGAAGCGGGCCGCTTACCGGTACGTCCAGAGCCGGTGCAGCACGAACGTCGTCGGCGGGATCAGCAGCGCGATCGCGACGACGCCCATCGCGCGCGATGCACCCAACGCCTCGGCGGCGCGCGCGAGCAGCATCGTTTCGGCGAACCCGACGAACGTGACCGCGAGAAAGCGCGTCGCGTTGCGGGTGCGCACCGTCGACGAGAAGCTCCACAGCGTATTCGCCAGATACGAGAACGCGGTCGCGCAGAGGAACGCGACCGCATTCGCGGTCACCGGCGTCGCATCGAGCAGCGCGAAAAGGGCGGCCGCGACCAGCGAATGGATCGCGGTCGAGGCGAGCCCGGACACGCCGAAGCGCACGAGCCGCGTGCGCTCGGCCTGCAGCAGCGCGATCATGGCGCCTGCGCGTCAGCGCGCGCCGATGCGCGCCCGGACCGGCTGCGCGCGCCGGCGTGCGGGCTGGCGGCGTGCGTCGCGCGCGACCGGCAGTTCGATTACCTTGCCGTGCGTCTGGTAGCGGCGGCGGATCAGGTACACGGGCCGTTGCTTCGATTCGTCGTAGATCCGCCCGACGTATTCGCCGACGACGCCGATCCCGATCAGCTCGATGCCGCCGATGAACAGCGTGACCGAGATCAGCGACGCGTAGCCGAGCACCGGATTGCCGAACAGCAGCGTGCGCAGGATGATGAACGTGCCGTACACGAACGCGAGCGCCGCGATGCCGATGCCGATGTAGGTCCAGCTGCGCAGCGGCACGGTGCTGAAGCTGGTGATGCCTTCCAGCGCGAAATTCCACAGCTTCCAGCCGGAGAATTTCGAGTGCCCGGCGCTGCGCGGATCGCGCTGGTATTCGACGATCACGGTCTTGTAGCCGACCCACGCGAACAGGCCTTTCATGAAGCGGTGCCGCTCGGGCAGGTTGCGCAGCGCGTTCACGACCTTGCGATCCATCAACCGGAAATCGCCGACGTTCTCCGGCAGCTTCACGTCCGACAGCAGGTTGTGCACGCGATAGTAGATCGCGGCGGCGGTGCGCTTCGCGAACGAATCGCATGCGCGGTTGCTGCGCTTGGCCGCGACGACCTCCGCGCCGTCGCGCCAGTGCTCGATCAGCACCGGAATCAGGCTCGGTGGGTCCTGCAGGTCGGCGTCGAGCGGGATCACCGCATCGCCGGCGGCTTCGTCGAGGCCGGCCGTCAGCGCGGCCTCCTTGCCGAAGTTGCGGGTGAGGTCGATGACGCGCACGCGCCGCTCGGCGGCGCCGATCCGGACCAGGCGTTCGAGCGTGTCGTCGCGGCTGCCGTCGTTCACGCAGACGATCTCGAAGCGGATCGCATCGATCGCGCTCATCAGCGGAATCACGACGTCGAAGAAGCGCTCGACGGCTTCGCCTTCGTTGTAGAACGGCACGACCAGCGAGACGAGCGGCGTGTAGATGGATTCCCGCATGATGATTCCCCTTGTGATGTCGTTTTACCGGTGCGCGCCGAGCGTCAGGCGGCCGGTGCGGCGCATGCCGTGCGCCGGGCGGTGGTGCGGTCGGACCGGGTGCGCGAATTCGGTCTCGGTCGAGATGTCGCGCGCGTCGGGCATCGACGGCACGTCGCGTCTTTCCTGGGCGATCCGGCTGACGAGCAACGCGAGCGACGCGAGCGTCACGAGCGGCATGAACTGGAACGACAGATGCGGCACGATCGCGAGGCTCGCGAGCGGCATCGGCCACAGCAGCATCAGCCATTCGCGATCGAAGCGCCGCCAGCCGTGCGTCCACGCATAGCGTGCGTACCACGCGATCACGATGCCGTACCAGGTCAGGTCGTAGTCGTACAGATAGGGGCTGACGAGCAGGCAGGCGCATGCGAGGGTCGCGGCGCGCAGCGCGTACGAACACGCGCCGCGCCACGCATAGACAACCGCGATCGCCGCGCCCGCCGCCGACAGCAGTTGGAGACCGCGCGCGACGAGCGCGGGCCAGCCGGCCATCGTCGCGAGCGCGAACATGGTCGGCATGCGCGCGAGCTTCGCGTGGCCGGTGCCGACGATCGTATAGACGTGGGCGATCAACTGGATGAACGCGATCCATGGGCCGACGCCGAACGCGAGCGTCGCGAGCACGGCGCTGACGGCGATCGTCGCGGCCCATGCGCCCAGTGCGCGCCATTGGCCGGCACACAGCAGCGCGAGCGGGAACAGCACCGCGAGCTGCGGCTTCATCGTCAGCAACCCGAAACAGATGCCGGCGCAGACGGGGCGGCGGTTCAGCGCGAGCAGGCCGAAGGCGGCGAGCGTCGCGGTGAAGAGGCTCGTCTGCCCGACGATCACCGTGAGGAACGCGCCGGGGAACGCAAGGGCGCACAGCCACGCGACATCGCGCTGCACGGTCGCGCGCATCGCCGCGGCGAACAGCACATACGTGGTCGCGAGCCACAGCACGAGCGCCAGCGTGTACGGCAGCCAGCCGAGCGGCAGCACGAGCAGCAGCATCGTCGGCGGATAGAGCCACGGCAGCGTGCCGTCCGCGAGGGTCATCGTCGGGATGGCGAGCTTCTCGACCGCGAACAGCAAGGGGAACTGCCACGCGTCGGCCGCACGCCCGTGCGCGGCGAGCCATGCGGCGCTCCAGATCGGCGAGAAATCCTGCGACAGCGGGCCCAGCGCGCCGTGGCGCGCCAGGAACATGCGGGTCAGGTAAATGACGACGAACAGCAGTTCGGCCAGCAGCGCGGCGCCCGCGTAGATCCGCACGCGATCGCGATTGAGCCAGTGCGGGTAGCGGCGCGGGCCTGCGATCGGGAGTTCCGGATGCATATCGATGGCCGGATGCGCGTGACGGGCGAACGGCGGCGTTTTCATCGCGCGCTCCGGGAGGCGAGCGTCGCACGGTGCACGACGATGAGCAGCACCGCGAGCAGCACGATCGGCCCGACCTGCGGAAACCGCATCAGCCGGTTGAACATCTCGAAGATCGGCAGCAGCCACGCGAGCACGACGGTGGCCTGTTCGCCGGGCAGCCAGCCTTCATCGAGACAGTAGGCGATCAGGCAGAAGATCGCGACGCCGAGCCACGTCAGTTCGTAGCCCCACAGGTACGGCGTTGTCAGCAACGTGGCGACGGCCAGTGCCGCGCCGCGCAGGCGCATGTCACGCGTACGGCGCCAGACGTCGACCGCTGCGGCGATCGCGAGCACTGCGACGGCCGCTTGCGCGGCCAGCGCGACCGGGATCGGCATGCCCGCGAGCCGCAAGGCGGCGAACGGCGTTGGCGACGCCAGCCAGTACGACGGCAGCATGAAATGCTGGTCGCGTACGGTCGACATGGTGTGCGCCAACCCGCTCAGCACGGCAGGGCCGGTCAGTGAGACCCCGGCCGCGGCGAACAGCGTCGCGCTGACGGCTGCCGCCGCGAATGCGCGCCACGCCCGTGCCGCGATCAGCACGAACGGGAACACCACGGCGAGTTGCGGCTTGATCGCGAGCAGCCCGATCAGCAGGCCGGCTATGACCGGGCGCCTGTCGAGCAGGTGCAGCGCAAGCGCGGCGAGACCGGCGGTCAGGATGCTGTTCTGGCCGAACAGCGCACTCAGGAACACCGCCGAATACGCGACCATGACGAGCAGCGCGGCGCGCGGGCGCGGAAGATGCGCGCGCAATCCCGACAACCGCGAGACGGCGAACGCGTAGCATAAAAGACTGCCCGCTGAAAAAAGGAGGTATGCGGGCAGGAAAGGCACGAGGGCAGCCGGCGCGATGAACAGCAACATCGTCGGCGGATAGAGCCAGGGGAGCGGCTGGTGCTGCAGATACGCGCCGAACTGCGCGAGTTCGGCCTGCATGAATGCGGCGGGGTCATAGGCCGTTGCGGCGTGGCCTTGCAACACCAGTTGCGCTGCGGTCCAGAAGACCGCGAAATCGGTACCCGGTCGGGCGGTGGCCTTCGACGTGAAGCCGTGCGTCACGACGCCCCAGGTGATCAGCAGGGCGACAAAGAGCATCAGCATGATGCAGCTGTACGGAATGATGCGGTCGGCTGTCAGCCATTGAGCACAGCGTATGGCGCGAACGCGCGTTTCACCACGATTGGCTGTGTACATGATGCCCCGTCTGTCGTAGTGGCTGCGTGGTCTGTCACAGCCGTTTGATGTTGTCGTGCCTGCGGATCGATCGCTCTGAAATGGCGTTGTCCGGTGAATTCATTGTTGAAGAAAAAAACGCGCGATGCAAACCAGGCACGGCCGGACGGCATTGAATGTGTTCAGCGATTCGGGTGAAAACCGCCATTTCTGGTATGAAAAAACGCCGCCGCCGGGATTTGTGTTTCTGGCCTGAAACATTCCGTGATTTTTGCCGGCTGCGCATGGCGCCGAACGCGCGACGCTCGGGTAACTCGCCGCGTTCGGGAAAATCCCGAGAAAATTTTTTAGGCCCTTTGTGCAGCGCGGCGACGGGCTTCCGGGCGGGCGGCAATCGCCCGGACCGCATATATCAAAGTTGAAACATTTCGGCAGCCGGGCGTTTGACGGGCAGGCGAACGGATCGCCGGAACCCTTGGTACGCCTCGATTCCGCCCGGGATGGTCCGCTCTTTGCGTAAGCGTTGGCACGGCAGTCGACGACGTGGCGACCGGGCGGTTCAGGCAACAGGCAGTGGAACCGGCTCGCGAATCGCCTGCGGAAAGGATGGTCCGGAGCGCGTCGGGGAACACGCAGCTCCAGCTCCATCAGCCGCGGGAACCGTCGCCGAACGACCCACCAGACCTGGCAGCTTCCGGGCAATAAGAAATCGGCATGGCAGTACATGGGGAATAAAAATGAAAGACCACAGCACATCGCGGATCGCAAGCCGCGTTAAAGACACATTGCGGACTTTCCGGGAGTTTGTCTCCCGTTCAACTGGATTCCATGCGTCGAACGGCCGCCGTGCCGTTCAGGTCGGTCGGCAGGCACGGTTCGTCTGGCTGCCCGCACCGTACACGCCTCTCTCGCGCTCCGTTTCACTGATACCCGTTCGCACGGACAGGGATATGCCTTCCCGTTCCCGCAGCTGAGCGTCGCGCTTCGAATTTTCGAGTAGTGCCGGTGGTGCCCGTCCCCGACGTCCCGACGGACGAAGGGTAATTCATAGCAGTCCGAAAGGAGAGTGCTCATGTTCAGAATCATCGAAAAGATCGCGTGGTTCGCTCGGGATCAGCGCGGCGTGACGGCCATCGAATACGGCCTGATCGCCGCACTGATTGCGGTCGCCATCGTCGCTGCGTTGTCGACGCTGGGTACGGATCTGCAATCCGTGTACAGCATGATCGCCGCGGATCTGGATTCAGCAGTAGCAAGCATGTGATGGACGGTACGACGAGCGGTGCATCCCGATCGATCGTCGACACCACCGGGCATTAACCATTCTCCTCGACGTCTCGATGCCAGATCGATCGATCCAGCCGGTACGCGAGGGTTTTGAAAGTCACCACGAAAGGAGATCACCATGTCCAAGATCATTCAACAAGCCGCCCGTTTCGTTCGCGACGAAGACGGTGTGACGGCCATCGAATACGGCCTGATCGCCGCACTGATCGCCGTCGGCATCATCGCCGCGCTGTCGACGATCGGCAAGGATCTGGCAACCGTGTTCAACACGATCGCCGACGATTTGAACTCGGTCGTCTGATGCTTCTGCAAACGGACCGCGAGGGTGGCTCGGCCGGTGCAGTGATCGAGCTTTCCTCCGGTCCCCTGGGCAACCTGGAGCCGGAGACCATCATGCAAGCCAACGCACGCGTCGTCTGTCGCTGGAGCGGCAACGAGCAGGGAAAGACGTCGGCCGAATCCGCATCGCTCGCGGCGATGTTCATTGGCGCGGTGCCCGGCGGCATCGCTACGCCGAAAGGCTCGCTTGCCAATCCGCACGTCGTGATCGCGACGACCGTGATGGCCGCCGCGGCGACAGCGCCGGCAATGGTTTCCTGATCCGCCCATCCGACTCTCGAGGTTCGCCATGTTGCCAGTTGCCCCGCCTTATCCGGTTCCGTTGTGCGTGACGCTGCTGGTCGTCGTCGCGGCCGGCACCGACATCGCAAGCCGCCGCATTCCGAACCGCCTCGTCGCGGTCGGGTTCGCCGGTGCGCTGGCGGTTCAGTGCATGTTGCACGGCGTCCTGGCCGGTGTACTCGGATGGCTCGCCGGAGCCGCGACCGGCTTCGGCCTGCTGCTGCCGTTCTACCTGTTGCGCGGAATGGCGGCGGGCGACGTGAAGCTGATGCTCGCGATCGGCGCATGGGTCGGCGCGGAAATGACGTTTTACATCGTGCTGGCCACGTTCGTGGCCGGTGGGATCGGCGCCATCGCCTACGCGCTGCTGCGCGGGCGGATGCGCCAGATGTGGGCGAACGTGCGCACGCTGATCGTGCGGCGCTCGCGAGCGGCGCGCGCCGAGGCCGACGACGGCCCCGTCGAGATCGCGTCGGTCGGCACGCTGCCGTACGGCGTGGCGATCGCGGCCGGCACGCTGGGCATGCTGTTCGCGTCGTGCGCATAGCGCGGCGGATCCGCAACGAGGACGCAACGAGGACGCAACGAGGACGGAGCGACCATGAACACGAACCACACCGAACCGAGACGCGACGCGCAGGTGGCTCGCCTGCCCGATCCGCCGCCGTCGCGGGAGATCCATACGAAGCTGGGCGCGCAGCTGCCGGCGGCGCCGCGCACGCTCGCGGAAACCGGCCTGAGCACGACGTTCGTCGCCGGCCTCGTGCTGAAGTCGACGCTGATGCTCGGCCGTCCGTCGTACGGCGACCTGGTCGAGCGGCACTGCCTGCCGCTCGCGGTGCTCGACGACGTCTTTGCGTTCCTGGTGCGCGAGCATCTCGTCGAGCTGACCCATCGCGGCGCGACCGATCTCGACGTGACGTTCCGCCTGACCGACGCGGGCCGCGTGCTCGCGCTCGAGGAACGGGAACGCAGCGGCTACAGCGGTCCCGCGCCGGTCACGCTCGACGCGTATCTCGCGAACGTGGCCGCGCATTCGGTGCGCAAGCTGCACATCGGCCAGAGCGACGTGTGGGCGGCGTTCGAAGGCGTCGTGATCGACACGTCGATCCTCGACTCCGCCGCTGCCGCGCTGAACGCCGGCCGGCCGCTGCTGATCCACGGCCCGGCCGGCAGCGGCAAGACCTTCCTCGCCGAACGGCTCGGCACGCTGATGCATGGCCGTGTACCGATCCCGTACGCGATCTGCGCGGCCGGCGAAGTGATCCAGGTCTACGACCCGCTCCTGCATGTCGACGCAGCGTCGCAGGCCCGCGGCCAGTCGGTCGACCGTCGCTGGCGCCTGTGCGAACGGCCGGTCGTGATGTCCGGCGGCGAACTGACGCTCGGCGAGCTCGATCTTCGCCGCGACGAAGCGGCCGGCTTCTATCAGGCGCCGCCGCACATGAAGGCGAACATGGGCATGTACGTCGTCGACGATCTCGGCCGCCAGCGCGTCGAGCCGCGCGACCTGCTCAACCGCTGGCTGCGTCCGCTCGATCGCGGCGTCGATTTCATGACGCTCGAATCCGGCAACCGCTTCGTGATGCCGTTCGACGTATGGCCGGTGTTCTCGAGCAACCTGGCGCCGGAGCAGTTCTGCGACGACGCGTTCATGCGCCGCCTCGGCTCGAAGCTGCACGTCGGCGCGATGTCGATCGATCACTACCGCGCCGTGTACGACGCGGCCTGCACGTCGCTCGGGCTCGTATCGGCGAGCGATGCGTTCGACTTCCTGCTGCACCGGCTGCATTTTCCGACCGGCAAGGCGTTTCTTGCCTGTTTCCCCGTGGATCTGCTGCGCCTGGTGGCCGCCGGTGCGCGGTATCGCGGCGATCCGCCCGAAGTGACGCACGACGCGCTTTACGACGCGTGGGCGAGCTATTTCGGCTCGGCGCCCGAACGTGACGACGGTCGTCCGCCGCCCGTCGAGCGCGGAGGCCGCACGTTCATCACCGGTTGAGCCGTTTCTTTCACGATTCGTCGAGGAGCATTGCCATGAAAAACAGTCGAGCGCTCATGATGCTGGTCGTCGCGATGATCGCGGGTCTCGCCGCGGTCGTGTTCGCGTCCCGCTGGCTGGTACAGACATCCACGAGCTCGGTCACGTCCGTCGCGGTGGCCACCACCGACCTGAACCTGGGCGAGCCGCTCGGGCCGAACCAGATCCACATGGTGAGCTGGCCGTCGGGCAGCGTGCCGACCGGCGCGTTCACCGATACGAAAACGCTCGAAGGGCGCGTCGTGCGCACCAGCCTCGCGCGCGGCGAGCCGGTGATCGAGTCGAAGCTCGCGCCGGTCGGCACGAAGGGCGGGCTGTCCGCGGTGATCGCCGACGGCAGCCGCGCGATCACGGTGCGCGTGAACGACGTGGTCGGCGTCGCGGGCTTCGCGCTGCCGGGCAACTACGTCGACGTGATCGTCAACACGCAGGAACAGCAGGGCAAGACCGACGGGCAGAGCATCTCGAAGATCGTGCTCGAGCACATCCTCGTGCTCGCTGTCGCGCAGCAGGTCAGCCGCGACGACACGGCGCCGAAGGTGGTCAACGCGGTGACGCTCGAAGTCACGCCCGACCAGGCCGAACGGCTCGACCTCGCGCGCAGCGTCGGCACGCTGTCGCTCGTGCTGCGCAACCAGGTCGACCAGAAGACGCTGACCACCGGCGGCGCGACCAAGCTGACGCTGCTCGGCAAGGAGCCCGCACCGGCAGCGCCGCCGGCGCCCGTCCAGGTGCGGCCGGTCCGTGTGCACGTCGCGTCGCATGCGGCGCCGGAAGTGCGGCGCGACTGCGTCGGCGTGCTGACGGGCGTGAAGGGCAGCGTCGAGTGTTTCTGAAGCCAAACCAACCAGCCAGATAAACAAACCGGCCGCCGGCAACGCGCGGCGGCCTTGGAAGTCGATAACCGGCACGGCGCCGGTCTCTCGGGGGATCAGACGAAATGAAGATCAAACCGCAACGCACAGGTACCGGCCCACTGCGCACACGCGTCGCACGGGGCACGATGATGGCCGCGATCCTCTGTTCGGGATGGCTGACCGTATATGGCGCACTCGCCCAGGAAGGCATCGAATCGGCGGTGCTGACCAAGGGCGGCGCCAGCGCGCCGGCCGCGGCCGGCAAAGGGCCGATGCAGATGACGATCAGCATGACGCCGGCGCCGGCCGCCGCGCCCGCCGCGTCGGCGGGGCCGCTGCGCGGGCCGAACTGCGTCGGCGCCGTGCGCGAATCGACCAGCGTCGCGGTGCCGCTCGGCAAGTCGCTGCTGGTGCCGATGCCGGAGCCGGTCCGCAACCGGACGATCGGCAATCCGGCCGTCGCGCAGGCGACGATGGTATCGCCGCAGACGCTGTACATCCTCGGGCTCGCGGTCGGCACGACCAACATGATCGTGCAGGGCAGGAGCGGCGCATGCCGGGTGATCGACGTCGCGGTCGGCGCGGACGCCGGCGGGCTGCAGGCGTCGCTGCTGCAACTGATGCCGAACGAGCGCGACATCCATGTGTCGACCGCGGCCGGCACGATCGTGCTGGCCGGCACCGTGTCGAGCTCGCAGGCCGCGCAGCAGGCCGTGCAGATCGCCCACGCGTACGGCGACAGCGCGGGCGAAGGCGCGGGCGGCGGCAAGCAGGGCGGCGGCGTGCTCAACATGCTGAACGTCACGTCGCCGCAGCAGGTGATGCTCGAGGTGAAGGTGGCCGAGGTGTCGAAGACGCTGATCAACCAGATGGGCAGCGCGTTCAACATCCAGGGCGGCTTCGGTTCGTGGAGCGGCGCGCTGGTCAGCAACCTGCTTGCCGGTGTCGCGAGCGGCGCCATCTTCAACAAGGCGAACAACAAGCCGTTCAGCATCGCGGCCGACGCGCAGAACACCGACAACCTCGTCAAGATCCTCGCGGAGCCGAACCTCGTGACGATCAGCGGCCAGGAAGCGACGTTCCTCGCGGGCGGCAAGATCTTCATCCCGATCCCGCAGAGCAGCGGCAACGGCACGTCGTCGATCACGCTGCAGGAAGAGGAATTCGGTGTCGCGCTGAAGTTCACGCCGACGGTGCTGGCCAACGGCCGGATCAGCCTGAGGGTCGCGCCGGAAGTGTCGGAGCTGTCGCAGACGGGCGTCACGCTGAGCGCGACCAACATCGGCGGCACGTCGATCCTGCCGCTGATCACGACGCGGCGTGCGTCGACGACGGTGCAGATGAGCGACGGCGAATCGTTCGCGATCGGCGGGCTGATCAAGGACAACGCGACCGGCGCGCTGAAGGCGATCCCGGGCGTCGGCGAAGTGCCGGTGCTCGGCGCGTTGTTCCGCAGCACGTCGTTCCAGCAGGACCGCACCGAGCTGATCTTCCTGATCACGCCACACCTAGTGAAGCCGCTGCAGACGGCGGACGTCGCGTTGCCGACCGACAGCTTCTCGAAGCCGAGCGAAATCGACGTGTATGCGACCGGCAACATGGAAGGCCGCCGCGGCGTGCGCAAGGCAGGCGCCCAGCCGATGCAGCCCGCGAACGGTGCGGCCGCCGCGCCGCAGACACCGGCCCAGGCGCCGGCACCGGCTCCGGCGCCGAAATCGGAAGCACCGGTCGCGCCGGCCGCGCTGCCCGCGCCGCGCGCGCCGCAAGCCGACGTGCAGCAGCCGGTGCCGGCCGAGCCGCCGAAGGCGCCCGCGCCGGTCGCGGCCGCCGCTCCGCAGCCCGATCCGGCCACCGCGGCACGCGTCGCACGCATCGAAGCCGCCGCCGCGCGTCTTGCGGCCGCCGGCGCCGAACCGTCGGCCCAGCCGGCGGCGCGCATCAAGCACCGGACCGCGGCGGCGCCCAACGCGCAGATGGCGCGTGCGGGTGCGGAACCCCAGTCCACCGATCGTTGAAGCCATCCAAGGGGAAGCTCATGAAATCCGCCTACCTCGTATTCGTGCGCCGCGCGGCGCTCGCCGTCCCGCTCGCGTTCGCGCTTGCCGGCTGCATGTCGTCCACCCCGGTGTGGGACAGCCGCTTCGGCGACTCGGTCCGCACCGTGATGCACGCCCAGATCATCGACCCGCATGCCGGCGAACATCCGGCGTCGGCGCCGGGGGTCGACGGCAGCGCCGCCGCGGCCGCGCTCGACAACTACGACAAGTCGTTCAAGCAGACCGTGCCGCCCGCCAACGCGTTCGTGATCGGCATCGGCAAGGCCACCCAATAACGACGGCATGCTCAGGGAGAACGCCATGAACCGCGCAGCCCGCTATCCGAAAGTCACGCGTCGCAGCCTGCATCGCCAGCGCGGTGCCGTCGCGATCATCGTCGGCCTCTCGCTGGCGGTGATGATCGGGTTCGTCGGGCTCGCGCTGGATCTTGGCAAGCTGTACGTCACGCGCAGCGAACTGCAGAACAGCGCCGATGCCTGCGCGCTGTCGGCCGCGCGCGACCTGACCTCGGCCATCAGCCTGTCGGTGGCCGAGGCCGACGGCATCGCCGCCGGCCACCTGAATTTCGTGTTTTTCCAGAAGACGTCGGTGCAGATGTCGACGAACGCGAACGTCACGTTCAGCGATTCGCTGACCAACCCGTTCCTGACCAAGAACGCGGTCACGAACCCGGCGAGCGTCAAGTACGTGCAGTGCACCGCGACGCTGAGCAACATCGCGCACTGGTTCATCGAGGTGCTGAACGTGCTGCCGGGCACGAAGCTCGCGAATGCGGCGGAAGTGTCGGCGAGCGCGATCGCGACCGTCGGCGGCGGGCAGACGACCTGCGCGATTCCGGTGTTCGTGTGCCGCGGCCCGTCCGACCCGGCCTACAAGGTCGGCGACTGGATCTCGTCGCCGTCCGGATCGTCGTCGACCTACGGGCCCGGCAACTTCGGCTGGGCGGCGCTCGACGGCTCGACGAACGAGACGACGCTCGCGAGCGAGCTGTCGGGCAATACCTGCAACATCACGAGCCCGCCGGACCTGGCCACCACGGGCCTGAAGTCGGCGGCGCTGCGGGCCTGGAACACGCGCTTCGGCATCTATACGAACGGCGCGAACGGTTCCAGCGGCCAGCCTGACTTCACCGGCTACGCGTATGTCGGCCCGAACTACGGGCCGCCGGGAACGCCGGGCATCAAGGGCGACGCGTACACGCAGTTCGTGGCCGACCGCGCGAGCTTCAAGCCTTACCAGGGCGACGGCGCACCGCCGTCGGGCAGCGGCATCTCGACCAACGGCACGGCGACGGCGAGCAACTACGCGACCTACGGCAGCGACCGGCGCCTCGCGCTCGCGCCGGAGGGCGACTGCTCGACGCTGTCCGGGAGCAGCGGCAAGGTGCACGTCACGCAATGGGATTGCGTGCTGATGCTCGATCCGCTCCCGTTCAGCGCCGGCAGCGGCGCGATCGTCGCGCACCTGGAATACCTCGGCTCGTCGGTGTCCGGCAACAACCCGTGCGCGACGCACGGCTTGCCCGGCAGCGGCAGCGCGTCCGGAACCCAGGTTCCGATGCTCGTTCAATAGCGGGGAGACGATCATGAAGAAGCCGTCGATTCGTCGTTCGCGCACCCGCGGCGCCGTCGCCGTCGAGTTCGCGCTCGTGCTGATGCCGATGATCATGCTGGCGACCGGCGTGGCCGAGTTCGGCCGGGCGATCTACCAGTACGAGACGTTGACCAAGGCGACCCGCGACGCGGCGCGCTACCTGTCGGTCTGGTTGCCGACCGACAGCGCGTATCCGGTGGCGCAGGCGCAGTGCCTGGTCGTCTACGGCAGCACGACGTGCGGCACGTCGGGCACCGAGCTGGTGCCCGGGCTCACGACGTCGATGGTCACGATCTGCGATGCGCAGCACACGACCGGCTGCAGCGATGCGTCCGATCCGGCGCAATTCGCGAATCTGCCGACCTACGATTCGAACAACAACGCGGCAAGCGGCACGGCCACGGGCGCGATCAACGTCGTCGAAGTAAAGATCAGCGGCTACCAGTACCAGCCGATTCCCGCGTACCCGGGGCTGCCGTCGATCACCTTCGGCAACATCGTCACCGTGATGAGGCAGGTGTCATGAACGCGCGCCATTTTCCGCTGTCCCGCCGGCGCGCGCAGCGCGGCGCGGCGATCGTCGAATTCGCGCTGATCGCGACGGTGCTGATCATGCTGCTGATCGGCATCTTCGAGTTCGGCCGCGTGCTGTTCTACTGGAACACGGCGAGCGAGGCCGTGCGCCTCGGCGCACGCACGGCGGTGGTCTGCGACGTGAACGCCGCGGGCGTCGTGAAGCGCGTGCGATCGCTGATGCCGCTGTTGTCGAACGCGAACGTGTCGGTCGACTACACGCCGTCGAGTTGCGACATCAACACCTGCTCGTTCGTGACGGTGAGCGTCACGAACGTCACCGTCAAGACCATGATCCCGTTCATGAACGTCACGCTGAAAATGCCGCCGTTCACGACGACGCTGCCGCGCGAAAGCCTGAATTCCGCGACGGGCGGCTCCGCCTGCAACTAATCGACAAGACGAGGCACACGACATGATCAATATCCTCGTAGCTTCCGACGATACCGCGCGGCTTTCGCAGATCGCGCGTCTCGTGGCCGACTGCGGACGCTATCGCACGACGCGCGCCACCGGCCGCCCGTCGCAGATCGAACATCGCACCGACGGGCTCGACGCGTTCGACATCCTGCTGGTCGACGGCACGTCGCTCGAGCCGTCCGAGCTGTCGGCGATCGAGCGCATCTGCCGCGCGCATGCGGGCCTGACCTGCATCCTCGTGACGGCCGACGCATCGCCGCACGTGCTGCTCGATGCGATGCGCGCGGGCGCCCGCGACGTGCTGCAGTGGCCGCTCGATCCGCAGGCGCTCGGCCACGCGCTCGGGCGGGCCGCCGCGCAGAGCACGCGACGCGATACCGACGACACGCGCATCGTGTCGTTCATGTCGTGCAAGGGCGGCGCCGGCACCAGCTTCGCGGCCAGCAACGTCGCGTTCGAGATCGCCGAGGGCTTCAAGCGCCGCGTGCTGCTGATCGACCTGAACCAGCAATTCGCCGACGCGGCGTTCCTCGTCAGCGACGAAACTCCGCCGTCGACGCTGCCGCAGCTGTGCGCGCAGATCGAACGGCTCGATAGCGCATTTCTCGACGCGAGCGTCGCGCACGTGACGGAAAACTTCCACGTGCTGGCCGGCGCCGGCGACCCGGTCAAGGCCGCCGAGATGCGCGAGGACGCGCTCGAATGGATTCTCGGCGTCGCCGCGCCGCGCTACGACTTCGTGATCTTCGACGTCGGCGTCGGCGTCAACCCGCTGTCGATGGTCGCGCTCGATCGCAGCGACCAGATCCAGCTCGTGCTGCAGCCCGCGATGCCGCACGTGCGCGCCGGCCGCCGGCTGCTGGAGATTCTCGTGTCGCTCGGCTATTCGACCGATCAGTTGCGGCTGATCGTGAACCGCGCGACGCGCGCGGGCGAGCGCACCCGCACCGCGCTCGAGGAAGTGCTCGGGCTGCAGGCGGCCTGCACGATTCCCGACGATGCCGACACGGTGCTTGAAGCGATCAACCAGGGCCATCCGGTGTCGCGGCTCGCGCGCGGCTCGGCGGTTGCACGGGCGTTGCAGGGCTATGCGAAACAACTCGTCGACGGCGAGGTGCGCGCGGGACGCAGCGCGACGCACAGCGAGCCGTTGATGTCCCGGCTGTTCGGCCGCAAGGCCACGCCGAAGCTCAAGTCGATGTAATTCTTACGGGGAACCATCATGTCATTGCGCGAACAGATGTCCTTGCATCGGGCCCAGCCGGCGGCGGTGGGCGGCGAACCGGTCGGCCCGGCGCATTCGTCGGTGCGCGACGCATACCAGAAGCTGCGCCGCGAAATTCACCTGGCCGTGCTCGAGCGCGTCGAGCTCGAGCGCCTGTCGCGGCTGCATCAGGATCAGGTCCGCATGGAGATCGGCTCGCTGATCGCACGCATCCTCGACGAGGAGCGGATGCCGGCGAACGACATCGAGCGGCGCCAGCTCGCGATCGACGTGTACGACGAGATGTTCGGCTTCGGCCCGCTCGAAGCGTTGCTGCGCGACCCCGGCATTTCCGACATCCTCGTGAACACGTACCGGCAGGTCTACGTCGAGCGCTGCGGGCAGCTCGAACTGACCGACGTGACGTTCTACGACGATGCGCACCTGATGAAGGTGATCGAGAAGATCGTGTCGCGCGTCGGGCGCCGCATCGACGAATCGAGCCCGATGGTCGACGCGCGGCTGCCGGACGGTTCGCGCGTGAACGCGATCATCCCGCCGTCCGCGATCGACGGGCCGCTGATGTCGATCCGGCGTTTCGCGGTCAACCCGCTGAAGATGGACGACCTCGTGCGCTACCACAGCCTGACGCCGCCGATGGCCGAGCTGCTCGACGCGCTGTCGCGCGCGAAGGTGAACGTGCTGGTGTCGGGCGGCACCGGCAGCGGCAAGACGACGCTGCTCAACATCCTGTCCGGCTTCATTCCGCGCAACGAGCGGATCGTGACGATCGAGGACGCGGCCGAACTGCAACTGCAGCAGCCGCACGTGCTGCGGCTCGAAACGCGGCCGCCGAACATCGAGGGCAAGGGCGAGATCACGCAGCGCACGCTGGTGCGCAACGCGCTGCGGATGCGCCCGGACCGGATCATCCTCGGCGAAGTGCGCGGCGCCGAAGCGCTCGACATGCTCAACGCGATGAACACCGGCCACGAGGGCTCGCTCGCGACGATCCACGCGAACACGCCGCGCGACGCGCTGACGCGGCTCGAGAACATGGTCAGCGTGTCCGGCCTGACGCTGCCGCCGAAGACGATGCGCCAGCAGATCGCGTCGGCGATCTCGGTGGTCGTGCAGGCGGCGCGGCTCACGGACGGCAAGCGCAAGATCATCAGCATCCAGGAACTGACCGGGATGGAAGGCGACATCATCAACATGCAGGAGATCTTCACGTTCAAGCGCACGGGCGTGGACCGCGACGGCTCGGTGCGCGGCCACTTCTGCGCGACCGGCGTGCGGCCGAAGTTCGTCGAGCGGCTGCAGGCGTTCGGCATCAACCTGCCGGATTCGCTGTACGACCCGTCCATGCGGTACGAGGCGGACTGACGCCAGGGCGTCCTGTGCTGCCGGGGAGAGGCTCATGAATGCGATCTTTTACGGTTTTGTGATTCTTACCTTCGTCGCGGTCGTGCTGTCGATCGAAGGCATCTATCAATGGTGGAACGCGCGGCACGGCGCCGCCGCGCGCCGGATCGAATCGCGCATTCGCGCGATGTCGGCCGGCGGCAACGTGCAGCAGGAGCGGCTGTCGATCCTGAAGAAGCGCATGCTCGACGAGTCGAAGCCGTTCGACCGGCTGCTGCTGCGCCTGCCGCGCGTGCACGCGCTCGATCTCGTGATCCAGCAGTCGGGCCTCGACTGGACGCTGCCGAAGCTGATCACGCTCAGCGCGACGTTCGCGGCGCTCACGTGGTTCGCGGCGAGTTTCGCGCGAGCGCCGCAGCTCGCCGCGGTGCCGCTCGCGCTGTTCGCCGGGTGGTGGCCGATGATGTACGTGTTGCGCCGCCGCGCCCGGCGGATGCGCAAGCTCGAACGGCAGTTGCCGGAGATCTGCGACATGATCGCGCGCGCGCTGCGCTCCGGTCATTCGTTCACGAGCACGCTCGGGATGGTCGGCGACGAGTTTTCCGAGCCGATGGGCGGCGAATTCCGCGTCACGTTCGACGAGGTCAACTACGGCGTGTCGCTGCACGACGCGCTGATGAACCTCGCGACACGCGTGCCGGTGCAGGACCTGCGCTACTTCGTGATCGCGGTGCTGATCCAGCGCGAGACGGGCGGCAACCTGGCCGAGCTGCTCGACAGCATCGCCGCGCTGATCCGCGAGCGCTTCAAGCTGTTCGACAAGGTGCGCGTGCTGTCGGCGGAAGGGCGGCTGTCGGCGTGGATTCTCGGGCTCTTGCCGTTCGGCACCGCGGCGGTGATGGCGCTGCTGAACCGCGAATTCCTGTCGGTGCTCTGGGAGGATCCGGCCGGGATCCGGATGGTCGGCACGATGCTGGTGTCGATGCTGTTCGGCCTGTTCTGGATCCGTCGAATCGTGCGCATTCGCGTGTGACGCGCGAGCCGAATAACGAACCGTTGCGAGGTTGTCATGCAAAACCTGAGCGTGGTCCAGGCCGTGATGCTGGGCGGCTTGTTCATCTTCGTGGCCGGCGGCGTGCTCGTCGCGATGCTGCTGTTCGCGCCGCGCGGCATCCAGCGCCGGCTCCAGCAGGCCGGCGGGACCGGGGCGGGCGGCGTCGCCGGCCCGGGCGACGGCGACGACATGGCGTCGCGCTGGGTCGCGAAGCTGGTCGAACTGTCCACCCCGATCTCGAAGCTGTCGGTGCCGAAGGAGGGCTGGGAGAATTCGCCGCTGCGCATCCGGCTGATGAATGCCGGCTGGCGCAACCAGAGCGCGGCCGCGCTGTATTTCACCGCGAAGACGATACTCGCGCTCGGCCTGCCGTGCGCGGCGCTGCTGGCGCTGATCACGACGTCGCTCGGCGACGAGCGCGCGGTGCTGTCGCTGATTCTCGTGGCGCTCGCCGGCATCGGCTACTACATCCCGAACATCGTGCTGTCGCAGCGGGTCAAGGTGCGCCAGCAGAAGATCTTCGAGGATTTCCCGGACGCGCTCGACCTGCTGACGGTGTGCGTCGAGGCGGGACTCGGGCTCGACGCGGCGCTGATGAAGGTCAGCGAGGAGCTGCGGTTTCGCAGCGAGGTGGTCGCGAGCGAACTCGATCTGCTGCTGCTCGAGATGCGCTCCGGCTTCACGAAGGAGACGGCGCTGCGCAATCTCGCGCTGCGCACCGGCGTCGAGGACATCGAATCGTTCTGCGCGATGCTGATCCAGGCGGACCGGTTCGGCACGAGCATCGGCGAATCGCTGCGCGTGCTGTCGGACATGCTGCGTACGCGGCGCCGGATGCGCGCGGAGGAGCGCGCGGCGAAGATCGCGCTGAAGCTGCTGTTTCCGCTGATCTTCTGCATCTTCCCCGCGCTGATGATGGTGCTGCTCGGGCCGGCGATGATTCACGTCTATCGGGTGCTGCTGCCCACGTTCGTCGGCATCGCGCCGTGAGCGGCGCGCGGATGCGGCTTCGCGCGCATCGATCCAGGCTCGACGTGCCGGCCCCGGGGCGATTCGGCGGCCGGCGCGGCAACAGGCTTCATGGAGGCTCCCTCCCCAGGCGGCGCCGCAAGACAGGTCGACCATAGCGGCGTCGATGCATCCTGGACCCATGGTCGATCATGGAACGGGCCGTAGTCCACCGCCTTCACGGCTGCCCCCTGCGGCTAACCCCTTGAAGCGGCATGTGCCGGATCGGGACGGCCGGCGACGGATCGATCGCCGGACCGCGCGGCCACGAACGTCGTTCGACAGCGTTGCACGGATCGTCGACAATCCGTCGTGCACATCGCGCCCGTCGGCGCAATGCCTCCGGGAGCGTCCTCAATGACTGGCCTATCCATCCGGTCCGCCACGACCGGCGATGCGCAGGCGATCGCCGATTTTCATGTCAAGGTCTGGCGGCAGACCTATCGGGATCTCGCGCCGGCCGAAGCGCACGCCGTTCTCGACGAACACTATCGCCGCAGACAATGGAATGAAAAGCTGTCGTCGAACGACGGGAACCCGCTTGTGCTGGTGGCGGAGATCGACGGCAGCATCGTCGGCATCGGGGCCGCCGGCGCGCCGTCCGATCCGGTATTCAACGGCCGTGGCGAGATCAAGTTCCTGTATGTCGATCCCGGATTCCAGCGTCGCGGCATCGGCCGCCAGCTGCTCGCCCAGCTCGCGACGCATTTGGGCCGGTTGCGGTATCCGGGCGCCGCGTTGAGCGTCGTCGACGGCAACGACGCGGCGATCGCGTTTTATGCGGCGCTGCATGGCCGGCCCGCCGGCGAATACATCGATCCAGGGCCGGTCTGGCGATCGCGCAACATCGTGATGGTGTGGGACGACCTCGCGAGCCTTGGTGCGTGAGCACACCGCGCGCGGCGACGCGTATCACGCGAGGCGTGCCCGCAGCCACGACGTGAACGCGGCCACGAGCGGCGACTCGGCCAGTTCATGACGCGTGACGAGATAGTACGCGTGGCGTGACGGCACCGTGGCGCTGAACGGCCGCACGAGCGTGCCGTCGATCAGGTCGTCGCGCACCGACAGGCTGTCGCCGAGCGCGACGCCTTGCCCGTGTACCGCGGCTTCGACGCCGATGTGCGCGTTGCCGATTTCGAGAATGCGGATGCCCGGCAGCTTGTCGGCGTTCGCTTGCGCGAGCCACCGCGTCCACGAGCCCGCATGCTCGCAGAACAGCGTCCGCCCCGCGAGATCCTGCACCTTGCGGATCGCATCGGGCCCGTTCATCAACGCCGGGCTCACGACCGGGAACAGCGCCGGATGCGCGAGCAGCTCGACGCGCCGGTTGCGCCAGTTGCCTTCCCCGTAGCGAATGCAGACGTCGACGTCCGCCGAATAGGTTTCGCGATCGTCGTTCGACGGAATCACTTTCAGATGGATACCCGGATAACGCTCCAGAAAATCGCCGATGTGCCGGGCGAGCCAGCGCGACGTCAGCGACAGCGGCGTCGACACGACGAGATCGCCGGCGGCGGCCGGCGAATCGAGCCTGACGGTGGCGTTCGCGATCATGTCGAACGCGGTACCGACCGGTTCCAGCAGCGCCTCGCCTTCGGGCGTGAGCTTCACGCGGGCCTTTGATCGGACGAATAGCGCGATGCCGAGCGTGTTCTCGAGAATGCGGATCTGGTGGCTGACCGCGCTGGCGGTCACGTGCAGTTCATCGGCGGCGGCCGACACGCTGCCGCACCGGGCGGCGGCTTCGAATGCGCGAAGCGGGTTCAGCGGGGGCAGGCGGTTGCGCATCGGCGGGGCGCGTCGCGGGCGACGATACTGAGAAAAATTTCATTAAAACGGATTCAATTTCTCGCTACAACAAAAAAAATTGAATGCCTACAGTGGGAGCAATCCAACCGAGTCGAGGTCGACCGCAATGAGCCTTACCGAACCGATCGAACGCCTGTGGGGCGGCCGCTTCCAGTCGGCGCCGTCCGACGCGCTGCAGAACCTGTCCCGCTCCGATCCGAGTTTCTTCCGTCTCGTGCCGTACGATCTGGCGGGCTCCCGGGCCCATGCGCGCGAACTGAACCGCGCGGGTATCCTGAACGACGACGACCTCGCGCAACTGCTGGACGCGATGGACGGCATCGCGCGCGACTATGCCGCCGGCGCGATCGCGCCATCGCTCGCCGACGAGGACGTGCACACGTTCCTCGAGCGCGTGCTCACGCAGCGGCTGCCGGCGCTCGGCGGCAAGCTGCGCGCCGGGCGCTCGCGCAACGACCAGGCGGCGAACGACCTGCGCCTGTATCTGCGTGACAAGGCGCGCCGGCTCGTGCGCGGCGTGCTCGACCTGCAGGATGCGCTGATCGGCCAGGCGAGCCGGCATGTCGACACGGTGACAGCCGGATTCACCCACCTGCAGCCCGCGCAGCCGATCGTGTTCGGCCATCAATTGCTCGCCCACGCGCAGTCGCTGTATCGCGACGCCGATCGCCTGGTCGACTGGGACCGTCGCACCGCGCGTTCGCCGCTCGGCGCGGCCGCGCTCGCGGGTTCGGCGATCTGCGTGCGGCCCGAGCTGTCGGCGCGGGAGCTGGGTTACGACGCGCCGTGCGAGAACTCGATCGACGCGGTGGCCGCGCGCGACCACGTCGCCGAATTCGCGTTCGTCACCAGCATGCTCGCCGTGAACCTGTCTCGCCTGTCGGAAGAAGTGATCCTGTGGACGTCGCGACAATTCCGCTGGGTGGAACTCGACGACGGCTACGCGACCGGCAGCTCGATCATGCCGCAGAAGAAGAACCCGGACATCGCGGAACTCACGCGCGGCAAGGCGGGGCGCCTGATCGGCAACCTGACGGGGCTGCTCGCGACGCTGAAGTCGCTGCCGCTCGCGTATAACCGCGATCTCGCGGAAGACAAGATCGCCGCGTTCGATTCGATCGACACGCTCGAACTCGTGCTGCCCGCGACGGCGGGGATGATCCGCACGATGCGCGTGAACGTCGACGAGATGCGTCGCCAGGCGCCGCTCGGCTTCACGCTCGCCACCGAGGTCGCCGACTGGCTCGCGCTGACGGGCGTGCCGTTCAGCGAGGCGCACGAGATCACCGGCACGCTCGTGCGCGCGTGCGAGCGGGACGGCATCGAGCTGGCCGACGCGAGCGCCGAACAGTTGCAGGCCGTCGACACGCGCCTCGCACCGGCGGTGCGCGCGCATCTGACGCTCGATGCGGCCGTCGCCGCACGCGGCGGAGCGGGCGGCACGTCGCCCGTACGCGTGCGCGAACAGATCGAGCGCCTGAGCGAGGCAATCGAGCGCCAGGCCGCGTGGGCAGCCGATTACCGGGGGCCGTCATGCTGAGCGCATCCGATTCCCGCCGTCTCGACGGCGCACCGACGGCGGCCGACGCGGCCGCGGACGACACGGCCGCCCTCGTGCGCGTGCGCCGGCGCTACTGGGGGCGCTACGTCGCATCGGTCGCGATCGTTGCCGCGCTCGCCTATATCGCCGCCGCGTTCGCGCGCGGACAGATCGAATGGCGTGTCGTCGGCCAGTTCCTGACCGCGCGCTCGATCCTGACGGGGCTCGCCAACACGATCGTGATGACCGTCCTCGCGATGACGGTCGGTGTCGTGCTCGGGGTCGTCACCGCGGTGATGCGGCTGTCGTCGAACCCGGTGCTCGGGGCGATCGCGCAGGGCTATATCTGGCTGTTCCGCGGCACGCCGGTGATTCTGCAGTTGCTGCTGTGGTTCAACCTGGCGCTGGTGTTTCCGACGCTCGGCATCCCGGGCATCGCCGAATACCGGACCGTCGACGTGATGACGCCGTTCCTCGCGGCGGTGCTCGGACTCGGCATCAATCAAGGTGCGTATACGTCGGAAGTCGTGCGGGCCGGGCTGCTATCGGTCGATACAGGCCAGTACGAGGCCGCGAAATCGATCGGCATGCCGCGCCTGCAGGCGCTGCGCCGGATCATCCTGCCGCAGGCGATGCGCGTGATCGTGCCGCCGATCGGCAACGAACTGATCGGCATGGTCAAGCTGACGTCGCTCGCGAGCGTCGTGCAGTACGCGGAGATGCTGCACAACGCGCAGAACATCTACTACGCGAATGCCCGCGTGATCGAGTTGCTGATCGTCGCGGGCATCTGGTATCTCGTGGTCGTCACCGTGCTGTCGCTCGCGCAGGCCGGCGTCGAACGGCGCTTCGCACGCGGCGCGGGGCGCGCGGCGGGCCGAAAATGAACGACACGATCCACCACTATCGGGAGAACGTCATGACGAATGCAGTCGTTCGCGCGGTCGACGTGCGCAAGTCGTACGGCGATTTCCAGGCGCTGCACGGCATCACGCTCGACGTCGAACAGGGCGAAGTGCTGTGCATCATCGGCCCGTCGGGCTCCGGCAAGAGCACGTTCCTGCGCTGCATCAACCAGCTCGAGACGATCAGCGCGGGCGCGCTGTGGGTCAACGGCGAACTGGCCGGCTACCGGCGCACGGGCAACCGGCTCCACGAGCTGTCCGAGCGCCAGGTCGCGCGTCAGCGGCTGGCGACGAGCATGGTGTTCCAGCGCTTCAACCTGTTTCCGCACAAGACCGCGCTCGAAAACGTGATCGAGGGCCCCGTGCAGGTGCTCAAGCGCCGCCGTGCGCAAGCGGAGGAGGAGGCGCGCGCGCTGCTCGCCCGCGTCGGGCTCGCCCACAAATGCGACGCGTTTCCGGTCGAGCTGTCGGGCGGCCAGCAGCAGCGCGTCGCGATCGCGCGGGCGCTCGCGATGCATCCGCAGTTGATCCTGTTCGACGAACCGACGTCGGCGCTCGATCCCGAACTCGTCGGCGAAGTGCTGGCCGTGATGCGCGATCTCGCGAAGAGCGGGATGACGATGATCGTCGTCACGCACGAGCTCGGCTTCGCGCGCGAGGTGGCCGACCGCGTCGTGTTCATGGACGGCGGCCGGATCGTCGAGAGCGGGCCGCCGGACCAGGTGCTGTCTGCGCCGACCCATGCGCGCACGCGCGACTTCATTTCGGCGGTGATTGCTTGAGCGGGCCGGGCGCCCCGTGCAGAAACGCCCGAACGATTCCTCCGTCAACGATACAAGCCCACAACGACAAGGCGACACCCCCATGAAAGCATCCGTCCTGACCCGCACGCTGGCCGCCGTCGCATTCGGTGCGCTCGCGCTTCATGCGACGTTCTCGGTCGCGCAATCCGCGCCCGCCGCCGCGAAACGCACGCTGAACGTCGCGATCGTGCCGAACTATCCGCCGTTCGAATACAAGGATCCGGCGACCGACAAGCTCGCGGGCTTCGACGTCGATCTCGGCGAGGCGCTTGCCGCGAAGATGGGCGTGAAACTCAACTGGGTCGAGACGAGCTTCGACCAGATGATGAGCGCGGTCGCGACGCAACGCGTCGACATGATCCTGTCCGGGATGACCGACCTGCCGACGCGCCGCGATGCGGTGACGTTCGTCGACTACATCGAGACGGGCCCGCAGTTCTACGTGCTGAAGGCACGCGCCGGCGAGTTCGCGCAGATGAGCGCGCTGTGCGGCAAGCGCGTGGGGTCGAGCCGGCGCACGTCGTTCCCGGACAATACGACCGCGTGGAGCGCGGAGAACTGCGTGAAGGCCGGCAAGCCGGCGATCGTGGTGGTGGGCACCGACGGCTCGTCGGATGCGCGGATGCAGCTGCGCCAGAACCGCATCGACGCGGCGGTGCAGGGCGGCGAGACGCTGCCGTACCAGAACAGCCTCGAGCAGAACGCGTATGCGCCGGTCGGCAAGCCGTTCCTGTCGCAATACACGGGCATTGGCGTCGCGAAGAGCAACACGGCGCTGAGCAGCGCGCTGACGACGGCGCTCGACCAGTTGATCGCGGACGGCTCGTACTGGAAGCTGCTCGCGAAATGGGGGCTGCAGGAACACGCGGTGGCGAAGGCGATGATCAACGGCACCCGCTGAGCGCGCGATGACGGACCTGGCGCCCCGCTGGCCCGACGCGAAGCGCGCATGCGTCGCGCTCGCGTTCGATCTCGACGGCCCGACCGGCGACGCGATGCTGAACGGGTCGATCTGGCGCAACCCCGCGTATTTCACGCTCGGCAGCTACGGGCCGTGGCGCGCGCTCGGCCGGCTGCTCGACATGCTCGCGTCTTTCGCGCTGCCCGCAACGTTCTTCGTGCCCGCCTGGGTCGCGCGAACGTGGCCCGCGCAATGCGCGGCGATCGTCGAGCGCGGCCACGAGATCGGCTATCACGGCTACCGGCACGAAGCGTTCTGGACGCTCGAACCCGATCGGCAGCGCGAGATCATGGCGCAATCCGCCGAGATCTTCGCGCGCACGCTCGGCGTGCGGCCGGTCGGGTTCCGCACGCCGTCCGGCGACTGGAGCGCGGCGACGGTGGCCGTGCTGCGCGAAGCGGGCGTGCGCTATTCGAGCTCGATGCGCGGCGACGACCGACCGTACCTGCTGCACGGCGAGGACGGCGAGCCGCCGCTCGTCGAGATTCCCGGCCGCTGGGAGACCGACGACTACGCGTCGCTCGCGTATCACCGCAACCCCGACTACCCGGCCGGACTCGACCGGATCGCGGGCTACGGCGCGACGCTCGACAACTGGACGCGCGAATTCGACGGCGTATACCGAGAAGGGCTGTGCCTGACGACGCTTCTTCATCCCAAGGTGTGCGGCAAGCCGGGACGCATCGCGTTGCTGGAAGCCTGGCTCGGCCACATGCGCGCGCAGGACGGCGTTTGGTTCGCACGCTGCCGCGATGTCGCCGACTGGTGGCTCGGGCAGGCCGCGCGGGAGGCGGCGCCCATCCAACGGAGCAGCACGTGACCCACTTTCCCGCATGGCCGGGCGGCGCGCGATACGCGGTCGCGATCACGGTCGACTTCAACGACATTCACGGCATCCAGACGCGGGAACCGCGCATTGTCGGCCGTGAGAAATCGCTGTCGGTCTGGCGTTACGGCGCGACGCGCGGTGTCGACCGGCTGCTTGCGGCGTTCGACGCGTTCGGCGTGCCGACGAGCTGGTTCGTGCCCGGCGCCGTCGCCGAAACGCATCGGGGCACGGTATGCGAGATTGCCGCGGCCGGCCATGAGCTCGGCGTGAGCGGCTATCGCTGCGAGGATTTCGATGCATTGCAGCTTGCCGCCCAGATCGACGCGTGCCGCGCGGGGCGTGCGGCGCTCGCGGAGGCGACCGGTCGCGACGCGCACGGCTTTCGCTCGTTCACCGGCAACTGGGCCGACGGCTTCGTCGAATTTCTCGTCGCGGAAGGTTTCACGTGGTCGTCGTCCTGGCGCGGCGACGATCTGCCCTACGTGCATCCGCGTAGCGGCGTTGGCCGCGGGAACGGCGCACGGCTCGTCGAACTGCCGCTGCACTACGAGCTCGAGGACGAACCGTATTTCGAGTTCAACCTGTCGCCGCCCGTGCCGGCAGGCCAGCCGCGCATCGCCGCGTACCGCGACGTGCTCGACAACTGGCGGCGCGACGTCGACGGGTTCAGGCGTTTCGGGCTGTGCTGCGTGTTGCGCCTGCATCCCGAGATCATCGGCACGGCCGGGCGGATCGCTTTGCTGCACGCGTTGCTCGCGCATTTGCGCGGCACCGGCGATGCGTGGTTCGCGACGGGGCACGACATCGCGCGCTGGTGGCATGCGCACGCACCCGTCAACGCCCCGGGCCATCCGGTCGACGTGTTCGCACGCTGCGTGGCAGAGGAGGCGGCACGATGACGACGGACACACAAGCGCGCGCGACGCGGCTCGCGGCATTCGTCGCACGGACTTCCGCCGATGCATTGCCGGACGACGTCGTCGCGAAAGCCGGGCGTCATGTCCTCGACACGTTCGGCGCCGCGCTGGCGGGCGCGTCTGCTGTCGAGACGCGCGGCGCCCGTGCGCTGACCGGCGCCGTTGGACGCGGCGGTGCGTCGCTATGGGGCACGCGACGGCGTGCGAGTGCGCGCGACGCGGCGTTCGTCAACGGCATTGCCGCGCACGCACTCGAGCTCGACGATTCGGGCGGCTGCGATCATTCGGGCGCGGTCGTGCTGCCAGCCGTGCTGGCCGCGCTGTCGTGCGCCCGCCAACCGGTCGCGGGCCGAGAATGCGTGATGGCGATCGTGCTCGGATACGACGTCGGTCGGCGCGTGCTCGAGGCGGCGGGCGGCTACTCGGCCCATAACGGCGCGGGCTGGCATTCGACGCTCAGTTGCGGCGTGTTCGGCGCGGCCGCCGCGAGCGCGCGCGTGCTAGGACTCGACGCCGCGCGCACGCGTGACGCATTGGGCCATGCGGCGAGCTTCGCCGGCGGCCTGTGGAGCTTCATTCACGATGGATCGCAGACCAAGCGGCTGCACGCCGGGCGTGCGGCGGAAGGCGGCGTGCTGGCGGCGTTGCTTGCCCGGGAGGGCGTGAGCGGCCCTGCCCGCGTGTTCGACGACGTGTGGGGCGGCTTCTTCACCACGTTCGCCGCGCCGTCGCATGCGCCCGACGCGTTGACCGACGGCCTTGGCGCGCACTGGAAGCTGATGCGCTGCTCGATCAAGCCGCACGCGTCGTGCCGCAGCGCGCATGCGGCGGTCGACGCGGCGCTGCAACTCGCGGACGGCCGCACGTTCGCGGCAGGCGAGATCGAACGGGTGACGGTGCGGGCGAGCGCCTTCGTTGCGCGGATGTGCGGCGGCCGCGACCTGTCGACGCTGTCGTCCGCGCAGATGAGCTTGCCGTACGCGGTTGCGGCGGCGCTCGTGTTCGGCGACACCGGGATCGACGCCTATCGTGCGGACCGGCGCACCGACCCGAGCGTGACTGCGCTGCTCGCGCGCATCACGGTCGATGTCGATCCGGCGCTCGGCGATCTCGACGAGCCGACGGTGAGCCTGCAGCGCGCGGACGGGACGCGGGAATCGCGGCACGTTCCGATCGCCCTCGGCGATCCGCGCAATCCGCTGCCGGATGCGGCGTTGCTGGCCAAATATCGTGCGCTGGCAAGCACGGCGTTCGACGGTGCGCGCGTCGACGCGTTGAGCGACATGTGCCTGTCGCTGGACCGGCAGGCCGACGCGCGCGTGCTGAACGAGCGGCTCGCAGGCGATTCGGAACACCTCGATTGACCGTGTCGATGGGCTTCATGCGGCAGTTGCAGCTGCAACGTGTGCGCGAGAAGCGGCCGGCCTTTTGCGCGGTCCACACTGCTGTCGGCAGGGATCGCGGCATCCGCGCCGCGCTACGACCGGTCGCGATTCCTCGCGCGCGTCGCGCCCGTGATGACCGCGATCCCGAACAGGATGACGGCCACGATCTCGATGACGTACTGCGCGACGTGCAGCGTCATCAAACCCCATGCGACGCCGCCGATGAAAATGATCCATCCGACCAGGTAGATAAGCAGGGTCATCGTTTTTCTCCTTGCAGTATTGGCCCATGGCGCGGGTGACCGGCGGTGCAAAATTTACCGGCCGCGCGGGGGCGCGATGGAGGCGCGATTCGCGAGTGGAGGAGCATATTCCGGGCCCGGGCCTGCGGTGCCGGACCGGCGTCCCGATGGTCGCAGTTGGCCGCACGTTTCATTCCGGCGCCGCATCGTGCGCCTGCAGCCCGAGCCGCGCCATGAGCCGCCCGGCATCGAACGGCGCCTGCGTTTTCGTGTCGTTGTCGAAATAGCAGTACACGTCGCGCGTCGCCGCACGCGGCGGTTTCAGCGCCGGTGCGGCGAGACGCGCATCGTCGGGCTGCGCGCCCCGGCTCCACGCTTCGATTCTGCGCGCCCATCGTTCGAGCGCCGCATCGGCGTATTCGCCCGAATACTTCGTTTCGGTGCCGTGCAGCCGGATATAGACGAACCGCGCGCTCAGATCCTCGAACTGCGGCCACGCCTCGGTCGAATCCGACACGACGAGCGCGACCTTGTGGCGGCGCAGCAGCTTCACGAACGCCGGATCCACGAAGCTGTCGTGCCGTACTTCCACCGCATGACGCAACGCGCGCTTGCGGTCGATCTGCAGATAGGGCTCGCGCACGCGCGCATCGTGCCGTCGGGCGAGGGCAAGCGCGGCTTCCGTGTCGCGCGGCAGCAGGCTCAGGAAGCGTTCCATATGCGCCGGATCGAACCGCAGCGACGGCGGGAATTGCCACAGCAGCGGCCCGAGCTTGTCCTTCAGCGCAAACAGACCCTGCGCGAAAAAATTCGCGCACGCGGTCGTGGCCGTTTCGTCGCGAAAGCGCAGCATGTGCGTCAGGTAGCGCGAGCCTTTCACGCTGAACACGAACCCGGGCGGCGTGTCGGCGTACCAGCGCCGCCAGCTGTCAGGTGCTTGCAAGCTGTAGTGCGTGCCGTTGATTTCGATCGTCTGCATGTGGCCCGATGCATACCGCAGCTCTTTGGCCTGCTTCAGGTCGGGTGGGTAGAACGTCCCGCGCCAGCCGGGGTAGCGCCAGCCCGAAATGCCGATGTGAATCCTGCCGGATGTGCGTGTCACGTCGTTGCCCGGCTGCGCCGGGTCCCTGATGCGGTTCGGGCGACGAGCAATCCGCGTGCCGCCGCCGTCGCCGAGCCGATTTCTTTTTTAAAGACCGCGCCACGTTCGGCCGGTATGATCGCTGCGCTCGCGAACGACGCAATCGGCCGGTGCATCCGACGATCCACGCGTCGCAGCCTTCGCCGGCACGGCAATCACGACACCACCGGACGGGCCCCGGCGACACGCGGCCCGCCGATTCGGCCGAACGGGCCAACCCAGCACGACGGAGTATCGACACGATGTGGACGGAGACAGGGGCGGGGCGGCGCGCGACAGCGATCGCGGCCGGCGGAGCGTTGTGCGTGGCCGCCGCGGGCGGCGCGTACGCGCAGGCATCGGCGCCGGCGGCGACAGCGGCCGTGCTGCCGGCCATCGACGTGCGGGGGCCGGCCGACGCATCGTCGGTCGGGCTCGTCGGGCGGCGCACCGCCGCCGGCACCAAGACCGACACGCCGATCGACGAGATTCCGCAAACGGTCAACCTCGTGACCGCGCAACAGATCGACATGACCGGCGCGACCGACCTGAACCAGGCGTTGCGCTACGTGCCCGGTTTCGCGACGTTCGGCGCCGACAGCCGCACCGACTGGTATGCGGCGCTGCGCGGCTTCACGCCGACGCTCTACGTCGACGGCCTGCCGGCGCCGGATACGGCCGTGATCGCGAACTGGCGCGTCGATCCGTACACGATCGATTCGATCGCGGTGCTGCGCGGGCCGACGTCGGTGCTGTACGGCGCGGGCGAGCCGGGCGCGATCGTCGACGCGCACACGAAGCTGGCCGACGGCGAGCGTGTGCGCGAAGCCGGCGTGCAGATCGGCAACGATGCGCGCAAGCAGGCGATGCTCGACGTCGGCGACACGCTCGATCCCGATCGCAAGTATGCGTACCGTTTCGTCGGCGTCGCACGCGACGGCAATGCGGTGACCGGCCCGAACGGCGACCGGCGCGTCGCGCTCGCGCCGTCGTTCCGGTGGCGGCCGAACGCCGACACGTCGCTGACGGTTTCCGCGACGTTCCTGCAGGACAGCGGCGACATCTCGTCGAACTTCCTGCCCGCGCTGGGCACGGTGCTGCCGAACCCGAACGGCCGCCTGTCGCAGGACCTCTACATGGGCGACCCGTCGTTCAACGACTACCGCAAGAAGCAATGGTCGCTCGGCTATGCGCTGGAACACCGCGTGAACGCGATCTGGACGCTGCATCAGGACGTGCGCTGGTCGCACCTGTCGGTCGACGATGCGACGGTGTTCGGCAACGGTCTCGCGCCGCGCAGCACGACGAACATGATGCGTTTCGCGGGGCTGTTCCAGCTCAACTACAGCCGGCTCGACATCGACAACCACGCGCAGGCGCGCTTCGGCACGGGGCCGCTCGAACACACGCTGCTGTTCGGCGTGCAGTTCGACCGGCAGACGACGACCAATAGCGTGTACCTCGCGCTCGCGCCGTCGCTCGACCTCTACCACCCGGTTTATCGGCCGGTGACGGCCGCGATCTTCTCCGGCCCGACGTCGCTCGGCCACGTCGATCAGTACACGGCGATGAACGGGGTCGGCGTGTACGCGCAGGACCAGATCCGCTGGCAGCGCTGGACGCTGACGCTCGGCGGCCGCGAGGACGTCGTGAATGCGCGGTTCGACGACCGCGCCGCCGGCACGCACGCGCAGCAGGACGTCAGTGCGCTCTCCGGGCGCGTCGGGCTCACCTATCGCGGCGACGCCGGGCTGTCGCCGTACGTTAGCTATTCGACGTCGTTCGATCCGGTCATCGGCGTGCGGATGTTCGGCGGCGGCCTGCCGAAACCGACCCGCGGCGCGCAGACGGAGGCCGGGCTGCGCTGGGAGCCGCCCGGCCGGAACCTGATGCTGAACGCGGCCGTGTATCGGATCGACCAGACCAACGTCGTGACGCCGACGCCGGTCAATCTCGACCCGACCGGCACGACGTCGGTGCAGACCGGCAAGGTGCGCTCGCGCGGCATCGAGCTGAGCGCGGTCGGCAAGTTGACGCGCGAGCTGTCGATCGTCGCGTCGTATGCGTATCAGGACGTCAAGAACGTGCAGGCGAACGACGCGTCGCTGAACCACTGGCCGGTGTCCGTGCCGCTGCCGCGGCAGATCGCGTCGATGTGGGCCGACTGGACCTGGCATACGGGCGCGCTGGCCGGTCTCGGCGTCGGCGGCGGCGTGCGCTACCAGAGCGCATCGGCGGGCGCGCCGGACAACTCGCTGACGGTGCCGAGCGCGACGCTTTACGACCTCGCGATCCATTACGAACTGCCGCGCTGGCGTTTCGCGGTGAACGTCGCGAACCTGTTCGACCGGCGCTACGTGAGCGGCTGCCAGTCGTACGCGGTGTGCGTGTTCGGCAACGAGCGGACCGTGCTGGCCAGCGCGAAATACAACTGGTAGGCGCGAGCGCGTCGCATGCGGCCTACGCGCGGCGTTGCGGCTCCCGCGCGGCGGTGCGCGCGCCCGCATGGCCCTGGCGCCGCCATTCGGTCGGCGTGATGCCGAACCGTTCGCGAAAGGCGGTCGCGAAATTGGCCGGCGTGGAAAAGCCGATTTCCTTCGCGATGCTGGCGATGCTGAGCGACGTGGAATCCAGCAGATCCTGCGCTATCCGCAGCCGCTCGTAGCGCAGATACTCGAACACGGTCTGGCCGAGATTGTCGCGAAACGCGCGCGACAAGCGCTTTTCGTGCGTGCCGACCGCGCGCGCCAGTTCCTCCACCGTCGGCGGATCGTTCAGCGTGCGCGACAGATGACGGATGGCCGCGCGCACGATGATGTCGTCTTCCTTGCCGTCCGCGGGCGGGCGTTCCGCATGCTCCGTCACGGCCGGCCGTTCGCGCTTCGTCCGCGACAGCTGTACGCGAATCCGCGCGATCACTTCCGCCGGCTCGAACGGCTTCACCACATAGTCGACGCCGCCGATCTCGAGCCCCTCGAGCCGCTCGTGCAACGCGTCGGCCACGGTCAGGAAGATGACCGGGATCGCGCTCGTCAGCGGATCGGCGGCCAGCAGGCGGCATGCGGTGAAGCCGTCCATGTGCGGCATGCGCACGTCCATCAGGATCAGGTCGGGCATCAGCGCCTGCGCGCGCTGGCACGCTTGCGCGCCGTCGAATGCGATGCTGATCCGGCATCCCGTGCTGCGCAGGATCTCGATCAGCAGACGAAGCTGGTCGGGTTGATCGTCGACGATCAGGATATGCGCGTCGCTCAACGCGGAGATCGGTGAAGACATCGTGCACCTGTGGTGAAAAGGCGGTTGGCTGCGTTTCCGCGGGTGGCCTGCCCGGTGCGGTGGAAACGTCGGAAGCCGCTCTGTGGCGACGCATCGCACGGCGTTCGTCGTTTTAATCACGGAGCCGGTCGACACGCGACGGATTGCCGTGAGCGCGTGGAGAACGATCGCGACTGCCGGAATCGATGCGAGCGGAATTGTAGGAGCATATTTCGAATCCGGCCAGCCATGACGACTCTATTCGCATCATTCAATCTTCTCGATTATCGAAAATGGCGGTTTGCGACAGGAACGTAAGGCGTCGACGTGCGTCAATACTCATGGTTTACGCGTATATCCAGTGAGAAATCGCACAGCCGGGCAGTTTTGCGATTGTCTTTCTGAAGAAAAATATTATTGGAATCCGCTTTGGCAAAGTATTTATCCGCTCGGTAAAATATTTTGAATGACGGCGTCGGTGCGAAATCGTTTGCGCAATGGATGTGTTTTATCTAAGTCATTGAATATTTTGAATTTTACAATCTATAAAGAATGCCGTCTTTAATAACTCAGGCTCGTGTCTCATAATTCGTCCGAACTTTGAGCGACGGGTGGAGCAGGGCAGCGGAAGCGCCGCAAGCAGTGACGGACGTTGCCTGATCCGGGGCCGGCGCATCAATTGATGACTGTCCAGGCCCGTGCTTGCTGCACGGAAATGAAAACCCCCGGTTGCCCGGGATGAAATAAAAGAAGCGTGGTGGGTCGCGGTTCGCGCGACGACAAATCGGGGATGCACATGACGACGGGTTGAATCTCCGGATTCAGTCGGGGAAAAACTCGTCCATGAGAAACAATACGTATTCCTAATGCAATTGTCGAATTAACGGAACGGGACGTCGGGACGACGACATGCCCGCGGCTTCCGAACGCCCTGCTGAAACGGGTGCTCGATGCGTGTCGTGTCGATATGGTGGCCCGGTAGCGGAATCCGCTTCCGAAACGAAGTCGAAATCGAAGTCGAAGCTGTCAATAAAAGTAAGTAGTCCGTATTCAAACCAGAAGCTACACAACGGAGCAGAAGACCATGAAGAGGAAGCAGATTTCGGCGCTCGCCGCCGCGATGTTCACCGGCGCGGGTGTGCTGATCGCCGGCGCCGCCCACGCGGATAATTTCGTCGACCGCGGCAACCCGGACAACGCGCTGAACGGTCAGTGCATCGACGGGACCAACCCGCTGTGCGTGGCGACCAAGAACGGCAGCTACGTGGCAGTCAGCACCACCAACGTGACGCAAGGAACCAATGCGAAGGCCGGCGCGAGCGGCATCGCGATCGGCGACCAGTCGAATGCGAGCAGCAACGGCGGCGCCAGCAGCGGCGGCGCGATTGCGATCGGGGTCGGCTCGCAGGCGCTGGCGAACTCGTCCACCGCGATCGGCACGGTGGCGGTCGCGCAGGGCAACACGGCGCTGGCGATCGGCCGCCAGTCGGCAGCGGTCGGCGATTTCTCGATGGCGCTCGGCAACGTCGCGGATGCACACGGCACGAGCTCGATCGCGCTCGGCCACTCGGCGCTCGCCAGCGGCGACCGCTCGGTCGCGATCGGCGGCGCGAACCCGACGTCGAGCGACGGCGTATCGGCCGGCGCATCGTACGACGCGGCCACGCAGACCCGTGCCGCCGGCACCCAGTCGGTGGCGATCGGCGCCGGCGCGCAGACGAACGGCAACAACCAGGTGGCGATCGGCTCGGGCAGCATCGGCGCGAACAACGGCGGTACGCCGGTGTTCGGCGGCACGGCCGCGCCGGTCGGCGGCGCGGTGTCGTTCGGCGCGCTCGGCAGCGAACGCCAGCTCAAGAACGTCGCGGCGGGCGCGGCCGATACCGACGCCGTCAACGTCCAGCAATTGAAGAACGTGAACAGCACGCTGAGCACGGGCATCGGCAATGTCGACGCACGCGTGACGTCGGTCGGCAATTCGCTGTCGACCACGATCTCGAACGTCGACCAGCGCGTGACCAACGTCGGCAATAGCTTGAGCACGAGCATCGTCACGGCGACGCAGAACGTCGTCAAATACACCGACGACTCGCATGCGGCGATCGCGCTCGACGGCGCGACCGGCACGACGATCGGCGGCGTGGCTGCCGGCGTCGCCGATACCGATGCGGTCAACGTCGGCCAGTTGAAGGGCAGCGTCGCGCCGTTGCAGACGTCCCTGTCGACGGCGGCGTCGAACATCACGAACCTGCAGAACAGCGTGACCGGCATCAGCGGATCGCTGAGCACGGCGACGTCGAACATCGCCGGCCTGCAGGCGGCCGATACGCGCAACGTCAAGTACGACGGCGCGAGCGGCTTCGATTCGGTGACGTTCGCCGGCCCCAACGGCACGACGCTGCACAACGTCGCGGACGGCAAGGATACGCACGACGCCGTGAACGTCGGCCAGTTGACGGGCGGCCTTGCATCGCTGAGCACGAGCGTGACGAACAACCTCAGCACGACGCTCGGCAACCTGAGCACGTCGATCACGAGCCAGATCGGCAACGCGACGAAGAACGCAGTGCAGTACGACGACGATGCGCACGGCGGCGTCACGCTGGGCGGCACGGGTGCAACGGCGCCGGTCGGCCTGCATAACGTCGCGGATGGCGTGGCGGCAGGCGACGCCGTGAACGTCGGCCAGCTCGGCAAGGCGACCGACACGCTCAATCAGTCGATCACGGCCGTCGGCAACCAGGTGACGACGAACACCGGCAACATCGCGGCGCTTCAGCAGGACGCGCTGCAGTGGAACCCGGGCCTCGGCGCATACGATGCGAGCCACGGCGGCCACGGCCCGCAGCTGATCAGCAACGTCGCGGCCGGCAAGAGCGGCACGGATGCGGTCAACGTCGATCAGCTGAACGCGGCGATTCACGACGGGACGAGCCAGCTCGACGCGCTCGCCGTCAAATACGACGATGCGAGCAAGCAGCAGGTATCGCTCGGCGCGGGCAACGGCGGCAGCCCGGTGCGCGTGACGAACGTCGCGGAAGGCAACGTGGCGGCCGGCAGCACCGATGCGGTGAACGGCGCGCAACTGCGTCGCGCGACCGACGGCGCCGCGGCCGCGCTCGGCGGCGGCGCGACGGCGAACCCGGACGGCTCGATCGGCGCACCGAACTACAAGATCGGCGGCAGCGCGTTCAACAACGTCGGTGACGCGCTGACGAACCTCGACGGCCGCGTCGGCAGCAACACGACGACGCTCGCGAATCACGAAACGCGCCTCGGCAACGCCGAAACCAATATCACGAACAACACGGCCGCGATTGCCGGGCTGCAGCAGGATGCGCTGCAATTCGACCCGACGCTCGGCGCGTTCAACGCCGCGCGCGGCGGTGCGCCGACGAAGCTGACGAACGTGGCCGACGGCAACCTCGCCGCGGGCAGCACGGATGCCGTGAACGGCGGCCAGTTGTCGGGCGTGAAGACCGCGCTCGAACAGCAGATCACGAACGTGTCGAACCAGGCCGGCGAAGCGGTGAAGAACGTCGTCAAGTACGACGTCGACCCGAGCGGCAACCGGCTGAATTCGGTGTCGCTCGTCGGCGGCGACGCCACGTCGGCGGTCGTGCTGAAGAACGTCGCGGCGGGCACCAGCGATACCGACGCAGTGAACGTGAAGCAGCTGAAGGACGTGCAGTCGAACCTGAACCAGCTCGGCGCGCTCGCGGTGCAGTACGACGACAGCTCGAAGAGCACGATCACGCTCGGCGGCGCGGGCGGCACGCGCATCACCAACGTGCAGGCCGGCACGCTCGGCGCGACCAGCACCGACGCGGTGAACGGCTCGCAGCTGTACGCGACCAATCAGCAGGTGTCGAAGAACACCACCGACATCTCGAACCTGCAAGGGAGCGTGACCAACATCGCGAACGGCAAGGCCGGCCTCGTGCAGCAGCAGGACCCGAACGGCGCGATCACGGTCGGCAAGGAGTCGGGCGGCACGAGCGTGAACTTCTCCGGCACGGCGGGCGACCGCGTGCTGACCGGCGTGGCGGCGGGCGTGAACGCCAACGACGCGGTCAACATGGGCCAGTTCAACGCCGCGCTGCAGAATGTCGCGGTCAACGACCGGATCCGTGCGACCGCGACCGATGCGAATACCACGTGGATCGCGCGCGCCGATGCGGGTGCGATCGGGTCGACGGCGACCGCAACCGGCAAGAATGCGGTAGCGGTCGGTCAGGGCTCGGTCGCCGATCGCGACAACTCATTCTCGGTCGGTGCGAAGGGCAGCGAGCGCCAGGTCACGAACGTCGCGGCCGGCACGGCGCCGACCGACGCGGTGAACGTACAGCAACTGAACGACAACCTCGCGACGGCGTCGACGCAGGCGAAGGGCTATACCGACCAGCGCATCGGCCAGGTGTACAACTCGTTCAACGACCTGAAGAAGGACATGTACGGCGGCGTCGCGTCGGCGATGGCGGTGGCCGGCTTGCCGCAGCCGACCGGCGCGGGGCGCTCGATGGTGTCGGCGGCGACGTCGAACTATCACGGCCAGCAGGGCTTCGCGGCCGGCTACTCGTACGTGACGGAGAGCAACCGCTGGGTCGTCAAGGCATCGGTGACGGGCAACGCGCGGTCGGACTTCGGCGCGGTGGTCGGCGCGGGTTATCAGTTCTGATGCAGGCCGCGTCGCGTTGAGCGAGGCGCGGTGCCGGGCAATGGATACTCAGCCCGGCACCATCCGCTGTCGACCGAAGGCCCGGGGTTCGTTCGCGAATCCCGGGCCTTCGTCGTTTGCTGTCGCCAGCCGATCGGGCATTTCCCGTCGACGATGCCGTCGCGAATGCGAGTACTACCATTGGGAGCGATCGTCGCCATCCCGCAACCGACGGCGCGGCAAGGGTTCCACGCGCCTCCGGCGGAACGTCCAATGCGAGTTGTGGAATGCGAGCCCGCGCTCGTATTCTGAAGTCCTCGGGCGGCATGGCATGGAGCCTTCGCCCTTCACCGCATCAGAGAGCGCGACCATGACCGAAACGACCCACACGATGAAACTCAACCACCTGAGCTTCCCCTCTGCCGACACGCTGGCGACGGCCCGATTCTTCGAGCGATACCTCGGCTTCACGATCGCGGGAAGCTGGGACAAATCGTGGATCCTCAAACGCCCGGGCTTCGACGTCGTGATCGATCACGTCGGCGACGGCGTGCCCGCGTGGCCGACCAATTTCCACGTCGGCTTCGAACTGCCGAGCCTCGATGCCGTGCAAGCGTTGTTCGCGCGCTTCAAGGAGGAGGGCGTCGCGATGGAGACGGACGTCTTCAACAACGGGCGCGGCTCGCGCTTCTTTTGCCGCGCGCCGGGCGGCGTGATGTTCGAACTGAACACGCGCGCGGATGCGGCGCCGGAATATCAGGGCACCTTCGACGATTGACGTCGGAACAAGCGGATCGGGGAAATCCACCCCACGGGCAAAAGAATAAAGCCGCGTAGTGTGCCCGATCCGCGACGGCCGCCACGCGGCCTGCCGTCGTCGCCTGCCGCGATGCGTCGCGCCGTCAGCGCGGCTGAAAGCGGATCCATGGCGTCGCATTGTTGGTCGGATAGACGACCCACCAGTGCGCGTACACGTCGACCTGCAGCTCGTTGGCCAGCGCCTGCGCGAAACTGAAGCGGCCGGCCATCCCGGCGAAGCAGGTGACGAGCTTGATCGGCCTGCCCGACGCGGCGGGAAAATTCGTATCGGCCGCGCCATAGCCCTGTGCGCGCAGGAACCGCGCCAGCGTGGACGCGGAGGTCGGCCGGTTGATCGGCACGCCGTTCGCGCCCGTCCACTCGACCATCGCGCTGCGCGAGATGCCGTGCGTCGCGACGACGTCGACGTCGAGGGTACCGACCCGCGTGAGATTTTCCGCGAACTGCTGCCGCTGCAGATCGGTGGTGAACGCATCCCACCGGGCTTTCACGCTGGCCGTGACCGGATCGTTCGGCATCAGGATTCGCATCTTGCCGACCAGGCCGCTCTGGCCGGGTTCGCTCGGCAAGCCGGGCGCGTTCGGAGGCGGATAGTTCGGGATTTCGCCGGCGTTCTCCAGCGGCGTCGGGTTCACGCCGACCGACGCCTTGCCGGTGAAGAAGGTGAGGTGCGCGCCCGCCGCCATCAGCCCGGCGCCGCCGCCCGCCACCGCGCCGATCGCGATGTTCAGCGCGGTCGCGCGGCTGAAGAACGGCTGCCCGGTCATGCCGGCCGTCACGCCGGCCCCGGCCGCGCCGCCGGCCACGCCGCCCGCGATGCCGGAGACGAGCGACACCGACAGCGTGGTGGCCACCTTGCCGGCGCTCAGGCCGAGCGCCGCCCGCGCGGTCAGTGCGCCGGCGCCGCCGCCGGCGAGCGCGCCGGCCGCGCCGGCCGCCGCACCGGCCAGCGCATCGATGCCGAACTGCTTCCAGCTGATCTGGTCGCCGGTGGCCATGCTCATGAGGTCGCCGGCCATCGACCCGACCGCGCCGGCCACGACGCCCACCAGGATCGCCGCGCCGATGCCGGTGCCGAGCAGCAGCACGCCGGCCACACCCACCGCCAGCGTGACCAGCGCGCCGACGATGATCCCCCACACGTTCATGCCGCTCGGATCGGTGAAGACGAGCGGGTTGTTGCCGACATAGACGTACGGCGACGGCGTTTCCAGCATCGGGTCGACGCTGAGGTAACGGCCGTAACCCGGGTGGTAGAAGCGCGCGTTGCAGTCGTAGAAACCGGAATCCGCGTCGTAGTTGTGGCCGGTGAACAGGCGCGGCCACGCGAACGGCGCGGCCATCAGCACGGTGGGCTGGCCGTACACGTCGTACTGCCACGCGCCGACGGTCTCGCCGCTCGCGTCGAGCAGCACGCGCACGCTGCCGAGATGGTCGAGCAGCGCGAAGTAGAAGCGCCCGTCGTGCCATGCCACCTGGACGTCGAGCGCGGCGATGAAGCGGGTCGGCGCGCTCGCGCCGTTTGCCGCGTCGACCATGAGTTCGCCGTCGGGCATCGACGTCTGGAAGCGCTGCGTGGTCGCGCCGCCGCTCGTCCGGGTCAGCGCCGCGCGATTGCCGTCCGCGTCGCGCAGGATCGACAGCGACGCGCCCGGCCCGGCGTAGCTGACGGGCCGCCCGGTACCGGCGTCATAGCCGATCTGCCAGCACGTCGCACCCGCGCCGTCGCTCGCGCCGACGATTCCGCCCGCATGGTCGTACGCGAACGTGGTGGTGTCCTGCGCGGCCGTGTAGCCGGTCAGGCGGTTGGTGCCGGCCGCATACGTGTAGCCGGCCGAATCGGCGCCGCGCGTGTGCCGCTCGAAGTTGCCGTTCAGGTCGATCTCCCAGCGTTGCGCGTCGGCGCCGGAACCGAACGCGGTCAGCTGGCCGAGCGAATCCATCGTGGTGCAGGCCGGCCCGACCGACCCGCCGGGCACGTCCGACGTGACGGTCTGTCGTGCGATTTCGCCGTTGTAATAGCCGCCGCCCTCACAGGCGCCGGTGTCGTAGGCCAGCGTTTCCCTGAGCACGCCCCCGGCATCGCTGACGGTGGGCCAGCCGGGCGGCGTGTACGCGAAGCGTCGGGACAGCATCGACGCGCCTTTGCCGTCGGGCAGCAGGCGGGTGAGCGCCGGTTTGCCGTTCGGCTCGTACTCGTGCGCGATCAGCACCGTCGTCGTGCCGCTGGTATCGGCCGCGACCTCGAGCACGCGGCCGAGCGCGTCGTAACGGCGCAGGCTGACGAGCCCCGTGGTCGAATCTGTGCTCGACAGAAGATTGCCGCCGGCCGACCACGTATTCGCGATGACGCAGTCGCCCGCGGGCGTCCCCGCGAATTGCCGGCGCCGCGCGAGCACGCGCCCGGCCCGGTCGTACGCGACCGTCTCGGTCAAGCCGGCCTGCCCGGCGTCGCCCTGGTTGACCTCCACCTTCCAGAGCCGGCCGGCGAGGTGGTCGTCCTGGGTCGCATCCGATCCGTCGCCGTCGTAGTGGCGGCGCACGCTCCAGGTGGGCGGCGACGGCGGCCACTCGGGGTCGTCGGCATGCTGCTGTAGCTGCGCGCGATCCCACGCGACGGCACAGGTGCCTTCCTCGATCACGCGGCTCAGCGTGTCGTATTTCCGATAGGCGATGTAGCCGTCGTTCAATGCATTGCCGTCGGCGAGGAAGCGCATCAGCCCGGCGCTGCTGTAGACGATCTGCGTGGTGCCGCTGTCGGGATCGGTCGAGCTGAGCCGGTGCCCGGCGAAGTCGTAGTCGGCGGTGCTGCTGCCGGCCGGCACGGCTTTCGTGCCGGCGCCGCCTGCCGCGTACGACGCGGGCGGCACCGACGCGATGGTGCGGCCCTGCGCGTCGTAAATCTGGCTCATGCGCCAGTCGAGGCTGTGGTCGGTGAGCGCGTTCTGCACGACGCGGCCGATCAGGTGCTCGGCCGTGTCCGACCAGCTTTGCGTGACCGCGCCGTTGGGATCGACGTCCGTGGTCAGGTGATACTCGCCGATCGGCAGCGGATAGGCGAAGCGCCCCGCGTCGGCGTTGACGCCGTAGCCGCGCGTCGCGTAATGCGTGCTGCCGGGCCGGATCGCATAGTCGTAGCCGGGCTGACCGAACGCCACCGGCCGGCCGAGCGGGGCGTTTTCGTAGACCGTGCGCGCGAACGGATAGCCGCCGGCGTCGGGATGCCACGCGGCGAGCGCGCCCTCGAGCGGCGCGCCTTGCCAGAGGCTGCCGTCGGCGCCGCCGTTGGTCACCAGCCCGTCCTGGTAGACGAACAACGCCTGTGCGCCGGACACCGTGACACGGCTCGTGAGTGCCCGGATCGCGGTGTTGCCGCGATCGTCGTACACGCCGGTGTCGAGCACCGCGCTGTTGGCCGATTCGAGCTTCAGCGTCTGCAGGCTGCGCGCGAGGCCGTCCCGATACTCGACGCTCAGGCCGACGTCCTCGGCCACGGCCAGCGCCGAGAAGCTGCCGGGCTGCGTCATGCCGAGCTGGACGCCGAACGGGGCGGCGATCGCGGCGTCCGCATATTCGAACACCTTGAGCCCGTCGGCGAAGAACAGCACGCGGCCCGTCACGGCCACCAGCAGCCATTCCCGTGCGGCCGGCGCGCCGCTGTCGGATTGCAGCAGCACGGGGTTCGCGCCGTCGAGCCGCCACAGACGCCAGCCCTGCGCCGGACTGAAGCCGACGAACCAGGTGCCGGTGCCGAGCACCGCGTCGCCGAGGCTGGCGCGGTCGACCAGCACGCGCGCGGCGATGCTCGCCGCCGCGAAACCGGTGCGTTCGAGCCGCGCGCCGAGCGGCCCGGCCGCTTCGCCGTGATAGCTGAGCAGCCCGCCGCCCGCGCTCCAGTCGGCCGCATTGCCCGACGCGGCCGTGTAGAACGCCAGCGCGCCGTTGCAGAAGCCGTCGTATATGCCGATCCCCTGGCCGTTGACGTTGATCGCCGCGTTCGGCGTGGCGCGCGGAAACGGCGCGGCCGGGCCGATCGTCGTGTCCTGCGCGGCGAACCAGGTCATGCTGATCAGGCTCGGATTGTCCCAGGGGCCGACCGTCACGGACGGCTCGGCGAACGGGTTGTAGAGCGTGCGCGAGCGCACGCCGTTCGGCGCGGTGGTGCCGAGCGTGCGCAGCCGCGCGCCGTCGTAGGCGATCGACTGGAACTGGCAGTCGAGCGGCGTGAAGAACACGTCGTCGAGCCGCAGCCACGCCGCGCCGCCCGCCGGCAGTTCGGCCCGAATGCCGAGCGTGACGGTGGCGTTCGCGCCGAGGCCGAGCGACGACGGATCGACGGTCCATTGCTGCGGCTGCCACTGGCCGGCGGTGGGCGCGAGGCGCCGGCTCAACTGCGCGCCGCCCGGCGCGGTGAGCGTCAACGTCACGGTGAAGTCGCTTGCGGTCGCGCCGGGCGGGCTCTTGAACCAGAGGCCGAACAACTGCCGCGCGCGGCCGTCGGTCAGCGTCACGGCGCGGGTAAGCGTCGCCGACGCGGTGATCTGCAGGCAGGCGGTGCCGCTGGCCGCGTCGTCGCGATAGACGGCGGCGCCGGCCGGCAGGCTCCAGGTCGGCCGCTGGTAATCCTCGAAACTGTCGTACGCATTGCCGCCCGCCGAATTGACGAAGCCCGCGATGCGAAAGCGCGCTGCATCGTCGAACAGCGAAGCCATCGGCCGGCCGGTGACGTCGTGCGAGAGCAGTACGTTGCCCTCGCCGTCGCGTGTGTCGATACGCTCCTCCAGCAGCCAGCCCGCGCCGGGCTGGCCGCCGTTCCACGCGGCGAACGGCGGCGCGTTCTCGTCGACCGCGACCCAGCTGTCGGCTTCCGCGAGATAGGTGGTGCCGTCGTCGTGCGCCCAGCTGCGGAAGGTCTGCGCCTTCGCGGCCTGCAACAGCCAGCCGCCGTCCGCCTGCACCCGCGTCGATGCGCTGGCCACCGGCGCGAGGATGTGCGCGCTCCACATCGCCGGGTAGACCTCGAAACCGAACAGCGACGTGCGCTGCGTGACGTTGAGCTCGCCCCGGCTGTCGTAATAGGCGGTCTGCACCGTGGTCGGATAGCCCGACGCCGCGTTGTACGCATAGGTCATGGTGCGCGCGACGCCCTGCAGGCTCTCGACCGACGTCGCGATCTGCGGCACGGCGTCGTAGAGATTGCGCAGCGTGGCGCCGTTCGCGTCGCTCGCGACCTGGTCGGTGTAGGTCCAGTCGCTGGTGGTGGACGACAGCAGCGTGCCGTCGCGGTCGTACACCGAACTCGACAGCAACAGGCCGGCCGCCAGCGAATACGCGTCGTCGACGGGCGCGGCCGTCCCGCGTACGCCGGCGCGGATGCGGCAATCGTCCGGCAACTGCAGCGTCCGCGCCGGCAGGCCGTTGTAGAAATGGCTCGTGGTCCAGCCGTAGCGCTGCGCCTGCGGCGTCTCGCACGCCTGGTATTCGGACACCGTCGAGAATTGCACGATGCTGCCCGACGGATCGGTGTTGGCCGACACGTCCGCATACGCGTAGCAGCGCAGCATCGAGTCGTAGCCGCTGTCCATCGCGAGCGCGGTCACGACGAAGGCCGCCAGCGGCGCATGCAGCGAGTGATTCGCATAGCGGTGCAGCGTGATGTGGGTCGATGCGTCGATCTCGTTGCCCGACGGGAAGGTCACGAACCCCGACGGAATCGCCGGCAGCTTGCCCGAAATCGCCGTTTCGTAATGCAGCGTGCTGTTGAGCAGGCGGAACATCTGCTGCCCGGGAAAACGCTCGACCACCGGCTCGCCTTGCGCGTCCCGCAGCAGCCCGCCGTTGCAGAAGAAGCGCACCTGCGTGTCGAGCGGCGCGCCGTCGGCGTCGAGCGTCATGAACGCGAGGAAGTCCGGCGCCTGGTTGATGACGGTCGTGCTGTCGAAGCGATCGACGGTGATCTCGCCCAGCCGGAAGCCGGCGAGCGGGTTCCACGCGGGCCAGACCGACCGGCCGTAGAGGTCGCGGTTCTGCGACAGGAACGTGCCGGCCAGCGTCGGGAAGCCCTGCGTCTCGCGGTCCGCGGGCGCCGGGTCCTCGTCCTGCAGCACCTGGGTGACCCACGGCGTGTCGGCGTCGCGATCGAAACTGTCGAGCGCGGCGTAGAGCGCCGACGTCGTGTTCTCCGTCTTCAGCACGCCGAGCTGATCCCACGCGTACCAGTAGAACTGGCGGTTCGCGTCGCTGCCGGGCGGGTACTGGATGCCGGCGAAATGGTAGGACCAGCTCACGCCGTCGAACACCAGCACGTTCGGGCCCGAGCCGATCAGGCTGTTGCCGGTGATCACCGGGCCGAGCGTCTGCATGAACGCCGGCGACAGGTTCGTGAAGCCCGGGCCGTCGAATACGTCGGGCAGCGGGCGCAACGCGAGGTTGCCGTAGTCGTCGTCCCACGCGAGCACGGCCAAGCGGTAGTCGAAAGCCTGCACCATGCCGCCCGACGACGTATAGCGGTCGATCCACGCGGCGGCCGCGAAGCCCTGGCCCATCGACAGCTGGAAATACGACGTGGCGCCGACCGCCGGAATCGTGATCGCGTCGGTGTCCAGCGTGCTGCCGAGCCGCCACGCCAGCGTCGCCGCATCGCGGACCATCAGGCTGAAGCGGCCGCGCGCCGTGTCCTCGTCATAGCAGAACACCAGATAGTGATTCGTGGCCGCCGCCACGTACGATTGCGTATTGACGCTGCCGGACGGGCAGCACGTGCCGCTCGCGAGCGCGGGCGCGACGTCCCAGTCGCGCGTCTGCCAGTTCAGCGCGTAGCGGTCGACGCGGCGATCGTCGTCGTCGATCACGACGAAGAAGTCGGCGCCGTTGGCGATCCTCAGTTGCGTGCTGTCGTAGCGGTACGGCGTGGGCGAGCCGGGCTCGCCCGCGAAATGCCAGTCCGCGTTCGCGACCGGCCGGCGCGACGCGAGATAGAGCGTCGATTGCGTGTCGTCGAGGTTGGCCAGCAGCAGCATGAAGCTGTCGGCGCTGGTCGTGGCTACCGTCCGATCGAGATCGAGCGCGCCGTCGAAGCGCTGCCAGTCCGTCCAGGCCGGAATCCAGCGGCCCAGCCACGTGTAGACGTTCACCAGCAGCGCGTTCTCGCTGGCCTCGTACCAGGCGACGGCCACGTAGTCGGCGCCGTACCAGATGCGCGGCGCGCCCGGCCGGCTGGCGCCGAACGGATTGTCGACGGTGAGATTGCGCGAGCCCGGATCGACGTTCTCGTCCGCGCCCACGTCGATCTCGGCGTACGTGTAGCGCAGCACGCCGCCGGTGGGCAGCGTCATCGACGTCATCGCGCCCGGGTTCGGCGCGCCGTCGGCATCGAAGTTGTAGTCGAACGCGATGCCGGGGCGGGCCGCGCCGCCGCTGAAAGTATCGGTCACGCCTTTCAGATAGCGCTTGTAGCAGGCGCCGGTGGCGAGCGGATTGGCGGCGTCGCGCGGCGCGAGCAGGGTCAGGTCGTACCAGTCGAAATCGAGCCGGGTCTGCTGCGCGCCCGAGCCGTCGATCACGTCGACGTGGTCGAGATAGCGCGTCTCGTAACGATCCTGCCATGCGTTCGGCTGGTCGCCCGGCACCTGGGTCGGGTCGCCGTGCGCGGCCAGGTATTCCTTCGGCGCATCGAGCGAGCGGGTGTCGTAGGTCATCGGCTGCCACGCGAACCGGCACGACCAGCCGAGATCGTTTTCCATGCTCGCGATCTGGCATTCGCGTGTGTACGTCAACGTGCCGTCGCCGACCGCCTGCTCGATCGTGCTGTACGAAAATTCGATCCAGTGCCCGAGCGTATTGCGCAACTGCGCGAGATTCCACGCGAGCGCGTAGCGCTGCTGGTTTTCCGCGCGGCGGCTCGGGCCGACCCAGTTGCCCCAGCGGATGCCCCACTGGATCAGGTTGCGCGCGGCGGCGGCCGCATCCGAGCCGCCGTAGGTGGCGACCGTGCCGTCCGGGCGGACGACTTCCCAGCTGTCCCAGGCCGGGTAGTGCGTGATCTGCCAGAACTGGTAGGGCGCCGTTTCATAGGACTGGCCGTCGGTGGTCACGGCGATCGTGCCGTCCGGTTGCCGGCGCAACAGGTGCGAGCGGCGCAGCGGCGCATCGTCGAGACGCCACTCGTCGGGGCGGCCGGTGGACGCGATACGCGCGTCCCCCGACGGGCGCCAGCCGTGTCGTTCCAGCGCGGACGCGAGCGGCGCCGGCACGCGGTCGCTCGCGAACAGCGCCGCGTTCGCGGCGGCGTCGAACGCGTCGGCGGGCAGCGTGCCGCGGCTCCACGCCGTCGGGATCGGCACGAGCTGCATCGCCTGGCCCTGGCTCATCAGGTAATACTGGACGTCGAGCGGGCTGCCCGTGCCCTGCGTTTCCGCGACGATGCGTTCGAGCGGCATGCTCCAGCCCACGCCGAGCGCGCCGCTCGGGTTCGTGAGGTTCCATTGCGAGACCTGGTCGGCGACGTTGCTCTGGTACAGCAGGGTCAGGTCGAACGCCAGCCCGCCACGTGCCGGCAGCGTCAGCAGCTTGAGCGGAAAGGCGAGATTGCCGCGGAACAGGTTCACGGCGGAACCGAAGCTGCCGGCGTCGAACTGGAGCACGCCCAGGGCGGGGATGTCGGCTTGCTGGCTGGCGCTGGTGGACATGGCGACTCCTCGAGAAAATGGTCCTCGGCCCGAACGGCGGGCGGAGGACCATGAAAGGCACGACTGCAAACCGGACAATGGAGCGACGCCGCGCATCGCGGCGATGCGACGGCGAACGTCGCTTATTGCGCCCAGGCAATGACCGACGCGGTCAACGAGCAACTGCTCGGGTTGAGTTCGTTGTTGCTGTTGTCGATCAGCTGGAGCGAGCCCGTGATGGTCACCGTCGGCGAATTGTTTTGCGTCTGGACCTGCACGCTCGCGCCTACCGTGCGCAGGTGGTGGTCGGTGCTGCCGAACGAGGCCGAGTAACTGGCCACCGACGCGCCAGCCGCAATCACGTTGGTCGGGAAGCTGTAGGTGGTCTGGGCCGTGATGACGCCCGAGTCGGACGGCGTGGCGGTGCTCACGGGAATCGAGATGTTCTGCACGTAGATGGACGGCATGAAAGACTCCTGTCGATCGGTAGGGTGGGGAAACACGCTGTGCGCGGGATGACGCGCACGGGCCGTACGGCGACTGCACGCTGCCGCGACGCGGCGGCCCGTCCCGCGCGCGGAATACGGTTCAGGGCAGCGTCACGCCGTGAGAATCGTTCTCGCCGGTCACGCCCGACTGCCATTCGCTGTTGCGGGTCCAGAACATGTACAGGTACTTGCGCTCGCCCGGCGCCGGATCGCCCCATTGATTGTTGGCGGTGAATACGCGCTGGCCGTTCTTGTAGGCCGCCGCCACCTGGGTCGTGACATCGATGGTCGAGTTGTAGACCCCGTAACCGGCATTTTCGATCGTCGTGGTACTCATTTTCATTCCTTCATCAATATGTGAAATATCGAGGCACATCTTTTTTAAAGAAATCCCGAATTTATATTGCGCGACCGGTGAAATTCGGGACTCACCGGGTTTTTAAAATGAGTATTCCGCGAACATGCCGTCTCGCATTGAAACCCGACGCATGCGCGATGCGATGCGGGTGGACGACGCACGTGACGATGCCGCCCCGGTTCTATCGAAAAACCGGCGGGGAACCTGCGTGGTCGGATGGATGAATGGCGGGAATCAACCGCCAGGCGGCGGTTTGCTGGTAGCGGACATGGATGTGGCCCCCGTTCGGATCACGTCTGTTTTACTTCTTCGTCTTGCATTTCGCCGACGCGCATTTCTTGCATGCCGATGCAAATGCAACTCTCAGTTCTGTTGTTTTTCGTGCTGCGATTGCGTATTGCGTCGAGTGCAATGGGAGTAAATACCACGCGATTCGGCATGTCAAGGATGCGCTTATAAAAAGCGTTTGTAATCGACCGTCATTGAATAGGCGCGTTTTTCGTGGTGGCGCGGCGGTCGCGCATCCTTGAGCGATTTCTGTATGGAGGGGGCCCGACGGGCGAGACGGCGCCCGATCCGGGCTGGCGAACCGCGCGTCAATCGAGCGGCGGCACCGCGCCATCGCGCAACATCTTGACGAGCCGTGCGCGGCGCTTTTCGAGATCGGCGATCTGGCGGTCGATCGCTTCGAGGCGTTCGCGCTGGACGTCGGAGATCTGGTCGCACGACCGCGCGCCGTCGATCAGCAGCATGCAGTCCGGAAAGCCGCGAATGTCGTCGAGGGTGAAGCCGGTCGCGATCATGCGCTGAATCTGCTTGACCTGCGTCACCGCGTTGTCGGCGAACAGGCGATAGCCGTTGGCCGCGCGCACCGACGCGAGCAGGCCGTGTTCGTCGTAGTGCCGGATCGAGCGCACGCTCGCGCCGGTGAGCTGCGCGAGTTTGCCGATGGTCAACAGGGGCTGGGTAGGCGGGTTTTTCATGGAAAGCAGGTTAGCACGATCCGCTTGACTCTCACATCAGTGTGAGGGTTGAGACTGGGCGTCCGTTCACCCTGGAGGAAAAATCGTGACGACCCAAGTGCTGATCCGCTGGCTGATGGCCGTGATCTGGTGGGCGACGCCGTTCGCGTTGGCGTATGACGCGGCCGCCGCACCGCTGAGCTATACCGTGACGTCGACGGATGGCGTGAAGCTGGCCGTGCAGGAAAGCGGCGACCCCGACGGCGTGCCGGTCATCCTGATCCACGGCCTGCTCGGCAGCCGCCTGAACTGGGACGCGCAGGTCCGGAGCCCCGACCTGCGCGGGTTCCGGATCATCACGTACGACCTGCGCGGCCACGGGCTGTCGGACAAGCCGATCGGCGCGCAGCCGTATCGCGACGGAACCCGCTGGGGCGACGATCTCGCCGCGGTCATCGACGGTGCGCATGCGCGCAAACCCGTCGTGGTCGGCTGGTCGCTCGGCGGCGTGGTGATCTCGAACTACCTCGCCAAATACGGCGATCGCGCGATCGCGGGCGCGGTGTACGTCGATGGCGTGGTCGAGCTTGCGCCGGGCCAGATCGTCGATCATCCGGACGTGTACCGGGACATGAATGCGCCGGACCTCAAAACGCATCTCGATGGCGAGCGTACGTTCGTCGGTCTGTGCTTCAACCGTCGGCCGGATGCCGCCACGTTCGAGCGCTTGCTCGCGAATGCCGCGATGGCGTCGTGGGACATGCAAAAGGCGATTCCGACGATGTCGGTGTCCGCCGCCGCGGGGCTCGGCCATGCGCGTGTGCCGCTGCTGTTTCTCTACGGCGGCCGTGACGCGCTGGTCGATACGCACGCGACGCTGGCTCGCGCGGCCGAGTTGAATCCGCGCATTGCCAGCAAGGTGTACGCGGAGTCGGGGCACGCGCCGTTCATCGAGGAAGCCGAGCGGTTCAATCGCGATTTGGCCGCGTTCGTGCGGTCGGTGTCTGCGCAATGAAGTCGTGTGCCGCGCGGGCCGGCGAGGTGGGGCCGGCGTGACCGGCTAATGTAACGAAGCGCAGGCGATCCGTTAGCGAAGGAATTCGCGATTGCACATGCGTGCTGCTGCTAAGCGCCGCCCGCGCAACTTTATGACGCACGCCGATTAATTTATCGGTTTATATCGCTTGGGATTGCCGGACCGGAGGAACAGAATTTCCGCTGCCGGAACCCGGCGACAGCGGCGCCGCGTTCGTTCGACGCCGCGATGGTCGCGCAGGCACTTGCCCGGTTCCCGCCTTCACGACGACCTTGCCATGCATTCGGCATCAAACTAAGGAATCCGATGAGTTCGATCGATCTGAGCCCGGTCACGCCGGTTTCTTCTCCCATCCGCTCGGCCAGCGACGTCGCGCGCCTGATCAATACGGTGGACAGTTCGGTCAGCCACGCACGGATGGTCGTGCTGCTGGCGCTCGGCGGCGTGTTTCTCGACGCGTACGACCTGACGACGCTGTCGTACGGCATCGACGACGTCGCGCGCGAATTCGGGCTGACGCCCGCGCTGACCGGGCTGGTCGGGTCGGCGATCATGATCGGCACGATCTTCGGTAGCCTGATCGGCGGCTGGCTGACCGATCGGATCGGCCGCTATCAGGTGTTCATGGCCGACATGCTGTTCTTCGTGGTCGCGGCGATCGCGGCCGGGCTCGCGCCGAATGTCTGGGTGCTGATCGCCGCGCGCTTCGTGATGGGGCTCGGCGTCGGCATCGACCTGCCCGTCGCGATGGCGTTTCTTGCCGAATTCTCGAAGTTCAACGGCCGCGGCAACAAGGCGTCGCGGCTCGCTGCGTGGTGCCCGACGTGGTACGTCGCGTCGTCGGTGTGCTTCCTGTTGATCTTCGGCCTGTATTTCCTGCTGCCGGCCGAGCATGCGGGCTGGCTGTGGCGCGCATCGCTGATTTTCGGCGCGGTGCCGGCGCTCGTCATCATCCTGTTCCGCAACCGCTTCATGAACGAGTCGCCGCTGTGGGCCGCGAATCAGGGCGATCTGGCTAACGCCGCGCGCATCCTGCGCGAGTCGTACGGCATTCATGCGCACGAAGCGGACGATGCGCGACGCGAGTCGAGCCCGCCGCCCGTGCGGATTCGCGTGCTGTTCGAGCGTCCGTATCTCGGGAGGACGATCGTCGCCAGCGTGATGAACCTGTGCATCCCGTTCGAATACACGGCGATCGCGTTCTTCCTGCCGTCGATCCTGTCGCAATTCCTCGGTGCGGGCGTGTTCGAGACGATCGCGGCATCGCTCGCATTGAACGTGCTGTTCGCGTTCACCGGCGGCTTGCTGGGCATGCGCCTCGCGTATCGGTATGCGTCGCGTCATGTCGCGATCGCGGGGTTCGCGCTGCAAACGGTCGCGCTCGTCGCGCTGGCGCTCGCAGGCCATCCGCATGGGGCGATCGCGGTCGGCGTCGTGCTGCTGATGCTCGGTACGTGGTTGTTCGCCGAAGGTTTCGGCCCCGGCGCGCAGATGATGATCTATCCGACGCTGTCGTATCCGGCCGCGATCCGCGGCACCGGCGTGGGATTCGGGCGGTCGCTGTGCGGCATCGGCCAGGCGCTGGCGCTGTTCGTGCTGCCGATCCTGCAGGCCCGCCTCGGCACCGACATGTTCTGGGTCGTCGCGATCAGCGCGGTCACGCCGATCGTGTTTCTGCTGATCGTGCGGTACGAACCGACGACGCATGACGTCGACGACGAAAGCGTGGCGTAAGCGCTGATGGGGGCGTTTACCGCGCCCTCGGAAAACACGAACGGCTTCGTCGAATCGCACGAAGCCGTTCGTACTGAAGCCGGTCGCCGCGTGAATGCGGACAGACCGGCTTCGACATATTGCACGTCAAGCGCTGACCGCTTCCCGCTCGGCCGCGCGCTTGACCTGTTCGATATCGCGAAACTGCGCGGCCGGATGTTCGTTCGGCAAACGCGCCGAGCCGCCGAACAGTTTTTCGCGCAGCGTGCCCGGCGCATACGCGGTCGGATACGCGCCGCGGCGCTGCAGCTCGGGGACGAGATACCGCACGACGTCCTCGAAGGTTTCATGCGCGACCGCATACGCGAGATTGAAGCCGTCCACGTCGGTCGCGGCGACCCATTCCTGCAGGATGTCCGCGACCGTCGCCGCCGACCCGACGAACACCGGGCCCATCCCGCCGATGCCGCCCCACGCCGCCAGCGCCTCGATCGTCCACGCGGTGTCGCCGCCCGACAGGTGTTCGACCGCGGACACGATCGCGTTCGTTTCGACGCGCCTGACGGGATCGGTCGGCGCGTACTGGCCGAAGTCGATGCCGGTCCAGCCCGACATGAACACCAGCGAGCCGTCGTACGACACGTAGCGGCGATACTCGTCGAACTTGGCCTGCGCCTTCTTGTCGGTCTCGTCGACGATCACCGTGACGAGGTTGTAGATCAGCACCTTCGCCGGATCGCGCCCGGCGGCCGCGGCCTGTGCACGCACGTCGGCCACGTAGCGCGCGAGCTGGTCGCGGGTCGGCGCGGCGACGAACACGCATTCGGCGTGCTGCGCGGCGAACGCCTTGCCGGGGCCCGACGCGCCCGCCTGGAACAGCACCGGCGTGCGCTGCGGCGACGGCTCGCACAGGTGATAGCCGGGCACGTCGAAGAAGCGGCCCTTGTGGCCGATCTCGTGCACTTTCTCCGGATGCGTGAACACGCGGCCGTCGCGATCGCGCACCACCGCGCCATCCTCCCAGCTGCCTTCGAACAGCTTGTACAGCACCTCGACGTATTCGGCCGCGACTGCATAGCGGTCGTCGTGCGTGCGCAGCCCGTGATCGCCGACATTCTTCGCGCCGCTCTCCAGGTACGACGTGACGATGTTCCACGCGAGTCGGCCCTTCGTGTGATGGTCGGCGGTCGACAGCCGGCGCGCGAACGTGTACGGGTGCTCGAACGTCGTCGACGCGGTGATGCCGATGCCGAGATGCTCGGTCGCCATCGCGATCGGCGCGGCCAGTTGCAACGGATCGTTGACCGGGATCTGCGCGGCCTGGTGCAGCGCGTGATAGTTGCTACCCTTGTACACGTCGTAGTAGCCGATCACGTCCGCGATGAAGATCGCATCGAAGATCCCGCGCTCCAGCACGCGCGCGAGGTCGGTCCAGTAGTCGAGATCCTTGTATTGCCACGAGCGGTCGCGCGGATGCGCCCACAGGCCGGGAGATTGATGGCCCACGCAGTTCATCTCGAATGCGTTGAAGCGGATGGTCTTGCTCATTGCGCGGCCCTCGTTTCCGCACCGGCGTCGGTATTGGCGCCCGCACCGCTGCCCACGCGCCAGACGAACGGCGGCGTGCGGCCGTTGATGATCCAGTCGCCGACGATGCGCGCCTTGTACACGAGCGGGTTGTGCGACGACACCGTGCGCGCGTTGCGCCAGTGGCGATCGAGCGCGGTCGTGCTGCGGGTCGCGGATGCGCCGAGCGCGTCGAACAGGCGCGTCGCCGCGCGCAGCACGAGTTCGGACACGACGAGCTGGCTCTGCGCGGATTCGATTTCGGCCGCGACGTTCGCAGCCTGCTCGGCCGCTTCGTCGCCGCCGAAGCGCGCCTCGTACGCGTGCTGAAGCGGCTGCGCGGCGCGCAGCGCGAGCGCGTCGGCCGCGTACGCCCATGACGCGATCTCGCCGATCACCTGCTGCAGCTGCGCGTCGTCGCCGGCACGCTGCGCGTTGCCGTGGCTGTACACGCGCGTGCGGTTGCGCACGAGCTCGCCCGCATCGCGCACGATCGCGTGGCCGATACCGGCCAGCGTCGCGACGTGGAACAACTGGTAGAACGCGGTCTGGTATTTGAAGCGGCGCGCGAAATCGATCACGTTGTCCGCGTCGACCGTCGCATTCTCGAAACGCGTCGTGCCGCTGCCGGTGGTGGTCTGGCCGAAGCCGTCCCAGTCGTCGTCGCGGATCACGCCGGGCTGCGCGGTTGAGACGGCGACGATCACGTCGCTGCCGTCGTGCGCGCGCTGCGCGAACACGTCGATCCAGTCGGCGAACAGGCTGCCGGTGCTGTAGAACTTCCGGCCGTTCAGCACGAGCCGGCCGTTCTGCTCCGACACCTTGGTGACGGTCTGGCCGAGCGGCACGTCGCCGGCTTCCGACCACGCATTGCCGACGAGCTGGCCGCTCGCGAAGCGGTCGAACCAGGTCGTGCGCTGCGGGCTGTCCGGCGCGTTCAGCCAGTCCTCGACGAACGCGAAATGCCCGCGTAACGCTTGCGGCAAATTCGAATCGGCGGCGGCGAGCTCGGTCAGCAGCCGGAACAACTGCGGCAGCGATGCGCCTGCGCCGCCGGCGCTCGCCGGCAGCCGGATCGCGCCAAAGCCTGCCGACTTCAGCCAGCCGATCGCCTCGTGGGGTAGTTCGCGGTTGCGTTCGCGCTCGGCGGTGCCGGCGGCAATGCGCTCGAAGATCGGCCGGAACCGGCTCGCGAGCGCGTCGTAATCGGTACCGGTGGAAAGGTCGGGAGCTGCGTGCGACGAAGTCATGCGGATTTCCTCGAAGGGCGTGGCCGTGTGCGCCGGGAGCCCAGTATAGGAAGCGCGATACGAGCGTTCCAATAACGGATTGTCGAATCTTTATCGTCGCTGCGTATTACCGAGGCCCGCGCGGGGACGTATCGACGTTCTCGCGTCCATTGCGACGTCGAAGCGCAGATTCACCTGTATCGCCTGTATCCATTGCGACGTCGTTTGTTCTCCAAAGGAATATCGTTTCGAGAATCGCTCGGTTTTCCGGCCCGCGCGGCGCTGCTAGATTGAATGCTTTCGCCATTCGACAGGAGAACCCGATGTCAGACACGAGCGCGACGATTCAGGATCGGCCGGCCGATGCACAACCACAGCTGGCCCGTGTGATTGCGGATGATGCGGAAGCGATCGCGGTCGCGCATGCGCTGGCGCAACGTCTCGCGCAAGGGGCCGCCGAACGCGATCGCGAACGCCGGCTGCCGCGCGAGGAAATCGAATGGTTCTCGCAGTCGGGGCTGTGGGCGATCACGGTGCCGAAGGCATACGGCGGCGCAGGCGTGTCGCACGTGACGCTCACCGAGGTGATCAAGATCGTCGCCGCGGCCGATGCGTCGCTCGGGCAGCTTCCGCAGAATCATTTCGGGCTGGTCGACGTGATCGCGCTGGTCGGCACCGACGCGCAGAAGCGTCATTTCTTCGCCGAAGTGCTGAGCGGCAAGCGGTTCGGCAACGGATTCTCGGAAAAGGGCACGAAGCACGTGCTCGACTTGAAGACGCGCGTGCGCCGCGACGGCGACGACTATGTGATCGACGGCACGAAGTTCTATTCGACCGGCGCGCTGTTCGCGCACTACGTGCCGGTGCTCGGGCTCGACGACGCGCAACAGGCCTGGCTCGCGTACGTGCCGCAACCGACGCGGGGGCTGACCGTGATCGACGACTGGTCGGGATTCGGGCAGCGCACGACCGCGAGCGGCACGGTCGTGCTCGACGCGGTGCGCATCCCCGTGTCGCACGTGCTGCCCGCGCAGCGCGTGTCGGACGTGCCGACGCTCAACGGCCCGCTGTCGCAGATCATCCAGGCGGCGATCGACGCGGGCATCGCGAAGGCGGCGATCGACGATACGCTCGCGTTCGTGCGGACCCGCACGCGGCCGTGGGTCGACAGCGGCGTCGAGCGGGCGGTGGACGATCCGTTGACGATTCGCGAAATCGGCCGGCTGCATATCCAGCTGCATGCGGCCGACGCATTGCTCGAACGCGCGGCGCGCACGCTCGACGAGATCGCGGCCAAGGGCGACGTGACCGAAGACGATGTCGCGCGGGCATCCGTCGCGGTTGGCGAGGCGAAGGTGCTGACGACCGAGGTCGCGTTGCTCGCCGGCGAGAAGCTGTTCGAACTGGCCGGCACGCAATCGACGCTTGCCGAGCACAACCTCGACCGGCATTGGCGCAATGCGCGCACGCATACGCTGCACGATCCGGTGCGCTGGAAATATCACCTGGTCGGCAACTACTACCTGAACGGCGCGCGCCCGGCGCGGCATGCGTGGAATTGAGCCACCAGCGGCACACGGTATGTCCGACCGCTACGTATCGCGTCAGCGGCGTTAGCGGTCGGACGCCAGCAGCGCGCGGGTCAACCCCCGCGCGATACCGTCGAGCGTGAAACCCAGCGCGCCGATGACGACGATCACCGCCGTCAGTTCGGCATACGCGAGCCGGTCGCGCGTATCGAGGATCAGGTAGCCGAGCCCCGCGTTGACGCCGAGCATCTCGGCCGGCACCAGCACGATCCACAGGATCCCGATCGCGAGCCGGATGCCATTGAGCAGCGGCCCCGCGATCGCGGGCAGCACGATATGCACCAGCAGTTCGCGGCGGGTGGCCGCGAGGCTCGCGCCGAGCTGCAACCAGCGCCGGTCGATCTGCGTGACGCCGGCGGCCGTGCTCATCAGCACCGGCCACAATGCGGCGAACCCGAGCAGGAAGTAGATCGCGCGATCGCCGATGCCGAACGACATGACCGCGAGCGGCATCCACGACAACGGCGACACCATGCGCAGGAACTGGAACGTCGGCGACAGCATCCGCTCGACCCATTGCACGCGGCCGATCAACAGCCCGAGCGGGACGCCGGCCAGCAGCGCCGCACCGAGCCCGACGCCGATGCGTCGCAGGCTGACGAGCGCGTGTTCGACGAGATGATCGTCCGAACAGAGCGACCGCAGGCTGGCGAACGCGCTGTCCGGCGCGAACTGTCGGCCAAGCGAGCCGGGCTCGGTCAACGCGTGGATCGCGGCCCACCAGACGGCGACCGTCGTGACGAGCCCGGCCACACCGAGCCATCCCGCGGCAACGCGAGCCGGGAAGCGGTACCCGCGCGCCCGGCGCGTGTCGGATGCCGACGAACGGCGGGTGGCGAGCGCATCAGACAACGATGATCTCCTCGCGCTGGAACGCGCCCGACTGACCGAACGCGGTGAGCCCGCCGACCGCGTCGATGCTCTTGCGCACGAACCGGTCGTCGACGAGATCGTGGGCCGCGAACGCCGGGTCGAGCGACGCGAGGAACGCGCTGTCGCCATCGACCACCGTGCGCTTCAATCGCTGAACCAGCGCCTCGGTATAGCTCGGGAACGGATACGGCTGGAAGTCGATCCGCTTCGCGTGCCAGTCGGCATGACGGATCGCGCCGCTCGCCCGATAGGCGTCGGCCAGCGACGCCGACGGCACCAGCACGCGGTCGAGCGACGCGAGCGTATGCGGCGAATAGCGATGCGTGCCGTCCTTCGACAGCAACTGCGCGGTGTCCTGCGGATGGGCGCGCGCCCACAGCTGCGCCTTTACGATCGCGTTGACGACCTTTTGCGACCACGCCGGGCGCTGCGTCAGGTCGTTCTCGTGCATGAACACGACGCAGCACGCATGGTTTTTCCACACATCGCCGGTGAAGCGCAGGATCTTGCCGATCTTCATCAATTCCGCGGTCGCGTTGAACGGCTCCGCGACGATGTACCCGGCGATCTGGCGCGCGGCGAGCGCGGGCAGCATGTCCGACGGCGCCATCACGACCAGGTTGACCTCGTTCGCCGCGGGCGTGCCGCGCCGCTTGAGCACGGGTACGAGCCCCTGCTGGCGCAGCATGTCCTGCAGCACGACGTTGTGAATCGAGTACCAGAACGGAATCGCGACGGTCTTGCCGCCGAGATCGCGCAGCGAATCGATGTCGGGCGCGACCGTGAGCCCGGAGCCGTTCACGTGGTTCCACGCGACCACCTTCGCCGGCGCGCGGCTGCCGTAGCGCGCCCACAGCGTCATCGGCGACAGCAGGTGCACGACGTTGACCTGGCCGGACAGGAACGCTTCGACGAGCTGCGCCCAGCTGCGCAGCAGCTTCGGTTGCTCGACCGTCAGCCCTTCGGACGCGAAATAGCCGTTGTTGTGGGCGACCAGCAACGGGGCTGCATCGGTGATCGGCAGATAGCCGATGCGAACCGGCGCATCGGGTTCGGCCGCGGCGTGCGCATTCGCCATCGACAGCAACGGGGCGGCGCCCGTCGCGGTGAACAGGGCCGCAAGCTTCAGCCATTCGCGGCGCGACATCGGAATCTGGCACATGGATAGGCGGGTCAGGTCAGTTCAGGGATTGGAGTTCGGACGCGTGCGGGCGCTTCATGCCCGCCTGCAACGCCTTCAGGATGTCGATGCGCATCGTGCCGAGTTCGCTGACGAACGCATCGCGCGGGTGCGGGAAATCGACGTGCCACGCGTCGATGAAGCGGCCCTGCATGCCGAGCAGCACGATGCGATCGGCCACGAGCAGCGCCTCGTCGATATCGTGGGTCACGAGCATCGTCGCGCAGCGTGTCGCCGATACGATGTTCACCAGCAGCTGCTGCATCGCGGCGCGCGTCACTTCGTCGAGCGCCGAGAACGGCTCGTCGAGCAGCAGCGCGTGCGGCTGACGCGCGAGGGCGCGCGCCAGCGCCGCACGCTGCGCCATCCCGCCGGAAAGCTGGGCCGGACGCAGCGACGCGGCGGCTTCGAGCCCGACCGCGTGCAGCGCCGAGCGGACGCGTTCGCGTTGCTGATCGCGCGTGAGACGCTCCTGATGTTCGAAGGCGAGCCCGAATGCGACGTTCCTTTCGGTCGACAGCCACGGCAGCAGGCACGGGTCCTGAAACGCGATCGCGATCCTCGGGTGCGGGCCCTGCAACGTCGTACCGTCGATCGACACGGTGCCGGATTGCGGCCGCTCCAGCCCGGCCAGTGCGCGCAACAGGCTCGACTTGCCGGTGCCGCTCGGGCCGATCAACGCGACGATTTCGCCGCGCTCGACCGACAGCGAGACATCGGCAAGGACGGTATTGCGCCGCTCGCCGTCGTAGCCGAGCGTCAGATGGCGCGCATCCAGCAGCGGGGGCGTCATGCGGCGATGCTCCGCGTCCGCGCGGCGAGTTGCGCCTTCAACTGCACGACGCTCGGCGTGACGATCGGAATGAACGCCGCTTCGCGCCAGCGTCGCTCGAAGCCGAGCCCCGCATCGCGCAGATAGCCGCGGCCGCCGCTCGCTTCGAGTTCGAGGTTCACGGCGGTGGCCACGTATGTCGCGAGCGCGATGCGCAGTTCGAACAGGCGGTTCGGATGCAGGCGCAGGCTGCCGTCGGCGATGCCGGACGACAGTTGCGCGCAGGCGGCGGCCAGCCCGCCCGCGCAGGCTTCGACTTCGGGGCCGAGAATGCCGCGCGTCGTTTCCGCCGCGCGCCGCGCTTCGGCCAGCGCGCGCCGTGCGAGCCCGATCGACAGCCCGCACTGCAAGCCGAGGAACGCCGGTCGCACGGCGGGCAGGAAGGTTTGCGCGTCCGGATGGATCAGCCACGCGGCGTCGGTCGGTACGCCGTCGAGATGCAGCGCGGCGGTGTTGCTGCCGCGCAGCGCGATCAGGTCGAGATCCGTGCTGCGGGTCAGGCCCGGCGCATCATCGGGGATCGCGACGATCGCGGACGGCCGGCCATCGCCGAACGCGACCGCGGCCGCCACGACGAACCGTTCCGTGCGCAGGTTCGTCACCCACGCCATCCGGCCGGTCAACCGCCAGTCGTCGGCGCTTTCCGCGTGCGGCGTCGCGTCGATCTGAAGCGACTCGATGCCGGACAGGTATTTCATCGCGTTCGACAGGCCGCTGGCGCCGGCGCAACGGCCATCGAGCAGCGCCGGGAGCCAGCGTTCGCGCAGCGCGGTATTCGGGCTTTGCAGCAGATATTCGATGAAACTGCGCTGGCCCCACAGCACGAAGGCGGCGGTCAGCGAATGCTCGGCGACCGCGGCGATGCCGGCAATGGCGTCCGTGGTGGTGCCGCCCGCGCCGCCGAGGCTTGCGGGCACACCGGCCCGGAACAGGCCGGCGGTCGCGAGACGCGGCACGACGTCCGCCTTCAGCGCGGCGCTCGTGTCGAGTTGCGTGGCGTTCGCGTCGAGCCAGTCGACCAGCGACGCGTCGAGGGCGGGCGCCTTCAGGCGGCCTGTGTCCGGGGTTCCCATCGGTATGCCGCCAGTTCGGGGTTGAGTTCGTTGCGCGACAGATTGTTCGCGAAGTTGCACAGCGTCGCGAGGCTCACGCCCAGCACCACTTCGAGCGCGTTCGCTTCGGTGAAGCCGGCGGCCAGGAACGCGTCGAGCGCGTCGTCGGTCACGCCGCCGCGCGTCGCGATCACGGCGCGCGTGAACGCGGCGACGGCTTCCAGCCGCGGCTCGGCGACCGGTTCGCCGTCGCGCAGTGCGTCGACGTCGGCGCGATCGACATGGGCTTTTTTCAGCGCGGCGGCGGTGTGTCCGGCCACGCAGAACGCACAGCCGTGGACGGCGGCCGCGGTGATCTGCACGGCTTCGCGCTCGGCGAACGTGAGGCCCGCACGGCTGTTGATCTCCGCGACGGTCAGGTAGGTTTCGAGTGCGACCGGCGCGTTCGCGAGCGAGCGGACGAGGTTCGGCAGGAAACCGTTCGCGCGCTGCGATTTTTCCAGAAACGGCTGGCTGGCCGCGGGGGCGGTTTCGACGGTGGGCAAAGGCAGGCGGCTCACAGGATTCTCCGGAGGGGCAGTGAGATCATTGTCGAGGCGCCGCTGCCGCCGGACAATGCGCGAGCATCCGCGATTCCTGTGCGTTCGTCCCGCGCCGCGCGCTCCCACATTGCGACGGCGCGGTAGCCGGCTAGTGCAGGCGCGTCGCCGATTGCGACGCGTCGCCGCAGTCGCGGCGCCATGCGCCGGGTTGCATGCCCATCGTGCGCTTGAACGCATGCGCGAACGCCGACTCCGACTGATAGCCGACGCGTTCTCCCGCCCGCGAAATCGGCAGGCCTTGTTGCAGCAGGTCCGCCGCGAGCCGCATCCTCACCATCGTGACGAACTGCATCGGCGGATGGCCGGATGCTTCGCTGAAGTGCTTGCAGAACGCGGTGCGCGACATGTTCGCGAACGCGGCCATCGAGTCGGTGGTCCACGCGTCGGCGGGTGCGTCGATGATCGCGGCAACCAGCGTGCCGAAACCGGTCCGCTGCATCAGCGACGCGAGCCCGCTGGCGACGGTATCGTGCCGCGCGGCGTCCCGCACCGCATAGAACAGCAGCAGTTCGACCAGCTTGTCGATCAACGGGGACGGCGCGTCGACGCCATGACGCCCTTCGGCGCGAATCAGGTCGAACAGCCCATGGATGCCGCGATAGGCGTCGTCGCCGCGCCGCACGATCAGGTATTCGGGAAAGAGCGACACGATCGCGCGCGACACGGTGGAGTGGAATTCGATGAAGCCGCACGCGAGGCCGACGCTGCCGTCGACCGACGGGTCGAGTTGCTGCATCGACCCGCGTCGCTCGAGCGGGTGGCCGCCCGCGACCGCGCAGGCGTGCGGGTTGACCGGGCTCGGCGACAACCCGTGCGGCACGTCGCGCAGCAGAAAGACGGCTTCACCTTCGGCGACCGGGATGCTGTCGCGGCTGTCGGCGAAGTGAAGCCACGCCGATCCATGCAGGATGACGTGGAAGCTCGCTTTCGCGCGGCCGGCGGTGGACGCCTGCCAGTTGCCGCAATACTGGCCGACGTGGAAAAGCTGGCTTTTCGGCTCCAGGCTCGACAGCAGCCAATGGACGATCTTGTCTGTTTGCGCGGACATTCCGATGCTGGAGGATGGGTGACGCGCCCATGCTACGGGCTGCGCCGCGCCGCTCAAACCAACGAATCGTCGAAAGCATTTTCTCGTGGCGACGAAGGGCAGTCCGCGATCGGCAACCCAAGGCGGCGATTGACGCAGGTCAATCGCATTCGCGCTGCCGGCAATACAGTGGACTCCGGCGCTCGCACGGCGCGGCGCCCGATGGCACGCGCAAGCCGCCGCGTGATGAGGCATGGAAAATGAAACATCTGACGTGGGTTGTCGGCGCCGCGCTCGCGCTGGGCGCTTGCGCCGGTACGGGGCAGGGGTCGGCGTTTCGATCGACCGAAACGCAATTGCAGGCCGCACGGGAGGCCGCGGCGCTGCAATGTTCGACGCCGTCCGACTGCGACCGTGCGTGGCAGCTCGCACGGCGCTACGTCGACGCGCGTTCGTCGACCCGTATCACGCGATTCAGTGAGGACCGGATCGAAACCGCGCAACCGCATTTCGCCGGAGAAGTCTATCTGTGGGCATCGCGCACGGCATCGGGCGACGGCGGCGCGGTGATCCGGCTCAAGGCGATGTGCAAGGGGATGTACGGCACCGACGGCGGGCCCGGCTGGCAATACGATGCATGCGCGTCGAAGATCCTCGAAATCGAGCGCGGCTTCCCGGCGTACGAGTAGCCGTCGCGCGCAACGGGCACGCCCGCCCCCCGCATCGACTCATACCGCTTCAAACCGTTGACTTCGGTCAACGCCGGTTTGCGGCAAGCGCTGATGATGAAACCACGCCGACCGCCACCGGCGCGTCGAGTCATCCAGCGAGGTAGGTATGTACACGAACATCATGGTCGCCGTGGACGGCAGTCCTTCGTCGAGTCAGGCGCTTGAAGAGGGCCTGAAGGTTGCCCGGTCATGCGGCGCGCGCGTGTTCGCCGTTTTCGTCGTCGATCAATCGCTTCTGATCACGTACGCCGGACGCATGAACCCGGATGCGTTGCTCGACGAGGTCCGGCGCGATGGCGCGGCGGTGCTGCGAAGCGCGGAACGGGCCATCTCGCATGCGGCCGTCAACGGCGATACCGAAATCGTCGAGACCGAACCCGGCCAGGATATCGCCGAACGGCTGCAACGCTATGTCGTCGACCGGTCGATCGATCTCGCCGTGGTCGGCACGCACGGGCGGCGCGGCGTCCGTCGGTTGTTCCTCGGCAGTGTGGCCGAACGTTTTCTGCGCGGATCGCGTTGCCCGGTCCTGCTCGTACGCGGCGACGATGCCGCGCCTGCTACCGTCGCGGCGGCCTAGGGGGCCGCGCCCGATACCGGGGCGGGCTGCCCCGGTCGAGTCGGGCGACGGTCGGCACGCCACCTGCCCAGGGGATCGTCATGCAGATATCTTTTCCTTCCGAACCGCCGACGTATTGCGGCCAGGACCCGGCGCTGGCCTTTCCGGCCGTGGTCGAAGGCCGCCGCGTGCGCTGCGCGATCACCGCGGAAGCGCTGGAAGATCACTTCCGGGCGGTATCGTCGCGCGAGCAGGATCTCGTCGACGCATTCGCGCGCCATCGCCCAGCGATCGAACGCGCGGCGCGTTGCCTGCTCGAGGAAATGGACGGCAGGCCGATCCTGCTTCATAGCGGATTTTTCCGGTTCTGTACGTGATGCCGTCGGTCATTGACGCGTATCAAGCGCGTGACGGTGCGAGCGGATACGCTGATTGCAGAGGGATCCTTCGTCCGTTGCGCGGCACGCGATGCCGCGCCAGTCCGATCCGCATCACGGCACCGCGCTGGCTGGACGAAAGCGCCGCTGCATGTCAACCGTACGAGGAGTGCGAACCATGACCCACCTCACGCGTTACGATCCGTTTTCGATCGAACCCGTCTCCGACCTGTTTCAGGGGCTGTTCAGGCCGCTGCGCGGCGTGGCGACGACGGACGAACCCGATCTTGCGTCGATGAAGATCGACGTGACGGAAAGCGACAACGCCTACAAGGTCAATGCGGAGTTGCCGGGCGTCGCTAAGGAGGATATCGATGTCCAGGTGACGGGCCGAACCGTCACGATCAACGCGAAGATCGAGCGCAACAACGAGCAGAAGGATGGCGAGCGCGTGATCCGGCGCGAGCGCTACAGCGGCGCGATCGGCCGGTCGTTCTCGCTGGCTGGCGAGATCGACGACGCGAACGCGACGGCGACGTATCAGGACGGCGTGCTGTCGCTGACGCTGCCGAAGAAGGCGCCGGTCGGGCAGAAGAAGCTGACGATCAGCTGATCGGGAGGCAGGCGCCGGGTGATGCGGGGCACGCGTCGCTCGAAGGGAGGACGACGGCGCACGGAGCCATCCGCGCGCCGTTTCTTTCAACCGGCCACGTGCGCTCACGCCGCCGATACCGTCCCGCCGGCGCGGTATCCGACGGTCTGCGCGAGGATCGGCAGTTCGTCCTCGTTCAGCCGCAACGCGTCGGCGAGCACGCGATGATTGATCCAGCCACGCACGACTGTGCCGAGGCCGGCTGCCGCACAGTAGAGCGAAACGTTCTGCGCGATGGCGCCCGCCGCGATGGCCGAGAACACGTCGCGCTGCTGCGGCGGCATGTCGAGGATCGCGGCGGTCCGCACCACGTAGACGAGATCGAGTGGCGCGCGGCCCACGAAGTCCTGGTACCCCGTCAGGTTGCGTGCATCGGTCGCGTGTTTCAGCACGAGCCGATGCGCGGGCGCGTCGTAGCGGTAAACGCCGTGCGGCAGTGCGACGTAGAGGTCGATTTCATTGAACGCGTGCGCGGACGGCGCCGTACGACCGCCGCTTGCCGGCCGGTTGATGCCGTCCGCGGCCCACAGCAATTCGCCGAGCGTCGCAGGCGGCAGAGGCGTGGCGGTGAATTCCCGTGAACTCATTCTCGTTGCGAGTGCCGTCATCAACGGCGTGCCGCCGTCGAGGGTCGGGCGCGGTAGATCGATGATGGCCGGCGACTCCCCTTGCGGCGGCGCCGGCAGTGCCGGTGGCGCCGGCGAATAGGCCAACAGTTGCTGTTCCGTCATGTGAATCTCCTTCGAGCATCGCTGCGCGGGCCTGGAACGTCGCGCATCGGCGATCTCACGATAAGACGCCCCGGCCGGATCGGCTTGACCTTCATCAAGCGACGGAGGCACGAGCCGCGAAGCGCGGCGCAACGCATCCGTTGACCTGCATCAGCAACGGGCGGCTGCGTGTGTGCAAATCTGGCCGTGTACGGCGGACAAGCGCGCCGCGGCTCCCGGGAGTACAGATGATGAAAACCGACAAGCAGTTGAAGCAGGACGTTCAGGACGAACTGGAATCCGACCCGGCAATCGATGCGACACGAATCGGTGTCGAGGTCTCCGACCGGATCGTGACGCTTTCGGGTCACCCGCCGAGCTATGCGGAGAAACTCGCGATCGAGCGCGCGGCGAACCGCGTGGCCGGCGTCAAGGCGCTCGTCGTCGACATGACCGTGCATCTGCCGAACGACGACGTTCGCACCGACGAGGACATCGCGAATGCGGTGCGTTCGGTGCTGAACTGGACGGTCGGGCTGCATGACGACGCGGTCAAGGTGCAGGTCGAACACGGCTGGATCACGCTGTCCGGCAAGGTCGAATGGGCATACCAGAGCCATCTGGCCGTGCGGGCGATCTCGCAGATGCGCAGCGTGACCGGCGTGACCGACCACGTCGTCGTGCAGGGGGCGGTCGGCTCGGCCGACATCGGCGGCAGCATCAAGCGGGCGATCATGCGCCATGCGGAGCGCGAGGCGAAACACATCGCGGTCGAGGTGCGCGACGGCACCGTCCGGTTGTCCGGCAAGGTCGGCTCGTTCTCCGAGCGCAAGGCCGTGCGCGGCGCGGCGTGGTCGGCGCGTGGCGTGCGCGCCGTCGTCGACGACCTGGTCGTCGAGTAAGGCTGGCGGACTGAAGCCGGCCGCTCCTCCCGGCCGGATGCGATACGCGTGGCGGCCGCCCGTCCTCAAGCGTCTAGCGGCCCTTCCTTTTCCGCGCGGGCGGCGATGACGCCGGGCGCATGCGGTGTTCGCCCGCGCCCGCGTGCTCGCCTTTCCGCTGGACGTGATGCGCCACGGCATCGGTCACGGTCGGAAAGAAGCTGGCGGCGCCGAACACGTCGAATAGCCCGTAGGCGCGCAGGCGATCCTTCACCGGCCCCTTCATTTCAGCGAAGTTCAGCGCGATCCGTTGCTCGCGGAGTTCTTCGCACAGCGTGATGAGCCGGTCCGCCGCGCTGACGTCGATATCGGTGACGGGCTCCGCGGCGACGACGATACGCGTGACCGGGCATGCCGAGCGCGCGATTGCCGCGTGCAGATGCTCGCAGAAGATCTCGACGTTCGCATAGAACAGCGGTGCGTCCCAGCGGAACAGCACGAGGCCCGGGATTTGCACGGCGTCCGGATGGCGTGTGATGTCGTGATAGCCGCGCACGCCTGACAACCGACCAAGCACTGCATCGTACGGGTGCCAGGCGCGCCACACGAACGACAGCAGCGACAGCGCGCTGGCGAGCAGGATGCCGGGAACGACACCCACGCCGATCACGCCGGCAAAGCACAGGACCGAAATCAGGCATTCGCCGCGGCGCATCCGGTACAGCCGGACGACGCTGCGGACGTCGGCGATGCCGAACGCCGCGTAAATCACGACCGCTGCCAGCGCCGCGCGCGGGACACGCGTCAGCAGCGTCGGCGCGGCAATGAGCAGTATCGCGATGCATGCGGCCGCGACGAGATGGGTGACCTGGCTTTGCGCGCCGGCGGCGATCGCCACCGGTGTGCGGGACGCGCTGCTGCTGACCGCGCAGCCCTGTGTCACGCCAGCCAGCAGATTCGCCGCGCCCAATGCGATCAGTTCCTGGTTACGGTCCGGCGTGTCGCCCGCGCGCACGGAAAGCGCACGCGACAGCATGCTGATGTCGGCGAACGACACCAGCGCCACGGCGATCGCACCGGACGCGAGCGCGGTCAGGTCGGCGAGCGAGACGATCGGAAGGTGCGGGGCAGGCGTGCCGGCCGGCAATGCGCCGACCGTGGCGATGCCGTGCAACGGCAACACGCGTGCGGCCAGGGTCGCCGCGAGCACGGCGATCAATACGCCGGGCCAGCGAGGTATCACGCGCTTCATCAGGAAAATGATCGTCAGCACGCCGACACCGAGCAGGCAGGCAGTGGATGAAAACCGGCGGTCGACGAGGGCATGCACGATGTGCGGGACGCTGGCGAACACGTCGCCGCCCGATGCGGTCATGCCGAACAGCTCGGGCAGGCGGCCGATGGCGAGCGTGATCGCGATGCCGTTCAGATACCCGTACTGGATCGGGCGCGACAGCAGGTCGGTGACGAAGCCGAGGCCGAGCGTCCCGAGCAGGATACAGATCGTACCGGCCAACAGCGCCAGTGCGCCGGAGAGCGCGATGGCCCGCTGCGGATCATGGTCCGCGAGCGGCGCGATCGCGCCGGCGATCAGCGCGGCCAACGCCGAATCGGGGCCAAGGACGAGGATGCGGCTCGGGCCGAGTACCGCATAGGCGAGCAATGCCGCGATCGACGCATACAGCCCGGTGACGGCCGGCAGGCCGGCGGCCTGCGCATAGCTCATGCCGACCGGAACCAGCACGGCGGAAAGCGCGAGGCCCGCATAGAGATCGCGCGACAACCATGCACGCCGGTAGTTCGCGAGCAGCGCCACACCGGGGAGCATGCGTGCGATGCGTCCGGAGCGGGGCAGGTTCATCGCCACTTCATCCGCTGGATATCCGGTCGAAAGGGGCGGACCGATCCGGCAGGTGCAGGTTCATCGGCATGGGGGCAGCACACGGCCCGGATACGACTGCGCCGGCTTCATGCCGCCTTGAGCACCGAAATCTGCAGCGCGTGCGCGAAACGGGCCAGCGTGGCGATCGATCCCGTCACGCTTTCGTACCGTTCCCGGCCGATCTGGCCGTCGAGGATCACGAGCATGCCGGCGTCGCGGGCGAGGGCGACCAATGCCAGCGTGTCGAGCGCAGCTGCATCGGGCTGACCGGACGGATTGCCCGAATCGGCAAGCTGGGTAGCGTGTGACATGGCGTCTCTCCTGATGGCTCGCGATCGGTGTGCCGGGAGCCGTGATCCGTGATTTCAGTATCGTCGGCGCGCATGCGCGATTCAATCGGCGTGTCCCGAAGTTGTAGTAGGAATCGAGCGGAGGCCGTCGGCGGATTCCTACACCACGCACGGCTTCGGCGAAGCGAAGCGCAGCGCTTTGCGCCATCGACCATGATTGACGATTGTTCACCCGTGCCCGTCACCGGCAGGCAGTCGCGCGCAAGACGCGGGCCACCCATCGCCCGGCGTTTCGCCGCCGAGCGAATGAACGGTCGAAGGTGCGTGCGACCGCACGACGGAGGTCGATGGCAAGCAGAAAAAGCTGACACGATCAGCGCTCGAACGAACATCATCAGGAGAATCGACGAACCGGAACAATTTTGCTCGGTGCGAGCGTGCTCACGGGGCGGTTCAGCGTATCGCAAGAGGCACGACGAAAAGCCACGAACAATCCAGCGACATTCAAGTTGCTACATCGCGACGTCGCGCCGGCGCACGCCCAACCATCCGCGATTCTTTGCTACCGGATGGTCGGGCGCTAGCCGCTCATCACGGCTGCCACGATCCGCGCTTCAGAGTCCCAGCTCGCTCAGTCCCGGGTGATCGTCCGGGCGACGGCCCAAGGGCCAGTGATACTTGCGCTCGGATTCCTTGATCGGCATGTCGTTGATGCACGCATAGCGGTGTTGCATCAGACCATCCTCGCCGAACTCCCAGTTCTCGTTGCCGTAGGAGCGGAACCAGTTGCCGGAGTCGTCGTGCCATTCGTAGGCGTAGCGCACGGCAATACGATTGCCGCCGAATGCCCACAGTTCCTTGATCAGGCGATACTCGTGCTCCTTCTTCCATTTACGCTCGAGAAACGCCTGCGCTTCCGCGCGATTGTTCGCGAACTCCGCGCGGTTCCGCCATTTCGTGTCGAGCGAATAAGCGAGCGCGACCTTGGCGGCATCGCGCGAATTCCGGCCGTCTTCGGCGAGACGGACCTTTTCCTTGGCCGATTCCAGCGTGAACGGCGGAAGCGGCGGGCGAATTTCCTGCTGTTGAGTCGACATGACAGCTCTCCTTTTTCAGATCGGCGATTGCACTTCGTGCGTCGCGGATTGCCCGACCCGCGACGCGATGAATTCAGAACGGCTTGGTCGGCAGCTATTTCATCGAAACCCGGGCGGCCCTTCGACGATCTTTTTCATGATCGACCTCCTTGCGTGCGTTGATTCGATGCATGAAGGATGGACGCGAATTTCCATAGCGTCCAAGACTGGTTTGCGATAGAGTCGATAAGAAAAACCAATAGTCAAGGGGAATTCCCGTGCTGCTACGTCATATCCGTTACTTTCTTGCAGTGGCGGAACAGAAGAATTTCACGCGCGCCGCCGAGGCGCTGCATGTATCGCAGCCGACCTTGTCGCAGCAGATTCGGCAGCTCGAGGACACCTTGGGAACGCAGCTGTTCGACCGTTCAGGCCGAACCGTTCAACTGACCGACGCGGGAGAAGCGTGGATGCGTTACGCCAAGCTCGCGCTACAGGACCTCGACGCAGGGGTAAGGGCGATAAACGACGTGGCGGAGCTGAGCCGGGGCCACCTGCGTTTCGCAGTCACGCCGACCTATACGGCGTCCCTGGTCGGGCCGATCGTCGATGGCTTCCACCAGCTGCATCCTGGTATCAAGATCGATATTCGCGAACTCACACAGGATCAGATGGAGGCGCAGCTTGCGGACGACAAGCTCGATATCGGCGTCGCATTCCATCCGGCCTTGTCGGCCGACATAGAAAGCCAACCCCTTTTCGAGGAAACGCTGAGCCTCGTGGTGGGCCGCAGCCATCCGCGTGCGTCGCGCCGCAGGGCACTTGCTGGGCGTGACTTCGGCAAGGAGCCGTTGGTCTTGCTGAACGACACGTTCGCGACGCGCCGGTTCATCGATGAGCATTTTGCGCGTCACGCTATTCGACCGCTTGTTGCAATCGAAGTGGATACGATCGGTGCAATCGTGGAGATCGTGCGTCGCGGGCAGCTGGCGACGGTTCTTCCTGATCACATCGCACGCGTGCAAGAGGGCCTGCATCCCGTGCCGCTCGATCCCGCTCTTCCCACGCGCACGGCTGCCGTTCTAGAGCGCAAGGGAGCGTATCGCACCGCGGCAAGCGGGGCATTCTTGAAACTGCTGACCGAGCGGTTTGGAAAGTCGACGTGATCTCCACCGACATCGACGCCGAAAAAGACTTCGACGGCGTCACGTTGTCGAGAGTCTTGCGTCGAAGATCATGCAGAGTGAGCGGATTAGCCTGCACGATCGAATTCGACACGATCGTTGCCGCATTGGCTGGTGCACCCGACGATTCGCCGGACACGAACACGGGGCGAGTCAGCCTTCGTCAGGCGGCGTGCGATTCGCTTCGACGCAGCCGCTTGGTCGGGCGTCACGAGCCGTGGAAAACCGTATCGTTCAGGCGTTGCAGCGTACCGTCCTGCGCGGCCTGGATCAGCTCGTTGATCACGTCGCGGCGGGTCAGTGCGCGCTGGGCTTCCGGCGCCGCATTCCGCTGAATCAACGGCGCAGCGGAGTGGTAACCCGGTGAAGCCGCTTCTGCGGAAGAGGCAGCAAACGCGGTCGTGGTGGAAGCAGCAAGCGTGAGTGCCGACAGGACGTAAGAAATGTGACGGATGCGCTTGTTCATGATGTTTCTATTTCCTTGTTCCGATAGACTATTTGCAGTACAAATTAACTTAAAAAAATGCCCATCGATCCGTCATTCTTCGTTACCGAATGGTTGGGCGTTAACCGCTCATCACGGCTGCCACGATCCGCGCTTCAGAGTCCCAGCTCGCTCAGTCCCGGGTGATCGTCCGGGCGACGGCCCAAGGGCCAGTGATACTTGCGCTCGGATTCCTTGATCGGCATGTCGTTGATGCACGCATAGCGGTGTTGCATCAGACCATCCTCGCCGAACTCCCAGTTCTCGTTGCCGTAGGAGCGGAACCAGTTGCCGGAGTCGTCGTGCCATTCGTAGGCGTAGCGCACGGCAATGCGATTGCCGCCGAACGCCCACAGTTCCTTGATCAGGCGATACTCGTGCTCCTTCTTCCATTTGCGCTCGAGGAACGCCTGCGCTTCCGCGCGATTGTTCGCGAACTCCGCGCGATTGCGCCATTTCGTGTCGAGCGAATAGGCGAGCGCGACCTTGGCGGCATCGCGCGAATTCCAGCCGTCTTCGGCGAGACGGACTTTCTCGATGGCCGATTCCAGCGTGAACGGCGGAAGCGGCGGGCGAATTGCTACGGGTGAAGTCATGTCGGATCTCCTTGCGGGGGACAGCGCATTGTGGGTGCTCGACGTGGCGCGCGGCTCCATCATCGTGCAACCCGAGAGGGCAAGGCCGCCCGAAGCAAGCGCGGCGCCGGTGCTCAGCAAGAACTTTCGTCTTTGCGTCATGGGTTCAGAACGGCTTGGTCGGCAGGTATTTGCCGTCGAGCGTGATGACGGCACGCTCGCCGCCTTCCGGATCCGGCACCTTCTGGATATCGAGCTTGAAGTTGATCGCGCTGATGATGCCGTCGCCGAACTTCTCGTGAACCAGCGCCTTCAACGTCGTGCCGTACACCTGCACCATTTCGTAGAAGCGGTAGATGGTGGGATCGGTCGGCACGCCGCCCGGAATGCTGCCGCGCACGGGAACGGTTTGCAGCAGGCGCACGGCGTCGGCGTCGAGCCCGAGGCGTTCGGCGACCCGCTTCGCCGCGTTCTCCGGCAGCGCATGCTGACCGAGCAGCGCGGCTGTCGTGTACGCGACGCTCAAGCCCGTGCCTTCGTTGATGGCTTCGAACGTGAGGTTCTTGCGCACCTTCGCGTCGATGATCGTTTCCGTCAATGCTTCGCGTGCGTTCGATGTGACTTGCGATTGGGTCATGATGTTGCTCCTTGAGTAAATCGACGTAGTGAGATCGGCAGTCGGGGTGACGAGCCGGGAATCAGAGCGCGGCCACGCACTCGGCGGGTGTCGCGGTGACATCGGGATGCGCGGCGAGCGGCACGAACTGGCGAGTCGCGGCATCGAGTGCGTGGATCGAGCCGGATTCGATGTCGTAGACCCAACCGTGCAGATTGAGGCGGCCTTGCGCGAGCCCCAGTGCAACGGCGGGATGGGTCTTGAGGTTGTCGAGCTGCGCGATGACGTTCTCGCGCACCATCGAGTCGACGCGCTCGCGCTCGCTTGCATGTTCACGTGCCTCGTTGACGAGCTTCGCCGAGTCGGCGTAGCGCAGCCAGTTCGCGACGGCGGGCAGATGGTCGAGGCACTTGCACGTCGCGACGGCCGTCATCGCGCCGCAGTCCGAGTGGCCGCAAATCACCACATCCGTCACGCCGAGCACGGCCACTGCATATTCGACGGTAGCCGACACGCCGCCCGGCTCGGGACCGAACGAAGGCACGATGTTGCCGGCATTGCGGATCACGAACAGATCGCCCGGTTCGCGCTGCGTGACCAGTTCGGGAACCATGCGGCTATCGGAACAGGAAATGAACAGGGTGCGCGGCGTCTGGCTGGTGGCCAGCTTGCGGAACAACTCCCTGCGCGCGGGCATGACGTCCCGTTGAAACTTCAGAAAACCGTCGATGATCTCTTGCATGGTCAGCTCCATTCAGTCCGGCGTTCGTTGCCGTGTCGGTCAGTGCGATGCGTTGAATGGAGAATGGACCTGTTCCGTCATAGTGTCCAAGACGGGTTTGTGATTCTCGCCATAGGTAATACCAATTGTTATCGACGGCGAGGAGGGAACTGAGCTGCTAGGCCGTTCGGGGCGGAACGTGCAATTCAGAGGTGCCGGCGCGGCGTGGGATGCGTGATGCGAAGCGCGCATTACAAGATCGGGATGCCGGCGTGCGGGGGATATGCCGCTATCGCGTTCGAGCCCGTCCACACCGCGGAAATCGAATGCGAGCCGTCGTTTCGCGAGACGCCGAGCCTCTGCGTCGGCGGCGGCCAAGCGCGCACGACACGCCGCAAGCGGCGGTCTGCGCGGGACTTCGAAACCTGTGACAAATTTAGTTCGATCTACGCCGGGCGGGTCGTTTTGCACCATACCGTGCGTACCACGATCCGATCGCATGCCAGATGTCGGCGGCCGATTCGCAGTAGGTGAACAGTTCGAGGTCGCGGCGGTCGATCATCCCTTCGTCCGCGAGAAACGCCAGATCGACGGCGCGCCGCCAGTACGCTTCGCCGACCAGGACGACCGGCAGCGGCGCGATCTTGCGTGTCTGCAGCAGCGTCAGTACTTCGAACAGTTCGTCGAACGTGCCGTATCCGCCGGGGAAAAACACGGCGGCCTTGGCGCGCTCGAGCAGGTGAAGCTTGCGAATCGCGAAGTAGTGGAACCGGAAGCACAGATCCGGCGTGATGTACGGATTCGGCGCCTGTTCGCGCGGCAGCTCGATATTGAAGCCGATGCTCGGCGCGCCGCACTCGTAGGCGCCGCGATTGGCGGCCTCCATGATGCCGGGGCCGCCGCCCGTGACGATCGCGAGGCGCGCGGTACGCGTGCGCCGGTCGGCATGACCGACGATACGGCCGAATTCGCGTGCGACGCGGTAGTACGCGCTGTGCTCGAGGAGACGGCTGGCGACCGCGACGGCACGACGCCGGCCCGGGTCGCGCGGGCGCAGCGCGAGCAGGCGGTTCGCTTCGTCGAGCCGAGCGTTCGCGACAGCGGGGGCGACGATGCGCGTGCTGCCGTAGATCACGACGGCATGGCCGATGCGCTCGTGTTGCAAACGCGCCTCGGCTTTCCAGTAGTCGAGTTGCAGCCGGATCCCGCGCATGGTCGCGCGTTGCAGCAACGTCGTGTCCGCGTCGCCGGGCGTGCAGTTTGGACTGCTGGCGAGATGCCGTGCCGGACGAGACGGCCGTTGGATGTCGTCGAGGCTGGCGGTCGCTTCGGGCCGGACGCGTATCCGCTTGCCGTGCGCGCCGCCGCGCGCGGTGCCGGCAGGAACGCGTTTGACTATCGTGGGCATGAGCGGGAAGGCAGTCGCGCGGTCACTGACTCAGCACCCATTGGACGAGCTGATGCGCGTCGTCGGCCGACAGCGGCCCGCCGCGATCGACGGCGGACGGCATCGGTGTGTCGCCCCAATGCGTGGGGCCGCCAACGCGCAACTTGCGCTCCAGCTCGGCGGCCGCGTGCGGATCGCCGCGGTAGCGCGCGGCGATGTCGTGGAACGACGGCCCGAGGAACGTCATGTCGGGCGTGTGGCAGAACATGCAGTGTTGCGCGTTGACGAGCTCGGTCGGCTCGGGCACGGTCGTTTGCGCGGCCGCCGTGCCGGCGATGGCGGCGATCAGAAAGAAAGAGAAAGTGGAGCAGCGCGTGATGTTCATGTTTTTCCTCGTCCGGATCGGCAGGCGCGCAGCGCGCCGCCGGTTGTGCTCAGGCGATCACTCAGGAGATCACTTCGCCGAGCGGGCGACGGGGCGAATGCGGCGTATGCGGGCCGCGGCCCACTCGCAGCAGCAACTGCGGCTCGCCGCGCAGCCCGAGCGTCCGGCCCAGGTCGGCACGCAGCGCGGCCGTCTCGATCGGCTGGTTCAGGTACGACGCCGTATAGCCCGCGCGCGCGGCGACGAGCAGGATCCGCTCGAGCGCCTGGCCCGCGGCCAGCCACGCTTCGCGATCGTCGCGCACGGTCGACAGGCAGACGATCAAAGGCGACGCGCCGACGAGCTGGTGATGGAGCGCGGCCAGCCCGTTGCCGAGATCGAACGTCCGCACCGCCATCGTCACGACAGGCGCCGCGAAGTCCAGCAGCGTCGGCACGCCGGCCGCGAACGCAGGCATGCCGTCGACGCGCCGACGCGGATCGATCCAGCTCGCCAGTTCGCGCCGGAAGCGCGGATCCGCGAACTGCTGCTGATCGGCCTGCGCAACCAGTTCGGCGACCCGTGCGCGATGCGCGATCGAGTCGATGCACGCGACCTCGGCGCCTTCCGCGACGCCGGCCGCGATCAACTCGCGCTGAATTTCGTCGGGCAGCGCGGTGGATTCGAACGGCGCGCGCGTCGTGACGCGCGCCTGGATCGCATCGAACAGCCCGCCGAGAGACGGATCGGAATAGCCGTCGTCGCAGACCCGGACCAGCGCAAGGAGATCGGGGTCGACCTCCGACGGAAACGTGCTGATCGTGTGGGCGAGGCCGGCGTGATCGAGCGCGACGCGCAGATTGAGCAATGCCGCGCCGCAACTGATGATCAGTTCGCGGTCGAACGGATCGACCACGGGCAACGCGCGGACCCGGTCCGCGCAGACGGCGATCGTGGCGCCGTTGACGATGAACCGCCACGGCTGGGAATTGTGGCTGGACGGGGCCAGCACCGCGTACGCCAACAGCGACTTCAATTGATCGTCGACATGGGCGCTTGCGGCAAGCGGGGGAACGGACATCATTGATCATCTCCTGGCACGCCGCGCGGGCGGCGTCATGCCACTTCATCGTGTCAGCAACCGTCCGGCAGCCGTTGACCCACGTCAAGCGCCCGTCACCGGGCCATGCACGCGCGATGCGCCGGGATTAGTCTTGGACAGCGAAGCACGAAGACGATCGAGCGGGAGGCGAGCATGCTTGCGATGATGTTTGACGGCACGACACCGCATTTGCGCGAGGCGCGCGTGCCGGATCCGCTGCCGGCGCCGGGCCAGTTGTTGATCGACGTGCATGCATGCGGTGTCTGTCGAACCGATCTGCACGTCGTCGACGGCGAACTCGCGCACCCGAAGCTGCCGCTGGTGCCGGGGCACGAAATCGTCGGAACGGTGCGCGTGCTCGGCGACGGCGTGACGGGGTTCTCCGTCGGCGACCGGGTGGGTGTTCCGTGGCTCGGTTCGACATGCGGGCATTGCGCGTATTGCACGTCGGGCCGCGAGAACCTGTGCGACAGCCCGGGTTTCACGGGCTATACGATCGACGGCGGCTATGCCGAGCGCGCGGTGGCCGACCACCGGTATTGCGTGCACCTGCCGCGGCGCTATTCCGATCTGGAAGCCGCGCCGCTGCTGTGCGCCGGCCTGATCGGCTATCGAACTTTGCGCATGGCCGGCGATGCGCGTCGCATCGGCATCTACGGTTTCGGCGCGGCTGCTCATCTCGTCGCGCAGGTCGCGCGTTTCGAGGGGCGCAAGGTGTTCGCGCTGACGAAGCCCGGCGATACCGCGGCCCAGCGGCTCGCGCTGTCGCTCGGTGCCGCGTGGGCCGGCGGTAGCGACGAAACGCCGCCGGAAACGCTCGACGCCGCGCTCATTTTTGCGCCGGCGGGCGCGCTGGTGCCGGCCGCGCTACGCGCCGTCGGCAAAGGCGGGATCGTCGTATGCGGCGGCATCCACATGAGCGATATCCCGAGCTTTCCGTACGCGTGGCTGTGGGGCGAGCGCCGCATCGCGTCGGTCGCCAACCTGACGCGTGCGGATGCGGCCGAATTCATGCGGATCGCGGCCGCGACGCCGCTGCGGGTCGAGGCCGTACGCTACGCGCTGACCGATGCGAACCGCGCACTGGACGATCTGCGCAGGGGGCGCGTGTCCGGCGCCGCCGTGCTCGGCATGCGCGGCTGATCCCGCCCGGTATCCGCGCGATCCGCTCAGATGCGCCCGAGGCCTTCCGGATCCACGATGCGGATCTGCTTGCCTTGCGCGGCGACGAGCCCGTTGCGCTGGAACTTCGACAGCATGCGGCTGACCGTTTCGAGCTTCATCCCGAGATATTCTCCGATCTCGTCGCGCGTCATCCGCAGCACGAATTCGGCGGCCGAGTAACCGCGCGCCTTGAAGCGGGTGGAAAGGTTCAGCAGGAAGGCGGCGACGCGCTGCTCGGCGGTCATCGTGCCGAGCAGCACCATCAGCGCGGATTCGCGGACGATTTCGCCGCTCATCATCTGATACACGTGATGCTGCATCGGCCGCACTTCGCGGCACATCTGCTCGAGCTGGCCGAACGGGATGATGCAGACCGTGCTGTCCTCGAGCGCGATCGCATCGCCGTTGTGCCGCCCGGTGTGCACGCCGTCGAGCCCGAGCGATTCGCCGACGATCTGGAAGCCGGTGATCTGCTCGTTGCCGTCGCGATGCATCATCACGGTCTTGAACGACCCGGTTCTGACCGCATAGATGCTGTGGAACGTGTCGTCCGCGCGAAACAGCGTTTCACCGCGTTTGACGTGGCGCGTCGTGCAGATCATCGCGTCGACCCGCGCGAACTCGTCGGGCGTCATTTCCCGCGGCATGCACACGGTGCGCAGCGTGCAGGACGAGCAGCGCGACGCCGTGCGCTTCGGTTGGTCCGCCCGCGCGACGGGATGCAGCGGAATGAACGGGTGCAACGGCGCCGTCGTCGGGATGTCGGCATGGCTCTGCATGATCTGCTCCGGTTGGGGCGGCAGCGGGTCGCGTGGTCGCGGTTGCGCTGGCCGTCGTACAGGCGGACAGGGAGGCGGCCGCCTAGTTTGTCGAATCGGCGCCGCACCGGATCGGCGAGACGACGATGCCGTCGCGACGCGAGGGCAAGGCCGGGCAGATCCGGAAGGCACGCGGGTGTGTTGTTGTTGATCGGAGTATGGACAGCCGGACGCTTGATTGAAATCAGCCGAAATTGAAGATGCGGTAGGTGATAGCGAAGGTTTGTAGGGCGATTCCTACAACGGTGCGGCGGGTTGTCGCGGTCAGAGCTCGTCCGGGTCGTCGAACAGCTTGTGGCGCATCGCGTACCGGACGAGCGCCGTATCGTTGGCCATCTGCATCTTCTCGAGGATCCGCGTCTTGTAGGTGCTCACGGTCTTCACGCTGACGCACAACGCCCGCGCGATCTCGGAGATGGACTCGCCGGTCGTCACCTGCCGGAACACGTCGAACTCGCGGTCGGACAGTCGTTGATGCGGCAACAGGTCGGTCGGCTCGTTGAGGCTTTGCGCGAATTGCTCCGCCATCGCAAGGCTGACGTACACGCCGCCGCCGGAAATTTTCGTCAGCGCGGCCACCAGCTCCGCGCTCGCGCTTTCCTTGGTCATGTAGCCCGATGCGCCGGCACGGAACGCGCGCACCGCATATTGCTGCTCGGCGTGCATCGTCAACACGAGGATGTGCAGGGCCGGCTTCTCGTCCTTGATCTGCTTGATGAGCTCGATGCCGTTGCGGCCGGGCATCGACAGGTCGAGCACCAGCACCTCGGCGTCGGTGGCACGCGTCAGCGCGATCGTCGACGCACTGTCGTTCGCTTCGCCCGCCACGATGAAATCGTTGGCGTTCTGCAGGATGTGCCGCAGGCCGTCCCTGACGAGCGTGTGGTCGTCTGCAATGAGTACCCGGATCATGGAGTGCGTCCTTTGCCGGCTCGCGCTGGCACGCGCGCGTCGGCGTTCGTCGATCCTGCTTCGGCCCGAACCTGGCAATGGTCCGATTCCGGACGGCGAGCATGATAGCCGCCGTCGATGACCGGACGATGTCCCTTCAAAGGGTCGCATCAAAAGCGCGTCCGATGCGCTGAGATTGTGCGCGTTTTGCCGGTATTCGCCAATCGGGACCGATGCGTACGGCGGTTGCCGTGCAGGCTTGACCGGCGTCAACCGGACGATGTGCGCCGAGCCCAGACTGGTTGGGCAGGCCAATCGACACCGGACGGCAACAGGGAGGCTTTATGTATGCACGAATCTTTGCGGCGCTCGACGGCAGCCGCGGTTCGCGGCTCGCGCTCGACGAGGCGATCGCGCTCGCCCGCGAGTCGGACGGCTTGATCGTCGCCGTGTGCGTGGTATCGGACGCGCCGCGGCCGACGGACGTCGACAGCGGCTATATCGAGCGGCGCGACCCGGCCGGGCTGGAGGTGGGCAAGGCCGCGATCGCGGTGGCGGATGCCGAGACGGCGTTTCGGCTGTGCGGCGTTCGCGGCACCGCGCAGGCGATCGACGCGTGCGGGGAGGACGTGTCGTCGGTGCTCGCGCGAGCGGCCGCCGAATGCGACGCGGACTTGATCGTGATGGGCACGCACGGCCGTCGCGGCATGCGCCGCGCGTTGCTCGGCAGCGTCGCCGAGTCGCTGGTGCGTATCGCCGACCGGCCGGTGCTGGTCGTGCGGGAGGGGCCGGGCGCGGGTGCGTCCGTGTTGTGACGAAAGCGGGCATCCGCGACCGGCTGCCCGAACCTCGCCGGTTCAGTGAGACAGCAGCACCGGCACCGTCATCGTCTCGAGGATCGTGCGCGTCGCGCCGCCCAGCACGCGCTCGTGGGCGCGGGTATGGCTGTACAGGCCCATGACGAGCAGGTCCGCATGCACGTCGGTCACCCGGTTCAGCAGCGTCCCGCCCACGCCGACCGACCGCTCGCGCGGCGTCGTCGAGAACGACGCGCGTACGCCGTGTCGTTCGAGATACGCGGCGACGTCGACGCCGGCCGGCGTCCGGTCCGGATCGGGTTGCCCGCGGACGACCGTCTCGACGTTGACGAAGCGTGCGCGGGCGAGCAGCGGCAGCGCGTCGGCCATCGCGCGCGCGGCCTCGCGCCCGCCGTCCCAGCCGATCAGCACGTTCTCGCCGAACGTGCGCACGTCGCCGGCATACGGCACGACGATCGCCGGACGGCCGCTGCCGATCACGACATCCTCGACGAAATGGCGCGCCACGTAGGTCATGCGATCGTCGGGATCCTCCTGGCCGAGCACCAGCAGATCGGCGTGACGGGCGTGCAGGATCGCGGCATCGATCGCATTGCCGGCCGGCGCCAGCCATTCGACGCTGCGTCCGGCGCGTTCGGCGGCCGTCAGGAAGCGTTCTTCCGCCTCCTTGCGCCGCTGGTCGCACAGGCGCTCGTAGACGGCCAGCTTCAGTGGTTCGTCGGGCCGGCGCAACGGTTCGAGGAGATCCTGGCAGACCAGGTAGAGGCCGATCAAATGCGCGTTCCAGCGTCCCGCGAGCTGGAGCGCGAGGTCGACGCGCGTCGCGCAGCGATCGCTGTCGTCGAGATGAACGAGCAGGGTCTTGTAGCTCATGATGGCTCCTTTTCGGTGGAAGCGGCCGTGACGTCGGCGGATGCCTTCGTTGCGCAGCTCGCCGGAATCATCAGGACCGGGCATTTGGCCATGCGCAGCACGCGTTCGGCCACGCTGCCGAGGAACAGGCGCCGAAAGCCGCGCCGGCCGTGCGTGCCCATCACGATCAGATCGGCGCCGATCTCGCCCGCGAGACCGACGATCCGGTGCGGGATGTCTTCGCCTGCCGGCGCGACGTTGGAAATCTGCGGCGTGCCGGCCACGTCGCGCGCCTTCATGCGTCGCGCGGCGTCCTCGGTCACGCGCAATCCTTCTTCACGGAATGAATCGACCAGGATCGACGGATCGTATCCGTACATGTCGTAGGCCGGCGCGAGGAAATCGACGACGTAGACGGGTGTCAGCCGTGCACCCGTTTGCGCCGCGAGGTCCAGCGCGGCGTCGAGTGCACGGGACGACGTGTCGCTGCCGTCGAGTGCAACCAGAATGTTCGAGTACATGGCATGTCCCTTGAGCGGATGTGGATGAAACCATCATCGGCGCATGCACGCCGATGGCGCTGATCTGGATCAAGCGTCCCGGTTGCCGTGCAGCACGCCCACCGCGGTGCGATCCACGCGTCGATGGTCGATGCGCATCGGGCGGCTCAGTGCGACATCAGCACCGGCAGCGTCATCGACGCGAGCACCGTGCGCGTGGCGCCGCCCATCAACAGCTCGCGCCAGCGCGGATGGCCGTACGCGCCCATGACGAGCAGGTCGGAACCCGTTTCATAGGCGCGCGACAGGAGCGTGTCGCCGACGGACGAGCCGGCGCCGACATCGATGTCGAGCACGTTCACGTCGTGCGCATGGCGCGCCAGCATCAGCGCGGCATCGGCGGCTGGAATCCGGGTGGCCGCGGCCTCCGAATGGCCGTCGACCACGGCGACGACCGTCGTGCGTTTCGCGTGTTCGAGAAAGGGCAGCGCGTCGTGCGCGGCGCGGGACGCTTCGCGGCTGCCGTCCCATGCGACGAAGACCCGTTCGCCGATCGACGGGAATTCTCCGGTGTACGGCCAGAACAGCACAGGGCGGCCGGCGGTCAACACGAGATTTTCCGGAAACTGGTCGTCGATATAGGTCTCGGGATCGTTCGGGTCGCTCTGGCCAGCGATCACCAGATCGGCGAGACGGGCGGCGCGCGGTACGGCCACGTTCGCCCGCTCGTCGGCGCGAATCCAGGTTGCGGGCACTTTGGCACGCGCCGTCTCCGCGTGGAACAGACGCTCCAGCGCGGCCATCCGCTCGTCGCGCCGTTCGCGTTGCGCGCGGAAATAGTCGGCGGAACCGGCCATCACGTAGAACGAATGCGGCTCGGGCGTGTAGATCGCGAACAGCCCGGTGAGATGCGCACCGAAGCGCCGGGCGAGACGCAACGCGAACTCGAGACGCGAATGCGCGCGGGCGCTCGTATCGAGGTGCACGACCATGCTTTTGTAGCTCATCGGAATCGCTCCATCGACGGGTGATCCGCCAGTGCAATCCAGTCTAAGAAGCAGGGTTTCCACGCGCTTGACTCAGATCAACGGGGGCCGTGCGCGATACCCGCACAGTGAAGCGGTCGAGACGCCGAGGCCGGGCAGGCGGCGCGACGCGGATGCGAACCCATTGATCCGATCGAAAGGGGAAGCCGATGAGTAGCGATGCTTTGACGACACCGAACGGCGCTTGGCGCGCGAGCTGCGATCTCGCGTTGCGCATGGTCGCGCTGAACCGCGACTGGCAACACGAATGGCATGCGCTGGAAGGGCGGCGCATCGAGCGCGACCGCACCGCGGTGCGGCGCCTGCAGCAGGCGCTGGCGGAAACGAACGAGTGGACGGCCTTCGCCGAGGCCGGCCGGCAGGTGACGAGCGACTACGCGATCGCGAGCGTCGAGATCTGGCAGGATGCCGCCGAGCTGTGCATGCGTGCGCAATTCGAGCACGCCAGTGCGTGGCGTACCTGGTTGCGCGAATACGGCTCGGGCGCGCTGACGCGTTATCAGACCGACTGGTTGCCGGACCTCGAGCGACTCGCGGTGGTCAACGAAGCCAGCATGCCGTGGGCCGACTGGATGGCCGCGCTGGAGCGCGGGATCGAGGAAGCGGGCGGCGCGACGAACGGGGCACGCGGCGCGCGTCGCCTGGCCGGCATCGATGGCGATCGGGAGCACGATCATGTCCGCTAAGCGCGTCGCGTTCGTCACCGGCGGGATGGGCGGGCTCGGTGCCGCGATCGGCCGTCGCCTGCACGATGCCGGCATGACGGTGGCGGTGTCGTACACGGAGCGCAACGACCACGTCGCGACGTGGCTCGCGCACGAGCGCGACGCGGGCCGCACGTTTCATGCGTTCGAAGTGGACGTGGCCGACTACGATTCGTGCCAGCACTGCGCGGCGCGCGTGCTCGCCGAATTCGGGCGCGTCGACGTGCTCGTGAACAACGCCGGTATCACGCACGACGCCACCTTCGTGAAGATGACGAAGAGCATGTGGGACGTGGTGCTGCGCACTAATCTCGACAGCATGTTCAACATGACGAAGCCGTTCGTGCCGGGCATGATCGACGCCGGTTTCGGGCGGATCGTGAACATCGGCTCCGTCAACGGGTCGAGAGGCGCGTACGGGCAAGCCAACTACGCGGCCGCGAAGGCCGGCATCCATGGCTTCACGAAAACGCTGGCGCTCGAACTCGCGCGGCATGGCGTGACGGTCAACACGGTGTCGCCCGGCTATCTGGCGACCGCGATGCTCGAGTCGGTGCCGAAGGAGGTGCTCGACGCGAAGATCCTGCCGCAGATTCCGGCCGGGCGGCTCGGCGACCCCGACGAGATCGCCGCGTTCGTCGCGCTCCTGTGCTCCGACGCCGGTGCGTTCGCCACCGGCGCGGAATTCGACGTCAACGGCGGAATGTACCTGCGATGAACGCGTCCGTGCTGCGCGCGGCGCTCGCGCCGGCATCGCTGCCGACGCCGGGCGACGACGGGCACGCGCCGGCGGCGACGCCATGCGCGCCTTCCCCGATGAGCGCTGCCGAACAGTGGAACCGTGCCGCGCACGCGAACGTGGCCGCGCTGACGTTCGGGCTGTCGCCGGTGTCGCTGGCGCTGGCGATGCTCGATTGGGGCGCGCATCTGGCGGTGGCGCCGGGCAAAGGCTTCGAGCTCGCCGCACAGGCGTGGTTGGGCGCCGTGGCGCCGACGGCAAGCGGGCGCGACGGCGAGGCCGACGATGCGGAGTCGAGCGGTCTGGCTGTGCACGCCGGCGGCGCCGATCCGCGCTTCGCCGCGCCCGCATGGGGCGGCTGGCCGTTTCGCGCGTATCGTGACGGCTTCCTGTCGATCCAGCGCTGGTGGCGCGACGCGACCCGCGGTGTGCCGGGCGTCGAACGCCATCATGAGGAACTGGTCAGATTCGCCGCCCGCCAGTGGCTCGACGCCTGTTCGCCAGGCAATTTCCTGGCGACCAATCCGGTCGTGCTCGACGCGACGATGCGCAGCGGCGGCGCGAACCTTGCGGCGGGCTTGCGGCATTGGCTGGACGACGCGAACGCGTTCGTCGAGCGTGCGAGCGGCACGCAGGCCCACGATGCGCGCACCTATCTGCCGGGTCGCGACGTGGCGATCACGCCGGGTCGCGTCGTCTGGCGCAACGCGCTGTGCGAGCTGCTGCAATACGCGCCGACGACGGCCCGCGTGGCGCGCGAGCCGATCCTGATCGTGCCGTCGTGGATCATGAAGTACTACATCCTCGATCTGCAGCCGCACAATTCGCTGATCCGCTTCCTGGTCGATGCGGGCTATACGGTGTTCGCGGTGTCGTGGCGCAACCCGCGCGCGGAATCGCGCGACCTCGGGCTCGACGACTATCTGCGCGACGGCTGCATCGCGGCGCTCGACGCAGCCCGGTCGATCGGCTGCGAAGCGGTCCACGCGGTCGGCTATTGCCTGGGCGGCACGCTGCTGGCGATCGCCGCGGCGGCGCTGGCGCGCGACGGCAAGCAGTACGACGCGCTGCGCTCGGTCACGTTGCTCGCGGCCCAGACCGATTTCAGCGAACCCGGCGAACTCGGCCTGTTCATCGATGCGAGCGAGCTGTCCGCGCTCGACGCGCTGATGTGGCGGCAGGGCTACCTGGACGGTGCGCAGATGTCCGCCGCGTTCGAACTGCTGAACGCGCGCGACCTGATCTGGTCGCGGATGATGAGCGAATACCTGCTCGGCACGCGCACGAAGCCCAACGACCTGATGTCGTGGAATGCGGATACCACGCGCATGCCGTACCGCATGCATTCGGAATACCTGACGCGGCTCTTTCTCGACAACGATCTCGCGGCCGGCCGCTACTGCGTCGACGGGCGGCCTGTCGCGCTGTCGGATATCGACGTGCCGACGTTCGTGGTCGGCACCGAGCGCGATCACGTGTCGCCGTGGCGGTCCGTCTACAAGCTCCATCTGCTCACGCACCATGCGCTGACCTTCGTGCTGACGTCGGGCGGGCACAACGCGGGCATCGTGTCCGAACCGGGCCATCCGGGGCGCCACTATCGGTGCGCGACGCGCGAACCCGGCGCGGCGTACCGCAGCCCGCACGACTTCGTGCGCGATACGCCGGCGGTCGACGGATCGTGGTGGACAGGCTGGCGAGACTGGTTGCACGCGCGCTCGTCGGGCGACGAGCCGGCCCGTACGCCGCCCGACGGCTTCGCGGCGGCGCCCGGCGCCTATGTACTCGAAACATGAATGGAGCAACAGCGATGAAAGCACTCGTCTACCACGGGCCGGGGCGCAAGGCGCTCGAAGAACGGCCCAGGCCGGCACTGCAGTCGCCCACCGACGCGATCGTCCGCGTGACGCGCACGACGATCTGCGGCACCGATCTGCATATCCTCAAGGGCGACGTACCGACCTGCGAACCCGGCCGCATTCTCGGCCACGAAGGCGTCGGCATCGTCGAGCAGGTCGGCGCCGCGGTCGATTCGCTGAAGGCGGGCGATCGCGTGCTCATTTCGTGCATCTCGTCGTGCGGCCGCTGCGAATACTGCCGCCGCGGACTCTATTCGCATTGCACGACCGGCGGCTGGATTCTCGGCAACCGGATCGACGGCACGCAGGCCGAGTACGTGCGTATCCCGCATGCGCCGACCAGTCTGTACCGGATTCCGGCCGGCGCCGACGAGGACGCGCTCGTGATGCTGTCCGATATCCTGCCGACCGGGTTCGAATGCGGGGTATTGAACGGCAAGGTGCAGCCCGGGTGCTCGGTCGCGATCGTCGGCGCGGGGCCGATCGGGTTGGCCGCGTTGCTGACCGCGCAGTTCTACTCGCCCGCGCAGATCATCATGATCGACCCGGACAGCAACCGGCTCGAGACCGCGCGGCACTTCGGCGCGACCGATTGCATCGACGGCCGTGCCGGCGATCCGGTGGCAGAAGTGATGAAGCTGACCGACGGCATCGGCGTCGATTGCGCGATCGAGGCGGTCGGCATTCCGGCGACGTTCGAGATGTGCACGGCGCTCGTGGCGCCGGGCGGTGTCGTCGCGAACGTCGGCGTGCACGGCGTGAAGGCCGACCTGCACCTCGAGAAGCTGTGGGATCGCAACATCTCGATCACGACGCGGCTTGTCGACACGGTCAGCACGCCGATGCTGCTGAAGACCGTGCGCGCCGGGCGTCTCGATCCGACACGCCTGATCACGCACCGGTTTTCGCTCGACGACGTCGAGCGTGCGTACGACACGTTCGGTCGCGCGGCGCAAACCCATGCGCTGAAGGTCATCATCGAAGTCAGCTGACGGGCCGGTGGCGCGTGACGGGGACCGATATGCAACGTCGTTCGGTTCCCGCCGCGGCCGACCGGCGTTTCGCCGGCGCCCGAGTCAGGACGAAACGGCGGCCGGCTCGCGCGCATCGCCCGATTCGACTGCATCGAGATCGACGGTCTGCGCGTAGGTCGGGACTTCGCACGGCCAGTGCAATCGCTCCGAAATGCGCCGCCGCAGTGCGTCCGCCGATGCAGGTTCGCCATGCGTGATGAAGGTCCGTGCGGGCGCGGGCTGCATCGTGCCGAGCCACCGGAGAATCTCCTCGTAGTCGGCATGCGCGGACAGCGCGGCGATCGACTCGACCTGCGCGCGCACGCGCACGTATTCGCCGTGAATCTTGACCGTCGGTTCGTGCGCGGCCAGCGCCGCGCCGCGTGTACCGGCCGCCTGATAGCCGACCAGCGCGATCGTGTTGCGCGCGTCGGGCGCGTAGCGGCTCAGGTGATGAAGCACGCGGCCGCCCGTGGCCATGCCGCTGCCGGCGATGATGACCATCGGCCCATGGTGTTCCGCAATCGCCTTCGACTGCTCGACCGTCCGGGTCATCGTCGCCGCGTGGCCGAGCGCGTTCGCTTCGGAAAGCGTCAGCCGGTGCTCGAGGATGTGGTGGCGATAGATTTCGGTCACGTCGGTCGCCATCGGGCTGTCGAGGAACACGGGGACGCGCGCCATGCGGCCGGACGCCTTCAGCCGCGCGATGTAGTGCAGGATCTCCTGCGCGCGGCCGACGGTGAAGCAGGGTATCACGACGACTCCGCCGCGCGCGAAGGTCGTGTCGAACAGCGTGGCGAGCGCGTTCTCCCGGTCCGATTCCGGATGCAGCCGGTCGCCGTACGTCGACTCGACGACCAGGAAATCCGCATGCGCCGGCGGCCGCGGCGGCTGCATGATGGGGTCGTGATAGCGGCCGAGGTCGCCCGAGAACGCGAGCACCTTGTGATCCCAGTGCATCACGACGCTCGCCGCGCCGAGGATGTGCCCGGCCGGCAGCAGGCGGAACGCCAGGCCGTCGCCGAGCGCCGTGCATTCGTCGAAGGCGACGGGCTTCAGCAGCCGCAGCGCGCGCTGCGCATCGTCGAGCGTATAGAGCGGCTGCGCCGGATGATGCTTCGAGTAGCCGTGCCGGTTCGCGAAGTCGGCCTCTTCCTCCTGCAGCCGCGCGCTGTCGCGCAGCATGATGTCGCAGAGTTCGGCCGTGGCCGCCGTGCAGTACACCGGCCCGCGATAGCCTTCGCGCACCAGCACCGGCAGATAGCCGGTATGGTCGATATGCGCATGCGTGAGCACGACCGCGTCGAGCGTGTCGAGCGCGAGCGGCAGCGGGCTCCAGTTGCGCAAGCGCAGGTTTTTCGTGCCCTGGAACAGGCCGCAATCGATCAGCACGCGCCGGCCGCCGTGCTCGACCAGATACTTCGAGCCGGTCACGGTTTCGGTCGCACCGAGAAAAGTCAGTTTCATCGCTCGTCTCACTGGAAGTCGACGGGTTCAGTGCGTCGATTACATCGCGAAGCGGCGCGCGGCGATTGACGGAAATCAGCGATTCCCGCATCAAGCATGATGTCGAATGCGGCGCGCCCGGCGATTTCGCTAGCGCTCGCTCGGCGCGGGATCGAACTGCGCGACGAACGCGACGATGCCCGACACCAGCGTGACGATCGCGTACGGCAGCACGTGTGCGTCGACCAGCATCGCGTGCACGACGCCCAGCAGCGACGCGAGTGCGATGAACACGCCCAGCGTGGCGAGCGTGGTCCGGTACGAATGACGAATCATGACGTTCTCCCGTGGAGCGGCTGGCGTTCGTCCGCGTTGGCGCGCAGCGGCAGTTTGCGATTTCGCAAGCTATGGCGTCATGATCGCGTACCGGCTTCCGGCGCGGTTGATCTGTATCAACAGGCGAATCCCGGCCGCGCGCGCGATCGGGCGATGCTGCGGTTGTGGCAGTGGGGCGATCAAGTCATCTGACCAATGGTCTTGCGGAATCGCATCAGCGACAGCAGGAACAGCGCACCCCCGATCGCGAGCAGCGCCGCGAACTGCGGCCACACCGCATCGAAGCCGGCGCCCCGGTACAGGATGCGTTGCGCGAGCTCGACGAAATGGGTGGTCGGCGCGGCCAGCATGATGTCCCGCACGGCCGCCGGCATGCTTTCGCGCGGCGTCAATCCGCCCGACAGCAGTTGCAGCGGCAGCAGCACGAGCACGAGCAACATGCCGAACTGCGGCATGCTGCGCACGAGCGTCGCGAGAAAGATCCCCATCGACGTCGTGGCGAACAGGTGCAGCGCCATTCCGGCCACGAACAGTGGGATGGAGCCGGGAATCGGCACGTGCAGTGCGCCGCCCACGACGCCCGTCAGCGACGCGACGGCCGCCACCGTGACGACGAGCCCCATCGACCACACCTTCGCGAGCATGATCTCCGCCGCTGTGACCGGCATCACGAGCAGATGTTCGATCGTGCCGTGTTCGCGCTCGCGAATCAGCGCGGCGCCGGTGAGGATCATCGACAGCATCGTCACGTTGTTGATCAGTTCCATCAGCGCGCCGAACCAGACCTCGTCGAGATTCGGGTTGAAGCGCATCCGCAGCGCGAGATCGACGGGCGGCAGCGGCGTGCCGCGATAGCGCCGCACGAATGCGTCGATCTCGCCCGATACGATCTGCTGGATGTAGGTGCTGCCGGTGAAGGCTTGCGTCATGCGCGTCGCATCGACGTTGAGCTGGATCGTCGCACGACGGCCGGCCAGCACGTCGCGCTGGAAGTCCGGCGGAATGTCGAGCGAGAACGTGTAGTCGCCGTTGTCGAGGCCGCGATCGGCCGCGCCGGCGTCGACGATCGGGGGCGGCGCGAACTGCGGCGGAAAGAACGCCGCCGCGATCCGTGCCGACAGCGGCGACGCGTCTTCGTCGACGAGCGCGATCGGCACCTTGTGCAGCGTTTCGGGGCGTGCGGTCGCGGCGACGTAGATCGACGCGCTGAACGTATACACGATGAGCGCGAGCAGGATCGGGTCGCGGGCGAGGCTCCACAGTTCCTTGATCCCGAGCCGGTAGATGGCGAGCAGGCGCGACATGGTCAGCGCTCCTGTTTGCGCAGCAGGACGCCGGTCGTCACCATGATGACCGGCACGGCCGCGAGCAGCGGCCAGAACTGGGACGACAGGTCGGCCAGCCCGAGCGCCTTGTTGTAGACGCCGCGGCTGATCGCGAGCATGTAGGTGGCCGGATAGATCGTACCGATCCACTTGCCGCTGCCTTCGAGCGACGACAGCGGCGTGAGCAGGCCCGAGAACTGCACGACCGGGATCAGCGTGCCGACGATCGTCATGAAGATCGCGGCGATCTGGCTGCGCGTGAACGTCGACGCAAACAGCCCGATGCCGGTGGCGACGACATTGAAGATCAGCACCGCGGCGGCCAGCGTCGCGAAGCTGCCCTTGATCCGCACGCCGAACACGACGTCGGCCAGCACGACCATCAGCAGGAAATTCAGCATGGCCAGCATCACGTACGGCGCCTGCTTGCCGAGCAGGAATTCGGCGCGGGTCACGGGCGTCACGTACAGGTTGACGATCGATCCGAGCTCGCGTTCCCGGACGACGGCGAGCGCCGTCAGCATCGCGGGCAGCATCAGCAGCAGCATCGGCATGATCGCGGGAATCATCGCGGGCAGGCTCTTGACGTCCGGGTTGTACCGATAGCGGATCGCGACGTCGACTGCCGGGACGAGCGACACGCCGAGCCGGCGCTTCGCCTGATCGCGCAGCCAGTTCTCGTGCATGCCGGCCACGTAGCCGCGGATCGTTTCCGCGCGCATCGGCATCGCGCCGTCGACCCACGCGCCGATTTCCACGTGCCGGCCGCGGGCGACGTCGCGTGCGAAACCGGGCGGGATCTCGATCGCGAGCGACAGCTGGCCGTTGCGCATGCGGCGATCGATGTCGCGGTCGTCGGCAAGCTGGGCGCGCGGCACGAAGTAGCGGGAGCCCGCGAGATTCTGCGCGTAGTCCTGGCTCAGCATCGATTGATCGCGATCGAGCACGGCGAACGTCAGGTTGTCCACGTCCAGACTGATGCCGATGCTGATCACGCACATCAACACGAGCGAACCGAACAGCGCGAGCGTCGCGCGCAGCGGGTCGCGGCGCAGCTCCAGCACTTCGCGCCACAGGTAGCTGCCGGCGCGCGCCGGGCTGAACCACGCGGCACCGCGGCCGGCGTCGCTCGTGTCGGGCGATGCGGCGAGCCAGCCGGCGCCGGGTGACGTGTCCGCCGGTGCGCCGTCCCCGCGTTGCGCGTCGGTCAGGTAGCCGATGAACGCGTCCTCGAGCGTGGCGGCGCCGCGCAGGCGAACCAGTTCGTCCGGCGCGGCGCTCGCCAGCACGCGGCCCGCATGCATCAGCGAGATGCGGTCGCAGCGGGCGGCCTCGTTCATGAAGTGCGTCGAAATGAAAATCGTCACGCGGTCGTTGCGCGCGAGCTCGACCATCAATCGCCAGAAGTCGTCGCGCGCCACCGGGTCCACGCCGGACGTCGGTTCGTCGAGGATCAGCAGTTCGGGTTTGTGCACCATCGCGACGGCAAGGGACAGCCGCTGCCGCATGCCGAGCGGCAGGCGTTCGGGCAGCGCATCGAGCACCTCGGCGAGCCCGAAGCGCTTGACCATTTCGTCGATGCGCGCGGGCAGGTCCGCTTCCGGTACGCCGAACAGGCGCGCATGCAGCACGAGGTTCTGCCGGACGGTCAGTTCGCCGTACAGCGAGAACCCTTGCGACATGTAGCCGACGCGCCTGCGCGTATCGATATCGTTCGCGGCGACCGGACGGCCGAACAGCGTCGCCGTGCCTTCGGACGCGGCGAGCAGGCCCGTGAGCATCTTCATGGTCGTCGATTTGCCGCAGCCGTTGGAGCCGAGAAAGCCGAAGATTTCGCCGCGACGGATCTTCAGGCTCACGTGGTCGACCGCGACGAAATCGCCGAACCGCATCGTCAGGCCGTCGGCCTCGATCGCGTAGCCGTCGGTCGCGTCGGGCTGGAACGGCGTGATCCGGATCGGCTGGTGGCCGCTCCGTCGCGCTTCCGGCAGCAACGCGATGAACGCGGCTTCCAGCGTGTCGCAACCGGTGCGGGCGAGCAGGTCGCCGGGGCTGCCCGTCGCGAGCACGCGGCCGGCGTCCATCGCGATCAGCCAGTCGAAACGCCGGGCCTCGTCCATGTACGCGGTCGCGACGAGCACGCTCATCGCCGGACGCGCGGTGCGAATACGGTCGATCAGTTCCCAGAACTGGGCGCGCGACAGCGGATCCACGCCGGTCGTCGGTTCGTCCAGGATCAGCAGGTCGGGATCGTGGATCAACGCACAACAGAGGCCGAGTTTCTGCTTCATGCCGCCGGACAGTTTGCCGGCAGGGCGGTCGAGAAACGCATGAAGGCCGGTGCTGTGCGTGAGTGTGTCGATACGGCGGCGTCGCTCGGCCGCATCGTGGCCGAACAGTCTCGCGAAGAACTGCAGGTTTTCCTCGACCGACAGCGTCGCGTACAGGTTCCGGCCCAGCCCTTGCGGCATGTAGGCGATGCGCCGGCATACGCGTGCGCGGTGGCCACGCGACGACAGGTCGCCGCCGAGGGCCCATACGCGGCCCTGCTGGATCGCACGTGCGCCGGACACGAGCGCGAGCAGGCTCGACTTGCCGACGCCGTCCGGTCCGATCAGCCCGACCATGCTGCCGGCCGGGATATCGAGCGTCACGTCGTCGAGCGCGTACGTATCGCCGTAGCGCAACGAGACGCCCGACAGCCGGGCGACCGCGCCCGATTCAACGGATGCGGACGGACCTTCGCCCGCGCCGGCACCGGTATCGACGGGCAACGTCGCGTTCATTGCGGCACCTTGATCGCGAGGCGCGCGGGCCAATCCGCCTTCGGATCGATATTCAGCCACGCGACACCCGGCAGGCCCGTCTTGACGAGCTTCAGGTGGCGCTGCAGCAGATCGCGGTCGATGCGCGCCTTGACCCGAAACATCAGTTTCTGCCGTTCGGTGGCGGTCTCGACCGTCTTCGGCGTGAATTGCGCGGTGCTCGACACGTACGACACGCGTGCCGGAATCACGTATTCCGGCGCCGCATCGAGCACGATCCGCACGTCGGCGCCGAGCGGGACTCTGCCGACAACCGTTTCTGGCAGGAAGAACGTCATGTAGACGTCGGACAGATCGACGACATTGAGCACCTTGCCGCCTGCCGGCAGGACTTCGCCCGATTCGGCGATGCGATACTGGACCCGCCCGTCGCGCGGCGACGTCAGCTCGCTGTCCGAGATATCGGCCTGTACGCGTGCGACGGTCGCCTGCGCGGCCGTCACGGCCGAGCGCGCGGCGACGAGCTGGGCCCGGGTGGCGTCGATCCCGGCCTGCGCGGCTTCCACCTGGGCGCGCGCGGCGTTTACGGTCGCCCGCAGGCTGCCGGCGCGCGCGCGATCGTCGTCGAGTTCCTGCAGCGACGACGCGCCGTCCCGCGAGAGCGTCTCGGAACGCGCCAGCCGGCGCGTGGCCGCGTCGAGCTCGCTTTCCCGCTGCACGACGAGCGCGGCCGCCGCGGCCTTGTCGCTGCGACGCTGGGCCACCTGCGCGTCGATGCTCGCGGCGGTGTTCACCGCCTGTTGTTCCCGCGCCTGCGCCTCGTCGAGCTGCGCCCGCAGCACGACGACGTCCATGCGGGCGAGCGGCTGACCGGCGCTCACGAAGTCGCCTTCGTCGACGAGCATCGCGGTGACGCGTCCCGGCAGCTTCGTCGCGACGTCGATCTCGGTCGCCTCGATGCGGCCGTTGCCGCTGACGAGCCCGGCGTCCGTCTGTGCGTCGCGCCAGCGCGTCCAGCCGTAGTAAATGAGGCCGATCGCGAGCACGGCCGCGCCGGCGCCGATCAGAACAGGGCGCTTGATGGTCTTCATGGTCTGGAACCCGAATCGATGGAAAGATGGTTCGATGCCGCGGCGGCGCGGTCGGTCTCAGTCGTCCCGCCGCCGAGCGCGCCGTACAGCGCGACGCGGCTCGACAACAGCGCACGACGCGTCATCACCCATTGCTGCTCGGCGTTCATCAGATCCCGTTGTGCATCGAGTACTTCCAGGAAGCGCGTGGCGCCGCTGTCGTAGCGCAGTTTCGCGAGACGTGCGCGCTCGGCCTGCGACGCGAGCGTCGCTCGTTCGATCGCGACCTGGTCGGCGAGCCAGTAGCGCGCGGCGAGTGCATCGGACACGTCGCGAAACGCGCGTTGCACGGTCTTCTCGTATTGGGCGAGCGCCTCGTCGCGCTGCGCGTGTGCGAGGGCGAGATTCGACCGATTTCGGCCGCCGTCGACGAGCGGCAGCGTGACATTGGGAATCACCGACCACACCCCCGCGCCGGACGACAGAAGGTCGTGCAGTGCGCTGCTCCCCGAACCGATCGCGCTCGTCAATGCGATACGCGGAAAAAACGCCGCGCGCGCCGCGCCGATGTTCGCGCGCGTGGCCTGCAGTTCGTGCTCGGCCGCGATCACGTCCGGACGCCGCGCGAGCAGCGACGACGGCAGGCCGGGCGCGAGCGACGGCATCACGGCGCCGTCGTCGAGCGCGAGCGGCGCGTCGGCCAGCGCCGGCGTCGCACCGACGAGCAAGGCCAGCGCATCGGCCGCCGAGGCCCGCGCCTGCTGCAACTGGACGCCAAGCGATTCGGCCTGCTGCAGCAGGATTTCCGATTGCGTCAGGTCCAGCCGCGAGATCGCGCCGGCCGCGTGACGCAGCCGGAAAATCCGCAGCGATTCGCGTCGCGTGTCGATCGTCGCGCGCGTCAGCGCGATCCGTTCATCGATCTCGCACACGGTCAGATAGGCGTCCGCCACGCTGGTGATCACGCTCAACGTCACCGCTTGCCGGGCCGCATCGCTCGCGAGATAGCGCTGCAGCGCCGACGCTTTCAGGTTGCGCACGCGGCCCCAGAAATCGATCTCCCATTGCGTCTCCGCCAGCTGGATCTCGTAGAACTGGCCGATCACCGGCGTCGGCGTCAGGAAGCCGCCCGGCGTGCGGAAGCGCGCATAGGCCGCGCCGGCGCCGATCGTCGGCCACTGGTCCGCGCTGCGGATGCCGTAGACGGCGCGCGCCTGTTCGACGCGTGCAACGGCTGCGCGCAGATCCCGATTGTTGGCGAGCGCCTGCTCGATCAACGCGCGCAGACGTTCGTCGACGAAGTAGTCTTGCCAGGCGGGCGGCGCCTGCGCAATGGCGGCCCCGCGGGCGGCAGGATCGGGGAACGCGGCGGGGATCGGCGCGGCGGGACGTTCGTCGGGTGGCGCGAGCGACAGGCATCCCGACAGCAGGCCCGCACAGGTTGCCAGCGCAACGAGACGAACGCGCCGCGCGGCGGCAGGCTGAAACAGCGGCGGAAGCGCGACGGCGCGCATGGGGTTCCTCATCGGCTACACGAACACGAGATGGCGCCGCGCTCGTGGCGACGCCGCTTCGGGTTCACTTATATCCGACGATTGCCGCGCGCCCCCTTGATCTGAATCACTGCGGTGGGAATGCGTGTCGAGTGCGGCCTCGGTTGACAGGCAGCGGTAATTCTCGTCAGTCTATGTTCCGCTTACGGGCGGTCGCCGGGCGCGAGATTCAGCAGCACCACGAACGACAGGACGCTCAGGATCAACGTGACGATCGAATACCTGAACACCCGCTCGTCGAACAGCATGCCGTGCACGATGCCGGCCAGCGACGCCAGCGCGATGAACACGCTGAGCGTCGCGAGTGCGATGCGGTACTGCTTTCGGTTCATGACGGTCTCCCCGGAAAGCGGCTCTGTCATATCGCTGCAACATGTTCGCTTCGTCGCGTCGTGCGCAGCGTCTGTCGCTATGATCGAGTCGCGCTCCGGCGCCCCGTTGATCTGCATCAACGGACAAATCGGCCGGTTACGCACGGGGCCGCCGTTGCCGTAAGCCCGCGGTTGGTTGATCCTCGTCAAGCCGCCGGTGCCGCCATGCGCGATGCTGAATCGGGTACGGCATACGTCCGGTCGCACGCTTCGCGATCGGCACGCGCCGGGACGGGAGACCGACATGAAGTCCGATGTAGCACTCAAGCAGGATGTCGAGCAGGCGCTGTTCTGGAATCCGGCGATTGATTCGCGCCGGATCGACGTCGACGTACGCGACCGGATCGTGACGCTGCGCGGCACCGTCGACAGTTGGGCCCAGAAGCTCGAGGCGCAGAAAACCGCGCTGCATGTCGCGGATGCGCGTGCGCTGGTGCTCGAACTGAACGTCGAGCCGCCGGAGGATGCCTGCGCCGACCACGAACTGGCGATCGCGATCACGTTCGCGCTCGGCTGGCAGGAGGCATTGCGCGATCACCAGATTCGCGTCGAAGTCGATCACGGCTGCGTGACGCTCGACGGCGAGGTCGATCATGCGTTCCAGAGCCGTGCAGCGGAAAAAATGGTGAGCCGGATGAAAGGCGTCGTCGGTGTCGCGAACCGCATTCGGGTGCGGGCCGACCAGACGGTGCCCGACGTCGGCACGCGGATTGCCGAAGCGCTGGCCCGTCGCGCGCAGCGCGAATCCGCCGGGATCGCGATCGAGGCGGACGACGGCATCGTCACGCTGACGGGCACGGTCGCGTCGCTGGCGGAAAGGCGTGCCGCGTGCGGCGCGGCGGCGTCGGTCCGGGGCGTGCGCGAGGTCGTCGACCGGTTGACCGTCGCGTGAGCATTGCGCCCTGTACCGCCGATTCCCACGGAGAAGCCGCCATGAATCGATCGCTTCCCGGCGCGCTGGCATTCAACTATCGCGACAGCGAGGACATGCTGCGCGCGAACTGGACTCGTGACGCGGCCTGAACGGTCGCGAGTCCGGCGCACAGCCTCGACGTCATGAAGAAAACATTCGACTACTCCGGGTTGATGATCCCGATCGCATTCGCGGTCCTGATCGCCTATCAACTGCTGTCGGCCCAGCCGGCGACGACATCGATTTCGTACAGCGATTTTCATCGGCTGGTCGACGCGCGGCTCGTCGACGAGCTCGAGATCGGTCAGTCGTCGATCTCGGGCGCGTTGCGCATGCCGCAGGCCGCCACCATGCTGCCGGCGTTCGACGCGGTCGCCGTCAAGAAGGCAGGGCCGCCGTGGCGCTTCACGACGAACCGCGTCGGCGACGATCATCTGGTCGCCGCGCTGACGGCCGCCGGCATCCGCTATCGCGGCGTGCCGGATTCGGGCTGGATCGCGATGCTCGCGACGTGGCTGCTGCCGATGATCGTCCTCGTGCTGGCCTGGAACTTCACGATGCGGCGGCCGGGCGGGATGAGGGACCTGAGCGGCATGGGCAAGAGCCAGGCGCGGGTGTATGTGCAGCAGGAAACCGGCATCACGTTCGACGACATCGCGGGAATTGACGAGGCGAAGGCCGAGTTGCAGCAGATCGTCGCGTTCCTGCGCAGCCCCGAACGCTATCAGCGGCTCGGCGGCAAGATTCCGAAGGGCGTGCTGATCGTCGGCGCGCCGGGCACCGGCAAGACGCTGCTGGCACGCGCCGTCGCCGGCGAGGCCGGCGTGCCGTTCTTCACGATCAGCGGCTCGGCATTCGTCGAGATGTTCGTCGGCGTGGGCGCGGCCCGCGTGCGCGACCTGTTCGAGCAGGCGCAGCAGAAGGCGCCGTGCATCGTGTTCATCGACGAGCTCGACGCGCTCGGCAAGGCGCGCGGCGTCGGGCTGATGTCCGGCAACGACGAGCGCGAACAGACGCTCAATCAATTGCTGGTCGAGATGGACGGTTTTCAGGCGAATTCGGGCGTCATCATCATGGCCGCGACCAACCGGCCCGAAATCCTGGATCCCGCGCTGCTGCGCCCCGGACGATTCGACCGGCACATCGCGATCGACCGGCCGGACCTGACCGGCCGCAAGCAGATCCTGGCCGTCCATACGAAGCGCGTGAAGCTCGCGCCGGAAGTCGACCTCGCGGAACTGGCGCAGCGCACGCCGGGCTTCGTCGGCGCCGATCTCGCGAACGTCGTCAACGAAGCCGCGCTGCATGCGGCGGAACTCGGCAAGCCGGCGATCGCGATGGCCGATTTCGACGAGGCGATCGACCGCGCATTGACGGGCATGGAGCGCAAGAGCCGCGTGATGAACGAACAGGAGAAGCGGACCATCGCTTATCACGAAGCCGGGCATGCGCTCGTCGCGCAAAGCCGCGTGCACTGCGACCCGGTGAAGAAGGTGTCGATCATCCCGCGCGGGATCGCGGCGCTCGGCTATACGCAGCAGGTGCCGACCGAGGATCGCTACGTGCTGCGCCGGAGCGAACTGCTCGACCGGCTCGATGTCCTGCTCGGCGGGCGCGTGGCCGAGGAAATCGCGTTCGGCGACGTATCGACCGGCGCGCAGAACGATCTCGAACGCGCGTCCGCGCTCGCGCGGCACATGGTCATGCAGTACGGGATGAGCGACCGGATCGGGCTGATGACGCTCGACGATGCGGTATCGCAGGGCGGCGTGCCGGCCGTGTGGACATCGGGCGACGGCCATTGCAGCGAGCACACCGCGCAACTGATCGACGAAGAGGTGCGCGCGCTGCTCGACGATGCGCACGCGCGGGTCGCGGCGACGCTCGGCGAGCATCGCGATGCGCTGGAGCGGATCGCGCGCAGCTTGCTGGAGCAAGAATCGATCGATCACGACAGGCTGATGGCGCTCATCACGCCGGCCGACGATACCGGCGATACCGGCGACGCGCGCAGTCCCGCACCGGCCGACACGGAAACGACCACGGACGCTCCCGTCTGAACGAACGATCGCCGCGCCGAGCGTCGGCCGCTGGTCCGCGTGCGTCGTTCAACAGCCGATGCAGACCGGGCGCTCGCGCCGCGCCTGCGCCGCATCGGCGGTCACGACCGACGCGAGCCGCGGATCGGGCCGGAACACCGTGATGCCCTTGAGCCCGTCACGCCATGCCTGGAAGAACAGGGCGTCGACGTCCGCGAGCGAACACTGCGCCGGCAGCGTCACGGTCTTCGAGATGCCGGCATCGACGCACGGCTGCAGCGCCGCGAGCATCGCGACGTGATCGACCGGCGCGATATCGGCCGCCGCGACGAAATAATCCGGCAGCCTGACGTGGCCGCCATGCAGGTCGCGAAACAGCCGATACGCGTGATTCTCGACACGAAACGGCCGCACCCGTCCGTCCGCGGTGCGCACGAGGCGACGCTGCGTCCAGCCGAGCGCCGGCTCGATTCCGTTCGAACAGTTGTCGCAGAACGCGAGACTCACGCTGCCGGCCGGCGCGAACGACAGCAGATGGCTGTTGCGCAGCCCGTGCCGCGCGATCGCGTGGTGCACCTTCAGCGGCAGCGGCATGCGGTGCGCGGGGCCGGTCAGATAGGCGGCGGGGTCGTACGCGGGAAACACGCCGCGCTCGGCGGCAAGCGCGGCCGAAGCCGCGAACGCATGCTCGCGCATCGTCAGCACGATCCGGCGTGCGAGCGCCCGCGCTTGCATACTGTCGTAGCGCAGCCGCAGCATCGTCAGCGCGTCGCCCAGGCCGGTGACGCCGACCCCGATGCGGCGAGTGCGCCGCGCCTCGTGGGCGTGCGCGGCGAGCGGCCATGCGGTCAAGTCGAGTACGTTGTCGAGCATGCGCACCTGGATGCGCACCGCGTCGGCGAGCCCCGGGAAATCGAAGCGCGGCTTGCCGTCGACCCCGAACGGGTGATGGACGAACCGCGACAGGTCGATTGGCCCGAGCACGCAACTGCCGTACGCCGGCAGCGGCTGCTCGCCGCACGGGTTCGTCGCGTCGATCCGCTCGTGTTCGCGCAGCGGATTCGCGTCGCGGATCGTGTCGAGGAACAGCAGCCCCGGCTCGGCGCTGTCGCGCGCCGCGCCGACGATCTCGTGCCAGAGCGTGCGCGCCGGAATCGTCGCGTACAGATACCGTCCGTCCGGCCGCCGGGGCTGTGCACCGGCCCCGGAGCGGGGCCGCGCGTGATGGACGAGTGCCCAGGGCAAATCCTGCCGGACGGCCTCCATGAACGCATCGGTGACGCCGACCGACAGGTTGAACGTCGGCCAGCGCGATCGTCCGCGCTTGGCGGCGACGAAGGCCGCGAGATCCGGATGATCGCAGCGCAGCACGCCCATTTGTGCGCCCCGGCGCGGGCCGGTGAACGGCAGCGCCCGGCACATCGCGTCGAAGCGGTCGATCGCGACGCATGCGCCTCGTTCGGACGACACGCGCCGTTCATACGCGCCGGCAGGCGGCACCGGTGAGAAGTCGTAGCCGATTCCGCCGCCCATCAACAGCGTGAGCCTTGCGTCGTCGAGCGCATGCGCGAGTGCTGCGTCGATGGCGGCCCATGGCGCGCCCGGCGGAATCGCGAGCGGATGGACGAAGCAGTTGACCATCGTCCCGCCGGTATCCGCGCCGGCGTTCGCGAGGATGCGGCCCGCGCCGATCGCGCCGCGCTGCAGGTTCCGGAAGAACGCGCGCGCCGCCTGCGCACGGAGATCGACCGGCTCGGCGAGCGACAGCGCATGCGCGACGCGATGGAACAGGGCCTCGCGAGACGTTTCGCCGGGCCGCGCATAGCGTTCGGTGAACACGGTGGTGCAAAGCGGCTGCTCGTCCATGGCGGGGCTCGGCAACGATGAATGACTCACTGTAGGAGTCCGCCCGGACGCGTCGTTGATCGAGCGCAAGCGGCGCCTTCGCGGCGTGGCTTGACGGCGGTCAACGCGGTGGCCGGCAGCGAACGTAATGTGGAGCCACGGCCGGCATGCGGCGGTTGCCGGCTTCGCCGCGCCGGCGTCCGTCGCGAGAAGCCGGCGGGCGTCCCTGCCATCGACCGAGAGCCACGAACCATGACCGACATCGTTACCGTCACATTGAATCCCGCCGTCGATGTTGCTACGTCGGTCGAGCACATCGTCGAGACGCACAAGCTGCGCTGCGCGCGGCCGCGGCGCGACCCCGGCGGCGGTGGAATCAACGTCGCCCGGACCGTTCACCGGCTCGGCGGCGATTGCGTCGCGCTGTACCTGGCCGGCGGGCCGACCGGCGACGTCCTGACGCGGCTGCTCGAAGCCGAGCATCTGCCGAGCGAGCGCATCCGGATTGCCGGCGAGACCCGCGAGAACGTGTGCGTGACCGAAACCGCGACCGGGCGCGAATACCGCTTCCTGATGCCGGGGCCGACGCTCACGCAGGCCGAGTGGCGCGAGTGCGCGGCGCGCATCGACGCGATGCAACCGGCGCCGCGCTATCTCGTGTTGAGCGGCAGCCTGCCGCCGGGCGCGCCTGATGATCTCTACGCGACGTTGGCGCGCGCGGCGAAGGCAAAGGGCAGCCGCGTGGTGGTCGACGCGGCGGGCCGGGCGCTGCAGGCGGCCCTCGAGGCCGGCGTGCATCTCGTCAAGCCCAGTATCGGCGAACTGAGCGCGCTGGCCGGCGAACCGCTCGACGACACGTCGGCGTGCCGGAAGGCCAGCGAACTCGTGGCGCGCGGCCAGGCCGACATCGTCGCGTTGACGCTCGGCGCGCGCGGCGCCTGGGTCGTCACGCGCGATCGCACGCTGCGCCTGCCCGGCAGGCCGGCAGCCGTATGCAGCACGGTCGGCGCGGGCGACAGTTTCGTCGGCGGCATGGTGTGGGCGCTGGCGCGCGGCGTGCCGTTCGACGAGGCGTGCCGCTACGCGCTGGCGGCATCGGCCGCTTCGGTCGAGCATCCGGGGACGGCGCTCTGCACGCGCGACGACGTCGAGCGGATTCATGCCGAACTGGTTGCGCAGGTAAGTTGACGGGCAGGCGGCGCGGACCAATCAGAGTCGTTCGACGTGTACGCCGATTGCTTCGGCGTGGCGTAACGGGCATGCGACACCGCGGCGTCGGATGGCATTGCGTCAGACGAATCGCCGATTGTTTCGGGTGCATGCGTGCGCTCGATGACCTGCGTCAACCCCGCTCGTGCCGCAAGAGCGAAGATCGAGGTTCGCGCGTGTCGATCACGATCGAGGACCGACATGCACCGTGCCGTCTGCGTCTTCACGTTCGTGATACGGACCTCCATCATGCTCTCCTCGTTTGCGCGCACGTCGGATTTCCCGATCATCACGCTGTCCATCGACGGGACGCCGAACCTGCCGTCAGCCGAACCCCACTGGCATCGACCGCCCGACACCGACGGCGAGTGCCTGCTGAGTCCCCACGAGATTGCGATCCTGATGGTGCTTGCCAGCGAACCACGACGCCAGCAGGGTGACCCTGCCGATCTTCATTGTCTTGTGGACCGGGGCCTCGTCCGGCTGGATGCCGTGCCGCTCGCGGAGGCGCACGTGCGTCTGTCGGACCGGGGGCGGCAGATGGTGTCGCGTCTCGAGGCACGCAACCGGCCGCGATGCCGATTTCACGATGGTGGGGCGGACCTCGGGCGAGGCACCTCGCTGATCCGTATCAGGCATCCCGCGATGCTGCCGGATGCACGGTTATCGCCATGGGATACGGACAGGCCCGTGACCATGAAAAACGGCGCCCAACTGAACGATGTCGGGCAGGCGCTCGAACCGGATCCACCGATCGACGCCGTGCGCGACGGGGTCGATCGAATCACCGTTGCGTGAATAGGCGGGCGGAGACGGGCGTCGACCGACGGCCCGCGTCGTCCGGGCAGGGGAGGGAACATGAATGCCTCGATGCTTTGCACCCGCGATGTCGCCATGTGTTCCGCGCAGACGACCGTCGTCGAGGCGGCCGCGATGATGCGCGACGCACATGCCGGCGACCTGGTCGTCGTACGTGAAAGGGAAGGACGATGCGAGCCGGTCGGCATGCTGACCGACCGGGACATCGTGCTCGCCGTCGTCGGCCCCGACGCACCGGCCGGTTCGTTGTTCGTCGGGGACATCATGTCGGCCCCGGTCGCCGTCGCGGACGTCGACGACGATCTCTGGCTGCTCGCGAAGCGGATGCGCCAGCATGGCGTACGCCGATTGCCGGTGGTGGGCGACGGCGGCGAGCTGGTCGGCATCGTGTCGCTCGACGACCTGCTGCGCGCGGCCGCGGCGCTGTTCGACGAACTGCGCCTCGTGGCGGCACGCCAGCCGTATTTCGAGGAGAAACAGCGTGGCTGATGCGGTGTCCGTCGGGGGCGGTCGCGACGTGTCCGCGGCAACGGCGCGCGCGAGCACGGCCGGGAAGCGGGTGCGACGATGGCGATTTCGGGCGATCACGCGCAGGTTCCCGTAGCCGGTCAGGCCGCCGAAGCGCCGGGGCAGCCGGTCGGTTTCGACGACGGGCGTGGGGACATGCGGCGCCGCCGCACGGTTGCGGCCGAGCGCACGGTTGCCGCGTGGCGCGCCGGGCGCCCACCACTGCGGGACGGTTGACGCAGGTCAACCCGGCTGGCCCCACCGCCCCGGAAGATGAACCGCCATCATCGACGGGGAGGGGCACCGTGGAGCACCATGCGGAGGTATTGCGGGGCGGCCGCTGGACGCTGCCCGCGCCGGGCTGGCGCGATCTCGCCGCGATGCTGATCGTCGCCGGCGTCCTGCTGCTCGCCGGGATCTCGGCGCACCAGATGGCAGGCCCGCTCGCAGTCGCGCATCCTCCGGCCATCTCGCTGTCGCCCGCGGCGTTGCCCGGCTATACGCTGCGTACCGTCTCGCGCATGTTCGCGGCATTGCTCGCGTCGATCGTTTTCACGTTCGTCTATGCGACCGCGGCGGCCAGGAGCCGGTCGGCCGAACGGGTGCTGATTCCGTTGCTCGACGTGCTCCAGTCGGTGCCGGTCCTCGGCTACCTGTCGTTTACGGCGCTGTTCTTCCTGTCGTCGTTCCCGGGGCGAATCCTCGGCGCCGAGCTGGCCGCGATCTTCGCGATCTTCACGAGCCAGGCGTGGAACATGACGTTCAGCTTCTACCAGGCGCTGCGCACGGTGCCGCTCGACCTCGACGAGGCCAGTCGCAGTTTCCGGCTTTCGGCGTGGCAGCGTTTTTGGCGCCTGGACGTGCCGTTCGCGATGCCCGGCCTCGTCTGGAACGCCATGATGTCGATGTCGGGCGGCTGGTTCTTCGTGGTCGCGTCCGAGGCGATCGCGGTCGGCAACCTGCACGTCGACCTGCCGGGCGTGGGCGCCTATGTCGCGCAGGCAATCGCGAACCGAGACCTGGCCGCCGTGGGCTGGGCGATCGTCGCGATGAGCATCGCAATCGTCCTGTACGACCAGTTGCTGTTCAGGCCCCTGGTTGCGTGGTCGGAACGGTTCCGCCATGGCGATGCCGCGCCCGCGGTCGCGCCGCGCAGCTGGTTGCTCGACCTGTTCCATCGATCGCGATGGATGGCCCGCGCGGGCCGCCCGGTCGGCAGGCTGTTGCGCCGCGTGGCGCTTGCGCGGCTGCCCGCGGCGACATGGCCGTGGCGCGGCCGGATGGCGCTGCCGCGGCACGCGGGTGACGCGCTGTGGCTCACGCTTGGCGGCGCGGGATGCGTGTATGCGGTGTACGGGCTGTTCAGCCTCGGGCGCGCGACGCTGACCTGGACGGACCTGCGTGTCGTGGCGGGCGAAGGGGCGCTCACCTTCGTCCGTGTGACGGTGTTGGTCGTGATCGCGTCGGCGATCTGGGTGCCGATCGGGATCGCCATCGGTCTTCGGCCGCGCGTGGCCGCCCGCGTTCAGCCGGTCACACAGTTCCTCGCCGCGTTTCCGGCCAACCTGCTGTTTCCGGTCGCCGTCTTTGCGATCGTGCGTTTTCGTCTCGAACCCGACATCTGGTTGTGCCCGTTGCTGATCCTGGGCGCGCAATGGTATGTCCTGTTCAACGTGATCGCGGGCGCGAGCGCGTTCCCGGCCGACCTGCGCGAAGCGGCTGCATGCTTCCGGGTCCGTCCGTCGACCTGGTGGCGTCGCGTCATGTTGCCGGGCATCCTGCCGTATTTCGTGACGGGCGCGATCACTGCATCCGGCGGCGCATGGAATGCGAGCATCGTCGGGGAAGCCGTGAGCTGGGGCGGCACGCGCCTGAATGCCGGTGGCCTCGGTGCCTACATCGCGCGGATGACCGAAGCCGGCGACTTTCCGCGCATCGCGCTCGGCGTCGCCGTCATGTCGCTGCTCGTGATTGCGACCAACCGGCTCGTGTGGCGCCCGATGTATGCGTTCGCGGAGCGCAGAACGCGGCTCAATTGAGTCCGGACCCATCCTTTACCCGCGGGAGACACGCGTGTCGAATCTCGATGAATGCAAGCAAGCGAACGTTGCGATCGCGGCCGCGCCGTCATCGGAGCAAGCGCCGGTCGTGCTCGAGATGCGCGCCGTATGCAAATCATTCACGAAGCCGTCCGGCGAACCGCTGCACGTGCTGGCCGATATCGATTTCACGCTGCGCGAGGGCGAGATACTGGGGTTGCTCGGCCGCTCCGGATCGGGCAAGTCCACGCTGCTGCGGATCGCGGGCGGGCTCGTCGAGCCTTCGTCGGGCGCGGTCGCGTATCGCGGCGCAACGCTTGCCGGTCCGACCAGCGGCATCGCCGTGGTGTTCCAGACCTTCGCGCTGTACCCGTGGCTGACCGTCGTCGAAAACGTCGAGCTGGGACTCGATGCGCTGAGTCTCCCGCCACGCGACGTGCGCGAAAGGGCCATTGCCGCGATCGAGCTGATCGGGCTCGACGGCTTCGAATCGGCGTTTCCGCGCGAACTGTCGGGCGGCATGCGTCAGCGGGTCGGGTTTGCCCGCGCGCTCGTCAGCGAACCCGTCCTGCTGTTGATGGACGAACCGTTCTCGGCGCTGGACGTGCTCACCGCGGAAACGCTGCGCACCGATTTTCTCGATCTGTGGGACGCGCGTCAGCTGTCGATCCGATCGGTGATGATGGTGACCCACAACATCGAGGAAGCGGTGCTCATGTGCGATCGCATCCTGGTGCTCGGCGTCGGTCCCGCACGCGTCGACACCGCGCTGAACGTGCCGGTGCCGCGTCCGCGCAGCCGGCACGATCCGGCCTTTCAGGCGATAGTCGGCAAGATTTACGCGACGCTGACCGCACGCATCGCCGATGCGGCGGCGAACCGCGAGACGGCCGGCGGCGCGCTGGCGATGACGCTGCCCGACGTGACGAGCCACCATCTCGCCGGGTTCGTCGAGACACTGGCGGCCGCACCGTACGACGGCCATGCGGAGCTCGGCACGATTGCGTCGGCGCTCGCGCTGCGGGCCGACGCGCTCCATCCGACCGCCGCCGCGCTCCATCTGCTCGCCTTTGCCGAGTGGCACGACCGCACCATCCGGCTGAGCGCGGCGGGCCACGTGTTCGCGCACAGCGACGACGAGGCCCGGCGGCGCCTGTTTCGAGAGCATGTCGTCAAATTCGTGCCGCTTGCCGCGCATATCGACGAAGTGCTGGGCGAGCGGGCAGAACATCGCGCGCCTCGCGAGCGCTTTGAACTGGAACTCGAGGATCATCTCGATCCGCGCCGCGCGGATCAGGCGCTGCGCGTCGTGACCGACTGGGGCCGTTACGCCGGGCTGTTCGATTACGACGACCATACGCGCACATTCGGCCGTTGACCGCGCGCGCGTCCATCCGATGCGATGCGACGTGTCAGATCGGGGAGCGGCGTTTCCGCGCGCAACATCGCCGGCCCGGCACCCGCCGTGGACGCCGGGATTGTTCCACGAGCGCCATACGGCGCACGGCTACGTACGTAGTACGGCGAACAACGGCGCCCAGAATGCGCGATCGCCGTATGCCGCGGCGTCGCAATCGGTATCGAAGCGGATCGCGATCGCGGCCTCGGCCGGGGCCAGCGTCTCGGCATGGTCGATCTGCCGCGCCAGTACGGCCGGGTCGGCGTCGGACGCGTCGCGTCCGCTCTCGGCCCGCGCCGCGACACGTGCGACGAGCGTTGCCCGGCTCGCGACGAAATCGAGAATCGCGACGCGCACGCCGAGTTGCGCGGCGAGCGAGATGAACGCCGCGCGGTGGCGCCGGCGCAGGAACGTTGCGTCGACGATCGCCGTGTAGCCGCTGGCGAGGACCACGCCGGCCTGCTCACGCAGTCTTTCGTAGATTGCGTCGATCGCCGAATCCGAGTAGGCGACAGCGGACAGCCGGGTGTGCTCGGGCGCGCGGGCGTCGCGCTTGCGCTCGACGTCGCTGGACAGCCGGATCGCGCCGATCTGTGCCGCAAGCGCGCGGCTGGCCACCGATTTGCCAGAACCTGACACGCCACGGCACAGCAGCAATGCCGGTCGCACATCGCGCCGTGTCTGCGCCATGTCCGACGCGATCCGCAGATGCCGACGGCGGGCCGCATCGTCGCCGCGCAGCCGCGCAGTCATCGCTTGCACCAGCGCGCGATAGACGAAGTAGCACGGCAGCACGCCCAGCGCCGCATGGTCGCCCGTGCGGGCGAGCCATTCGGACAGGAGGTGGTGGGCGCAGTCGGCCCGCCCGCGGGCGGAATAATCCGTCAGCGCAAACGCGAGATCGCTCGCCACGTCGATCCAGCGCAGCGTGTCGTCGAACTCGATGCAGTCGAACATCAGGATGCGGTTGCGCCAGCGGACGACGTTGTCGAGATGCAGATCGCCGTGGCACGCCCGCACGAATCCGCGTGCGTGCCGCTCGGCGAACTGCGGTGCGACGCGGGCCAGCTCGGCCTCGTACCAGCGGCGCAGCGCAGCTTCTCCGGGCACCGTGACGTCGAGCGTGTCGCACAACTGCCGGCATTGCGCCACGACGCTGGCCGTGCTGCCCGGATGGCCGCGCGGCGCACGGCGCGGCGCGTGCAGATGATGGCGGGCCAGTGTATCCGCGAGTGCGCCCGCGTCCGCCAGCCCGGCGCCGTGTGATGCGCTGCGGGCCGACAACATGGCCTGCGCGTCGAACCGGCGCATTCGCACCACGTACTCGCCGGGCACTGCCGGCTGCCGACGGCGACGCGCGCCGGTTTGCACGGGCGGCCCGAAGGCGCTGCGCCGGCCGCGCGCCATGATCGGCCAGACGCCCAGGTAAAGCGAGCCGGCGAACGGCCGGTTGAGCGTGCACTCCGCCAGCGCGCAGCGGCGACGCTGCGCGGGGCGGACGAGATCGACGAACGCGAATCGAACGGGCTTGATGCGCTTGTATGCGTAGCGTCCCGCCAGATAGACGACGGACAGGTGCGTTTCGATCCGTACGATCCGTCCTGCGGGATGGGGGTAGGTGGCAGGCCGACGCAACGCGCGATCGAATTGCATGGTCTTTCGTCGTGCGGCTCCGCGGTTCGACGTGAACGGCAGACGTGGCGCTCTCGGCATGGCGAACGGATCGATGGGCAGGGCGACTGCATGTCGCAGCGCCCGCGGGTTTAGTCCACGGAAACGGCACGTTTCCGTGTGCTCGATGTCGCGGGACCTGGGCGGCAGGTTCGGCACACGCGTGCGACGCCCCCATTGCAGCCGACTGTCGCCCGTTGCGGCTTGATGCGCGTCAAGCGCGCCGACGGCGCGATCGATCGTTGATCTGGCGCAGCGGATGGCGCGGCGCGATCGCAAAAAATGGGGCACCTGTTCCACGAGATCCGCCATGGCCTTTCGACTGATCGCCTGCCTGCTGCTGTTGTCGTGCGTGCGGCCGGTTGCGTCCGCCGACGTCGCGACGATCGCTTCTCCACCGCAGCGCGTGCTGATCCTGGCCTATCACCGGTTCGCCACCGCGCGCCTGGATTCGATGACGGTGCGCGTCGACACGTTCCGCGACCAGCTGCAGGCGATCGAGGCGAACGGCTACCGCATCGTGCCGCTCGCCGACGTCGTACGCTGGCATGACGGCCAGCGCGATGCCGTGCCGGTGCGCGCGGTCGCGATCACGGTCGACGACGGTCACCGCTCCGTGTACGAGGTGCTGCGCCCGCTGCTGGCGGCGCATCCGGTGCCGGTCACGCTGTTCATCTATCCGTCGGCCATCTCCAATGCCCGCTACGCGATGACGTGGGACCAACTTCGCACGCTCGGGCGCGCCGGCGGATTCGACATCGAATCGCATACGGTCTGGCATCCGAATTTCCGCACCGAGCGCGCCCGGCTGGCGCCGGACGACTACCGGCGTTTCGTGTCGTTCCAGCTGAGCCGGTCGCGCGCGCGGCTCGAGGCCGAAACCGGCCAGCCGGTCCGGCTGCTGGCCTGGCCGTTCGGCATCCACGATGCGCAGACCGACGAGCTCGCCGCACGCGAAGGCTATGTCGCGGCGTTCACGCTCGATGCACACCCCGTTCGTGTCGCCGACCCGGTGATGGCGCTGCCGCGCTATCTGATGACGGACGCGTGCGACACGCGATGCATGAACGGGTTGCTGAGAACCGCCGGAGGCAACCGTGATTGAGCGCCTGTTCGCCTGTCTGCTCGTGTCGCTCGCCGGTTTCGCCGTCGAGGCGGCGCCGGTCGCGATCACCGTCGTCGATGCCGCGAATGGGCGCCCGCTGACCGGCGCGATCGGCCACGCGGCGGGCGTGAGCTGGACCGCGGATCGCGATGGCGCGTTTTCACTGGAGCTCGATGCGAGCGGGACACGCGTCAGCGTGCGCGCGGCGGGCTACGCGCGAACGGAAGTCACGCTGACGCCGGCCGCGGTCGCGCACACGATCCGGATGACGCCGATGCGCCCGAAAGCGGTCTACCTGTCCGCATACGGCGTCGCGGATCGCACGCTGCGCGACGCGGCGCTGGCCCTCCAGGACAAGACGGCGATCAATGCGCTCGTCATCGACGTGAAGGGCGACAGCGGCGTGACGCCTTATCGCAGTCAGGCGCGTGAGATTTCCGGCGCGGCGAACAATGTATCCGGCGCGATCGTTCATCCGCCCGATCTGCCGGACCTGCTGCGGACGTTCCACGCACGCGGCCTTTACCTGATCGCGCGCATCGTCGTGTTCAAGGACGATCCGCTCGCGCGCGCTCATCCCGAGTGGGCCGTGCGCGACGCGGCCGGTGAGGTCTGGCAGGACCGAGAGCATCAGCGCTGGATCGACCCGACGTCGCGCGCGGCCTGGCAACACAATTACGATGTCGCCGAAGAGGCGGCCCGCATGGGTTTCGACGAAATCCAGTTCGACTACCTACGTTTTCCCGATGCCAACGGCCTGCGGTTCGCCGAGCCGAATACCGAGGCCAACCGGGTCGCGGCGATCAGCGGATTCTTCACCGGCGCGCGTGCGCGGCTGCAGCCGTACAACCTCTACCTGTCGGCCGATATCTTCGGGTACGTCTGCTGGAATGCCGACGATACGGCAATCGGACAGCGGCTCGATGCGCTCGTGCCGGTGGTGGACTACGTGTCGCCGATGCTGTATCCGTCCGGCTTCACGTGGGGCCTGCCCGGTTGCCGGAAACCGACCGAGCATCCGGGCGAGATCGTTTCGCGGTCGCTGGAGGAGGCGAAGCGCCGCACCGGGCTGGACGGCGTCCGGTTCAGGCCGTGGCTCCAGGCGTTTCGCGACTACGCATTCGATCGCCGGCTGTTCGATGCCGACGAGATTCGCGCGCAGGTCGACGCGGCCGATGCGGCAGGCACGGATGGCTGGATGCTGTGGAACCCGCGCAATCGCTACGATCCGGACGCGTTGCCGCGCTGACCGGCAGGTCCGGATCAAGGTCGCGATCGACGAAGCGACGGCATCGCAACCGATGCCAGGCCGACTACCGAACCGGACATTCGCGCCCGGCCGCCGCTGGATGCCATCGTGCGACCAGCACGCACGCGATCAGCGTGACCGCGACCGCCACGCCGCGCACCGGATTGCGCAGGCACGACGCGACCTGCTCGCTGCGCCCGACGCCGAACAGACACCACAGGCAGAAGTGTTCGCAGTTGTTCGTGAGCAGCCGGTAGCGGCATTCGCCCAGGCGCGTTGCCGCGCGGCGTGCTGCTTCCATCCCGTCGTACGGCGTGCGCGCGTGGCGGATGACGGCGAATTCGAAACCGGCACGAAAGCCGTCGAGGGTCACGATCTCGACCGGGCCGCCGCTCAGGTGGCGCGACCATCCGGCGTAGTGAATCACGTTGCCGTCGCCGACGTAGATCCCGTGATGCAGATAGCCGTGGCGACGGGTCACGAGGTGGGCACCGACCGACGGCTCGCTATTCGGCATGGCGTCGTCGGCGCGTGCTGCGGTCGATTGAATCATCGCCAGCTCCTCGATCCGGCGGCGGGGCGGAAGAACCGCGCCCCGGCCGCGAAACACGTTGTGTCCTGTTACGTCTCCAGTATTGGCGGCGGCGCCGCGCGGGACAATCAGCGTGGCCTGAGCTTGCTGTCCGGTGTCGGGCCACCGTGTCGGAAATTTCCGACGGGCCGTGCAATATCGGCTGACAGCCGTCATTTCTGATTGCGACGTCCGGATCCGGAACCCCCGCGTGTGCAGGCTTGCCGCGCCGCTCGGGAAGACGGGGCGCGATGGCTGTATCGCGGCGCCTCCACCGGTTGCGTGCTCTTCGACTGGCGCGCACTTGACATGCGTCAACGGGAGATTGTGGTTTCGCGCGACGCTGGCATCGTCCTCGATACGCATGTGCGATGTGCGTGGTCAATCAGGAGAGCGAAGATGGGCACCACAACCGTGAAGATGCTGCTGCTGGCGGCCTGCCTGCTGAATGTCGGCGCGAATGCGCTGGCCGACACGTCGACCGAACCGGTCGTGCGCAACGGTGTCGCTTATATCACCGGCGGAATCGGCCAGGACGAGGTCACCGCGTTTCGCGACGTTGCGCCTCGATATAACCTGCGGCTCACGTTCGCATCGAAGTCCGGCCAGTATCTTTCCGATGTCGATGTGACGCTGTCGTCCGGCAAGTCGAGAGTGCTCGACGTTCACACGAACGGGCCGTTCCTGTTCGCCCGCGTGCCGCCGGGGCAATATACCGTGTCCGCGCACGACAGGGCCGTTCAGGAAATCCGGCACGTCGTCGTCCCGGCGCGGGGGGCCGTCGATGTGCGCTTTTCGTGGCACGACCCTGAGCGGCGCGGGACGATGCGGCTGTGTACGGGGTGCCCTGGCTCGCAGCCGCAACCGGATCGCTAGCCACGCTGTGATCGGCACGGACGAGTACGGAGGCGAACGCCTGGCACGGCGCTCGGGTATCCGCGCGTTAAGAATGCGGTAAGGAATTCTCCCGAAGATGAACGCATCGCTCAGGAGAACCACGATGCGCCTATCCGACTCGGTTCGCATGCTTTGCCGGCCATGGCTGGCGGCTGCCATATGCGTGGCTGCCATCGCCGACGCACGTGCCGAAACGCCGGCCCAATTGCTGGCCGGCTACACGGCGCAGTCAGGCGTCGACGCCGTGCCGTCGCGCGGTCAGCAGTTCTTCACGTCCCGACATGGGCGCGACTGGAGTTGCGCGACGTGTCATGGAAATACGCCGACCGGTGCAGGCACGCACGTCGTTACCGGCAAGGCCATCGAGCCGCTCGCGCCCGCTTTCAACCCGGCTCGGTTCTCGGACGGCGCCAGAACCGAAAAATGGTTTCGCAGAAACTGCAAGGACGTCATCGGGCGTGAATGTTCGGCAATCGAAAAGGCCGACGTCCTGAGCTGGCTCACGAGCCTGAAACCTTGACGACGAACGATCATGAACAACATCGACTGGACGACGTCGCCGCGCGGGATCGCTGCGCGGCGACATGCACGGGCAAGCGTGCTCGCGCTGCTGCTGATGTCGCTGCTGCCTCGCGCGGCACTGGCGGAAGACGAAACGAGAAGCGCCGCGATTCCGTTGCTGCCCAAGTACAGGCAGGAGTGCGCGACCTGCCATGTCGCCTATCCGCCCGGGGCGCTGCCCGCCGAGTCGTGGCGGCACATCCTGAACGGTCTCGACCGCCACTTCGGCACCGATGCGACGCTGGACCCGACAACGATCGGGCAACTGGAAACGTGGCTGACGGCACACGCGGCGACGGGCGCCGCGGCGCGCCGTCCCCCGGAAGACAGGATTACCCGGTCGGCGTGGTTCGTCGCCACGCACGACGAGGTGCCTGCGTCCGTGTGGCGCAGCGCCGCGGTGAAGCGGCCGTCGAATTGCGCCGCGTGTCATACGCAAGCAGACAAAGGAAATTTCGATGAACGATTCGTCCGCATCCCGAGCACACGGTGACCCGGCACGCTCGCGTCCCGTACGGATACTCGTCTGGGATGCTCCGCTGCGCGTATTCCACTGGCTGACGGTCATCGCCTTTGCGGGCGCGTGGCTGACCGCCGAGAGCGAGCGATGGCGGCTGATGCACGTCGCGTTCGGATACACGATGCTGGCGCTCGTCGCGTTTCGCGTCGTATGGGGCGTGGCCGGCACGCGTCATGCGCGGTTCTCGTTGTTCGTACGTTCGCCAGCGGCCGTTTTGCGCTACGTTCGGAGCCTGGCGAAAGGCCGGCCCGAACATCATGTCGGCCACAACCCGGCCGGCGCGGTCGCGATCGTCGCGATGCTGGCGATGACGGTCGTCGTCGGATTGACCGGCTGGGCAGCCTACGACGGAAACGGCGAATCGTTCGGCGATCTTCACGAGGGCGCGGCGAACGTAATGCTCGCGCTCGTCATGGTCCACGTCGCCGCCGTGCTCGTCAGCAGCATCGTGCATCGTGAGAATCTGGCCGGCGCGATGGTGACCGGCTACAAGCGCGGCACGCCGATCGACGGCATCCGGCGTGCGTGGTGGGGGATCGCTGCCGTGATGACGGCAGCGGTGATCGGCTGGTGGTGGACGCAATGGCAGGCGGCACCGCAGCCCGTTCAAGCGGATCGGCCCGTCGCGACGGACACCGGCCGCCCCGTGCAAGGGGCGGGCCGGGACGACGACTGACGGCCACGGGCGGAGGATTCGATCGTGCGCATCCTGCTCGTGGAAGACGACGTCCTGCTCGGCGACGGGATTCGAGCCGGACTGCGCCAGCAAGGGTTCCAGGTCGACTGGGTGCATGACGGCGACGCGGCCCAGCGCGAGCTGCGCGCGCATGTTCATGCCGCGGCGGTCCTCGATCTCGGATTGCCGCTCATGGACGGCATGGATGTGCTGCAGCGCATTCGCCGCGACGGGATAGCGTTGCCGGTCCTGGTCCTGACCGCGCGCGATGCCGTGCCCGACCGCATCCGGGCGCTCGACGTGGGTGCCGACGACTACGTGATCAAGCCCGTGGACCTGTACGAGCTCGGTGCGCGCCTGAGGGCGCTGGTCCGGCGGTCTCATGGCCGTCCGACCGAGCGGCTCCACGCGCAGGACGTCGAGCTGGAACCCGCGTCGCGAACCGCGCGCCGCGCCGGCGTGGCCGTTGCGCTGTCCACGCGCGAGTTCGACCTGCTGCACATCCTGATGCTGAATGCCGGCCGGGTGCTGTCACGCGAGCAGATCGAGCAGTACCTGTACAGCTGGGGGCAGGAGGTGGAGAGCAATGCCGTCGAGGTCCACATCCATCGCTTGCGCGCCAAGCTCGGCAGCGAGCTGATCCGAACGGTGCGCGGCGTGGGTTATGTGTTGATGCGGGACGCTGCATGAAAGCCGTGCTGCCCGCGCGTTCGCTGCATGGCCGGCTGCTGACGCTCGTGCCGGCCGTGGTCCTCGCTGTCTGGTTATCGACGCTGATGCTGACCTGGCTCGATGCGCGGCGCGAGATCGACCGGCTGCTCGACGGCCACCTCGCGCAGGCCGCGGCACTGCTCGTCGCGCAACAGGCGCGCGGGCCGGATGACGACGACAATGCGATCGATGCGCCGATCCTTCATCCGTACGGGCCGCGCGTGGCCTTTCAGGTGTTTCATGAAGGTCGGCTTGGCCTGCATTCCGAAAACGCGCCGTCGAAGCCGATGGTGGCGCCCGAGCTGACCGGGCGCGATCGGTCTTCCGGGTTCTGGACCGTCGTGATCGACGGGAATGCGTGGCGGGTATTCGTCGTGCACGGCGTGCGCGGCGATGTGCAGGTGTTCGTGGGCGAACGAATCGATTCACGCAAGGCGATCCTGGGCGCCGTCATGCGCAGCGCATTGTGGCCGATGGCGGCTGCGTTGCCGTTGCTGGTGCTGGCCATCGGCTGGGCGGTGCGCCGCGGCACGGCGCCGCTGCGCGATTTCGGGCGAACGCTCGCGAAGCGGAATCCGCAGGCACTCGACACGATTCGGCCCGATCGGACGCCGCTCGAGATGCGGCCGATGCTGGATGCGCTGAATGGCTTGTTCGAGCGGATTCGTGCCGTGATGGATGCGGAGCGCCGATTCACGGCCGATGCGGCTCACGAGTTGCGCACGCCGCTCGCGGCCGTCAAGGCGCAGGCGCAGGTCGCGATGGCGGAGCCCCATGACGAGCGACGCCGGCATGCACTGCGGGGCGTGCTCGAAGGGTGCGATCGGGCCGCACGCCTGGTGGATCAGCTCCTGCTGCTGTCGCGTCTCGATGCGGGCGCATTGGCGGACCGCGCACCGGTCGACGTATCGACCCTGGCGAAACGGGTGGTCGCGGAGGCCGCGCCGCGGTCGATCGGGAAACGGCAGAGGCTGGAACTCGATGCGCCGTTGCCATGCATCGTCGGCGGCAACGAACCCTTGCTCGAGTCGATGGTGCGCAACCTGGTCGACAACGCGATTCGCTACAGCCCGCCGCTGGCGTGCATCACCGTTTCGGTCGGCCAACGGGAAGGGCGCACCGTGCTGCGGGTCGAAGATAGCGGCCCGGGCATCGGCGACGCCGATCTGCGAAGACTGGGCGAGCGGTTCTTTCGGCCGGCGGAAACCCGGCCGGGGGGAAGCGGCCTCGGCTGGTCGATCGTGCGGCGAATCGCAGCGGCGCATGACGCTGACATCCAGGTGGGTCGATCGTCCGCACTCGGCGGACTGCGCGTGATCGTGTCGTGGCCGGTTGCCGATGAGACGGCGGCGCCCGGCTAGTCGGTCATCGACGTGGACGAACAGACTGCGCGACGAGCGGCCGCGGCCGGCGCAGGCGATCGGCGCGGCGCGCCTGCGCGGTGTCACTCCGCGCGGTGCGGAGGATGGCCGCGCCGGAACGTCAACCGGCGTTCGTTGAGCAGCGCGCGCCAATCGAGCTTCATCAACGCGAACACGACGCCGAGCAACGCCAGTTGCGTGACCACGAAGTATCCGCCGAGGTAACTGCCTTCGATTCCGGATTCCAGGTCCAGCCGGGTCGACGCGAAGCGGCCGAGGTGCGCCCAGATCGCATAGGTCGTGACACGGCCGACGAAGAACGCCGCGGCGATGATCCTGAGCGGCAATCCGGAAAGGCCGTATGCGATGAACAGGTAGTTCGACGGAAGCGGGCTCAGCGCATAGAAGAAGAACGCACCGGCGGTGAGCGTCCGGTGCTTGCGCAGCCAGTGCGTGGCGACGTCGATGTTCTCGCGATCCGCGTCCCGCATCCAGCGGGAGCGCACGAGCGACCTGGCGAAGGTCGCCAGAATGACGCGTCCGATGGTCGCCGCGCCGGCCGCCACGACGGCAAAGACCAGCGGATTGCCGTCGGGCAGGTTGAACCCGACCCACGACATCGCCATCCACGTGGGCGGCGCGAACGCCGGCATGAGATTCAGCAGAAGAATCAGCACGAAGAGTACAGCCAGCGTCAGCACGATATCGATCCCAGGCGCTCCGGCGTCACGCTTCGATTGTGCTGACGAAAGGCGCCGGCCGCTTGACTCACGTCAAGCAACGCCCCATGCCGGCCTTGTGCGTGACGCGCTTCGCCGTGACGCAGGTCAACGGTCGAACCGCGGCGTTTCCTAGACTGATGCCACGCCGTCCGCAACCGCCCGTCCGCAACCGGCCCTCCGCAACCGGCCCTCCGCAACCGGCCCTCCGCAACCGGAACCGGATGCGGCGCACCCGCCGCGCACGGCAATTGGAAAAATGGTCATGTCCCGTATCCGCTGGTCGATCGATCTCGCGTTGCTGGTTCTGGCGGCCGTTACGCTCGCGGCAGGCGGCATGTGCGTGGCGTTCGGCCTGCCTTCGCTCGCGCGGGTCGTATGGCTGATGGGCACGGTGCCGGTCTTGCTCGCGTTGACAGTCTCCCTTGCAAGGGCCGTGGTGAAACGGCAGGCCGGCATCGACGTGCTCGCATGGCTGGCAATCGGTCTGGCCATCGCGCTCGACGAGACGCTGACGGCTGCGGTCATCGCGTTGATGCTGGCAAGCGGCCGGACGCTGGAGCGGTATGCGCAAGACCGCGCGCAACGCGAGATGACCGCGCTGCTCGGTCGCGCGCCTCGGCAGGCGACCCGGTTCGAGAACGGCGAATGGCGTGCCGTCGCGCCGGACACCATCCTTCCCGGCGACAGGCTGCTCGTGCGTAGCGGCGAATGCGCGCCGGTCGACGGCACGTTGACCGGCGACGCAGAGCTCGACGAATCGATGCTGACCGGCGAGTCGTCCACCCAGCGGCGACGGTCGGGGGAAAACGTCTGCAGCGGCGCGGTCAACGCAGGCGCGCCATTCGAAATGGTCGCCCGCACCACGGCGGGCGACAGCACGTTCGCAGGCATCGTCCGCATGGTCGAGCGTGCTCAACACGAGCGCGGTCCGTCCGTGCGTCTCGCGGATCGTTACGCCGCGTTCTTCGTGCTCGCCGCGCTGCTCGTCGCCGGCATCGCGTGGCTGCTGACCGGCGACGTCGCGCGCGCGCTCGCCGTGCTCGTCGTCGCCACGCCTTGTCCGTTGCTCCTCGCCGTGCCGGTCGCGATCGTGTCCGGCCTGTCGCGCTGTTCGAAACGCGGCATCCTCGTCAAAGGCGGCGGCGCGCTCGAACGCCTTGCGCAGGCAACGATCCTGTTCTTCGACAAAACCGGCACGCTGACGGGCGGGCGCGCACGCATCGTGGCGATCGAATGCGGCGCCGGCATCGGAACGGACGACGTGCTGCATGTCGCGGCATCGTTGGCCCAGGCGTCGGGCCACGTCATTTCCGATGCGCTGACGGTCGCGGCGCGAGAACGCCGAATCGACCTGTCGCCGCCGTCGCACGTCCTCGAAACGGCCGGCGAGGGCGTGACCGGCCGGGTCGAGAACCGGATCGTCAGGATCGGCAAGGTCGGGTACGTCCGCGCAGGTTCGGCGGATGCCCCGTGGAGCGAAGCATTCCTGAAGCGCGTCGGCAACGCGGGCGGGGCTGCCGTGTTCGTCGGCGTCGATGGCGTGATGGTCGGCGCGATCCAGATGGCCGACCAGGTGCGGCTGGAAACGCCGCGGGCGTTACGGCTGCTCAAACGCGAAGGCGTCGAGCGCCTCGTCATGCTGACCGGCGACCGGCGCGACATTGCCCGGGCCGTCGGCGAACTGATCGGGGTCACCGACGTGCGCGCCGGACAGACGCCGGCGGACAAGCTCGTCGCGATCCAGGCCGCCCGCAAGGAGGGCGTGACGATCATGGTCGGCGACGGCGTGAACGACGCGCCGGCGCTGGCGGCGGCCGACGTCGGCATCGCGATGGGCGCGCGGGGCGCGGCCGCGTCGTCCGAAGCCGCCGACGTGGTGTTGCTGGTGGATCGGCTGGATCGACTCGTGGACGCGATGCGCATTGCCCGTCGATCGCGCCGGATCGCGCTCGAGAGCGTGGTGATCGGCATGTCGTTGTCGACCGTCGCGATGGCGATCGCGGCGGCGGGATTTCTGCCGCCGATCGCCGGCGCGGTGATTCAGGAAGTCGTCGACGTCGTCGTGATCGTCAATGCGCTGCGCGTGCTGCTCGTGCGCCCACGGCCGCCGGACACCCGGCTGGCCGATGTCGACGTCGAGCAACTCAAGCGCGAGCACGCGGCATTGTCGCCGTTGCTAGACCGGATCAGGGAGCTCGCGGGCCGCTTGCCGCAACTATCCGGAGCCGCCATCGCCAGCGAGTTGGCCGACGTCGTCGACGCGCTGGATCAACGGCTGCTGCCGCACGAGCGCGCCGACGACCGGGAGGTCTACGCGCGTCTTGCGCCGTTGCTCGGCGGCGAGGATCCGCTCGCGGCGATGAGCGGCGCACACCGGGAAATCTTCACGCTGGTCCGATCGCTCAGGCAGATGGTCGCGGACCTGCCGCGCGACGGGGCGGACGCCATGCAGGTCCAGGCAATACAACGCGTGCTGTACGGGCTGGAGGCGATCGTACGCCTGCATTGCGCGCAGGAGGAGGAGCTGTTCCACGCCGTGGGCGCGGATGCGTGAGGACGCGTCGAGACGCGCCACGCACGCGCCACGCACGCGCCGCGACGACAACCGGATGACGTGACGACGGTCGATGCCTGCACCGCCCACCCGCACTATGCGTGAACCGCGACCCGATACCGCGTGGTTTGCCGATAGACGTCGCTCGGACGAACGATCACGTCGTCGCGCAGGCCATCCATGTTGACCTGATCCGGAAAGCCGCCCGCCTCGACGCACAGCGCCGCGTGTTGCACGCAGCGCGTGCCGCCGCTCACGCGCAGGCCGTCGAGATAGTTGCCCGTATAGAGCTGCAGCCCGCGCTGATCGGTCGACACGATCAACTCGCGGCCGCTTTCCGGATCGTAGATCCGTGCGACGGGCCGGACCTCGCGCGCACCGTTGCCGACGACGTAGCAGTGATCGAAGCCGCGCGCCCGTGCCAGTTGCGCATGCGGCCAGTCGAGGCGTGCGCCGATCGGCGCGCTTTGCCGGAAATCGAACGCCGTGCCCGTCACGTCGGCCGTGCCGGTCGGAATCAGCGCGTCGTCCACTTCGAGGAACGCGTCGGCGTCGATGTGCAGCAGATGGCCGCGCACGTCGCTGCCCGCGCGCCCGTTCAGGTTGAAGTAGCTGTGGTTCGTCAGGTTCAGCGGCGTCGGCGCATCGGTCCACCCCGAATAGTCGATCGTCAGCGTGCCGTCGTCGTCGAGCGTGTAGCGCACCTGCACGCTCACGTTGCCCGGGAATCCCGCATCGCCTTCCGGCGAATCGAGCCTTAGCGTCAGCCCGCCGCTATCGTCGACCACGTCCCAGCGCGCCCGGTGAAAACCGTTCGCGCCGCCGTGCAGGAGGTTGCCGTTCTCGTTGCGGTCGAGCAGGTAGTCGACGCCGTCGAGCGTGAAGCGCGCGCCGGCGATCCGGTTCGCCCAGCGGCCGACCGTCGCGCCGAGATAGGCGCCGGATTCGAGGTACTCGGCCGGCGTGTCGTGCGCGAGCACGATATCGGCCAGGCGTCCCGTGCGGTCGGGCGCGAGCCACGACACGACGGTCGCGCCGAGGTCGCTGACGACGACGCGCATCCCGTGCGCGTTGCGCAGCGTGTAGCGCCGCACGGGCTCGCCGTCGGGCAGCGTGCCCCACGGCTCGGCAAGCACGCGTGCCACGCCGGGTGTCAGAGGTGAGGAATCGGTATCGATGTGCATGAGTGGATGTCGAATGGGCGGCGGGCGTCAGTTCGTGGCGGTCGCGCGTTCCTGATATTCGCGCGGCGTGCAGCCGAGTTCGCGCCGGAACACCGCGTACATGTATTGAAGCGACGTGAACCCGCAACGGATCGCGACTTCGGCGCTCGACGCCTGCCGGCTGGCAAGCAGCGCCTGCGCAGCCTCGAGTTTGTGACGCAGGATTTCCTGGTGCACGGTGCGCTGGAGTTCGCGCCGGAAATGCTCCTCGAGCAGCGAGCGCGACACGCCGACATAGTCGGCGACCTGTTCGGTCTTGATGCCCTGGCACGCGTACTGCCGGATGAAATGCCGGGCGCGCATCACGTGCGGGCTCGCCAGCGGCTGGTGGCGCGTCGATTCGAGCACGTTGATGCCGACCGGCGGCACGAGAATGCGCTGCCCGGGAAAGCGCGCGCCGCGCAGCATCCGGTGCAGCAAGTGGGCGGCGGTACGGCCCATTTCCTCGGTGCCCTGGATCACCGACGACAGCGGAATGCGCGTCAGCGTGCGCGTGAGCGGATCGTTGTCGATGCCGATGATCGCGACCTGTTCCGGCACCGCGATGCCGGCGATCAGGCACGCCTGCAGCAAGTGCCGCGCACGCGCATCGGTGACCGCGATCACGCCGACCGGCTTCGGCAGCGCATGCAGCCAGTCGATCAATTGCTCGATCGCGTGATTCCAGCCCGACGCGCTGGTCGACAGCCCGCGGTAGATCGGCGCGTCGAGCCCGTCCGCGCGCGCGAGCCGGTCGAACGCCAGCTCGCGCTGCTGCGCCCAGCGGTTTTCCTGCGCGACCGGCAGGCTGTACATCGCGAAATGCGCGAGGCCGGCGCCGATCAGGTGCGTATACGCAAGCGACACGAGCTTCGGGTTGTCCGTCGCAATATATGGGACATCGTCCGGGTACTGCGCCGGGTCCTCGTACGACGATCCGATCGCGACGATCGGCAGCGGCGAGCCGGCGAGCGCGTCGGCGACGGCCGGGTCGTCGAAGTCCGCGATGATGCCGTCGCCGTCGAAACGCTCGATTCCGGTGAGCCGACAGCGAAAATCGTCTTCGAGGAACAGGTCCCACACGACGCGCGTCGTGTGCAGGTACTGGCCGATGCCGCTGATGATCTCGCGGTCGTAGACCTTGTTCGCGTTGAACAGCAGCGCGATGCGGTGCGGTGTCTGGGCGGATGGGGCGCGTGTCATCTCGGTGTCGGGTGAGCGCGTCGGGGCGCCGTGCCGTTGTCTCCGGGGCGCGCTCGACTGCGGCGCGCGGTTGTCTGGTGTACGGCGATTGTAGGACGGAACGCAGGCCGCACGCGTACGACTGGCAAGAAACATCAAGCGCGCTGCGCAATTTCGCAATTGCCGGCCGGCAGGCGCGGGGGCACGATTCAGCCAACCGAATTCGGCCGCGTGCGTCGCCGCGACGCGCGTTGCGCTGCAACAAGAACCTGCACGGAGACGCCATGTCGTATTTCGAACACATTCCCGCGATTCGCTACGAAGGCCCGCAGTCGGACAATCCGCTTGCGTATCACCATTACGACCCCGAGAAGCGCGTGCTCGGCAAGACGCTTGCCGAGCATCTGCGGATCGCGGTCTGCTATTGGCACACGTTCGTATGGCCGGGCAACGACATCTTCGGGCAGGCCGCATTCGAGCGGCCGTGGCACCAGCCGGGCGATGCGCTCGAACGCGCGCGGATGAAGGCCGATGCCGCATTCGAATTCTTCACGAAGCTCGGCACGCCGTTCTATACGTTCCATGACACCGACGTCGCGCCGGAAGGCGACAGCCTGCGCGAATACGCGGCCAATTTCGCGCGGATGGTCGACTATCTCGGCGAGCGTCAGCAGGCGAGCGGCGTGCGGCTGTTGTGGGGCACCGCGAACCTGTTCTCGCACCCGCGCTTCGCGGCCGGCGCCGCGACGAACCCGAACCCCGACGTGTTCGCGTGGGCCGCGACCCAGGTGTGCCATGCGCTCGACGCGACCCACCGGCTCGGCGGCGAAAACTACGTGCTGTGGGGCGGACGCGAAGGCTACGAGACGCTGCTCAATACCGACCTGAAGCGCGAGCGCGACCAGTTCGCCCGCTTCCTGTCGATGGTGGTCGAGCACAAGCACCGGATCGGCTTCAAGGGCGCGCTGCTGATCGAGCCGAAGCCGCAGGAGCCGACCAAGCACCAGTACGACTACGACGTCGCGACCGTGCACGGCTTTCTCGTGCAGTACGGGCTGCAGGACGAGATCCGTGTGAACATCGAGGCGAACCACGCGACGCTCGCCGGCCATTCGTTCCATCACGAGATCGCGAACGCGTTCGCGCTCGGCGTGTTCGGCAGCGTCGACGCGAATCGCGGCGATCCGCAGAACGGCTGGGATACCGACCAGTTCCCGAACAGCGTCGAGGAGCTGACGCTCGCGTTCTACGAGATCCTGCGCCACGGCGGCTTCACGACCGGCGGGATGAACTTCGACGCGAAGGTGCGCCGCCAGAGCATCGATCCGGAAGACCTGTTCTACGGCCACGTCGGCGCGATCGACGTGCTCGCGCTCGCGCTCGAACGCGCGGCGGTGCTGGTCGAGAACGACCGGCTCGACGCGCTGCGCCGCCAGCGTTATGCGCAGTGGGACGATGAATTCGGCCGCAAGATCCTGTCGGGCGGCTATACGCTGGAGTCGCTCGCGGCCGATGCGCTCGCGCGCGGTGTGGACCCGCGACATGCGAGCGGTGCGCAGGAGCGGCTGGAGAACATCGTGAACCAGGCGATCTACGGGCTGCGCTGACGTCATGTACATCGGACTCGATCTCGGCACGTCGGGCGTGAAGGCGGTGCTGCTCGACCGCGACGGCGCGGTGCGCGCGAGCGCGAGCCGTCCGCTCACCGTGAGCCGGCCGCAGCCGCGCTGGTCCGAGCAGGCGCCGCGCGACTGGTGGGAGGCCGCCTGCGACGCGCTCGCCTCACTCGTGTCGGATGCGCGTTCGGCCGGCATCGATCCGCGCGACATCGACGCGCTCGGGTTGACCGGCCAGATGCACGGCGCGACGCTGCTCGATGCGCACGGCGACGTGCTGCGCCCCGCGATTTTGTGGAACGACGGCCGGGCCGACGCCGAGTGCGACGAACTCGAACGGCTCGCGCCCGCGCTGCGCACGGTGGCCGGCAACATCGCGATGCCGGGCTTCACCGCGCCCAAGCTGCTGTGGGTGCGGCGTCACGAGCCCGACGTGTTCGCGCGCATCGCCTACGTGCTGCTGCCGAAGGATTATCTGCGCTACCGGCTGACCGGTGCGTTCGCGACCGATCCGTCGGATGCCGCCGGCACGCTGTGGCTCGACGTCGCGAAGCGCGATTACGACGACACGCTGCTCGCCGCCTGCGGGCTGTCGCGCACGCAGATGCCGGCCGTATTCGAAGGCAACCAAATCACCGGCACGCTGCTGCCGGCCGTCGCACGGGCGCTGGGCCTGCGCGAGATCCCGGTGGTGGCCGGCGGCGGCGACAACGCGGCCGGCGCGGTCGGCGTCGGGATCGTGCGGCCCGGCGACGCGCTGCTGTCGCTCGGCACGTCGGGCGTGTATTTCGCGGTGTCGGACGGATTTCGCGCGAATCCCGAATCGGCGGTGCACAGCTTCTGTCATGCGCTGCCCGATACGTGGCACCTGATGTCGGTGATGCTGAACGCGGCCGGCTGCATCGACTTCACCGCGCAACTGGCCGGCTACGACGGCGTCGCGGCGCTGCTCGACGATGCCGAGACGAACGCCCGCGCGAGCCGCCCGTGGTTCCTGCCGTACCTGAGCGGCGAGCGTACGCCGCACAACGACGTGAACGCGAAGGGCGTGTTCTACGGGCTCACGCCGGACACGCGGCGCGCCGATCTCGCGAACGCGACGCTCGAAGGCGTCGGCTTCGCGCTGCTCGACGGCATCGATGCGCTGCATGCGGCCGGGCTCGCCCCCGACAGCATCACCGTGATCGGCGGCGGCTCGCGCAGCGCGTACTGGACGCAGATGCTCGCCGACCTGAGCGGCCGCGCGCTGACGCTGCGCGAAGGCGGCGAAGTGGGGCCGGCGCTCGGCGCCGCGCGCCTCGCGCACCTCGCGGTCGAACCGCGTGCGCGGCTCGACGACGTGTGCCCGCAGCCGCCCGTCGTCGCGGTGCGCGAGCCCGATCCCGAGCGGCACGCGTGGTATCGCGACGTGCGCCGGCCGACGTTTCGCGCGCTGTATCGGGCGCTCGAACCGGTGTTTGCGACGGGCGCTTGACACGCACGTTGCAGTGAATCGATGCGGGCGGTGCAATCCGGCGGCCGCCCGCGGTTCGTGAGTGGTTCCATAACAAGGAGTGGAGACATGAAATCCGTGACGCGTCGTACCGTATTGAGTTCGCTTGCCGGCGCCGCCGCGCTGGCGATCCTCGCACTGGGCTCGCCGCTCGCCCATGCGAGTAAGGACAAGCCCGAGATCGGTTTCTGCATCGACGACCTGCGCGTCGAGCGCTGGTCGCGCGATCGCGACTATTTCGTTGCAGCCGCAACCAAACTCGGCGCGAAGGTGTCGGTGCAGTCGGCCGACGCAAGCGAGGCGCGGCAGATTTCGCAGATCGAGAACCTGATCTCGCGCGGCGTCGACGTGATCGTGATCGTGCCGTTCAACTCGAAGACGCTCGGCAACGTCGTCGCCGAAGCGCGCAAGGCCGGCATCAAGGTCGTGTCGTACGACCGCCTGATTCTCGACGCGGACGTCGACGCGTATATCTCGTTCGACAACGAGAAGGTCGGCGAGCTGCAGGCGCAGGGCGTGTTCGACGCGAAGCCGAAGGGCAACTACTTCCTGCTGGGCGGCGCGCCGACCGACAACAACGCGAAGATGCTGCGCGAAGGACAACTGAAGGTGCTGAAGCCCGCGATCGACCGCGGCGACATCAAGGTCGTCGGCCAGCAGTGGGTGCCCGAATGGAGCGCGTCGACCGCGCTGCGGATCGTCGAGGACGCGCTGACCGCGAACAACAACAAGATCGACGCGATCGTCGCGTCGAACGACGGCACGGCCGGCGGCGCGATCCAGGCGCTCGCCGCGCAGCATCTGGCCGGCAAGGTGCCGGTGTCCGGGCAGGATGCGGATCTGGCCGCGGTCAAGCGCGTGATCGCCGGCACGCAGACGATGACCGTCTACAAGCCGCTGAAGCTGATCGCGAGCGAAGCCGCGAAGCTGGCGGTCGATCTTGCGAAGGGCACGAAGCCCGCGTTCAACGCGCAATACGACAACGGCAAGAAGAAGGTCGACACCGTACTGCTGCAGCCGACGCTGCTGACCAAGCGCAACGTCGACGTCGTCGTGAAGGACGGCTTCTATACCCAGGCCCAGCTGGCGAGCCAGTAAGCGTACGACGGACGCGACGCGCGGCCGCCGCGACGGCGGCCGCTTACTGCGAGGCAATGAACGAATGACGGAACCCTTGCTGACGATGCGCGGCATCGTCAAGGCATTCGACGGCGTGAAGGCGCTCGACGGTATCGACCTGACCGTGCGCCCCGGCGAATGCGTCGGGCTGTGCGGCGAGAACGGCGCCGGCAAGTCGACGCTGATGAAGGTGCTGTCGGGCGTGTACCCGCACGGCACGTGGGACGGCGAGATCCGCTGGGAAGGCGCGCCGCTCGTGGCGTCCGGCGTGCGCGACACCGAGCGCGCGGGCATCGCGATCATCCATCAGGAGCTGATGCTCGTACCCGAACTGTCGGTGGCCGAGAACATCTTCCTCGGCAACGAGATCACGCTGCCGGGCGGGCGCATGCACTTCGCGGCAATGGTCCAGCGCGCCGAAGAACTGCTGCACGAATTGCGGATCGACTCGATCAACGTCGCGCAGCCGGTGATGAACTACGGCGGCGGCCACCAGCAGCTGATCGAGATCGCGAAGGCGCTGAACAAGCGCGCGAAGCTGCTGATCCTCGACGAACCGTCGTCGTCGCTGAGCGCGTCGGAAACGCGGATCCTGCTCGACATCGTGCGCGACCTGAAGCGGCGCGGTGTGGCATGCGTCTACATCTCGCACAAGCTCGACGAGGTGGCGGCCGTGTGCGACACGGTCACCGTGATTCGCGACGGTCGCCATGTCGCGACCGAGCCGATGGCCGCGCTGACCACCGACCGGATCATCGCGATGATGGTCGGACGCGAGATCCGCGACCTGTATCCGCGCGAGCCGCACGAGATCGGCGACGTCGTGCTCGACGTGCGCCACGTGACGTGCCGCGACGTGACGAACGCGCGCCGCAAGCGCGTCGACGACGTGTCGTTCAGCGTGCGGCGCGGCGAGATCGTCGGCGTGGCCGGGCTCGTCGGCGCGGGGCGCACCGAGTTGATGCAGGCGATCTTCGGCGCGTATCCGGGCGCGTGCACGGCGACGGTGACGATGAACGGCCGGCCGCTGTCGATCCGCTCGCCGGCCGACGCGATCCGCGCCGGCATCGCGATGGTGCCCGAGGATCGCAAGCGCCACGGCATCGTGCCGCAGCTCGGCGTCGGCCACAACATCACGCTCACGGTGCTGCAGCGCTTCGCGGCGCGCGGGCGGATCGACGCGGCCGCCGAGCTCGATGCGATCCGCACCGAGATGCAGCGGCTGTCGGTGCGCGCCGCCCACCCGTTCCTGTCGATCGCGAGCCTGTCGGGCGGCAACCAGCAGAAGGCGGTGCTCGCGAAGATGCTGCTGACCGAGCCGCAGGTGCTGATCCTCGACGAACCGACGCGCGGCGTCGACGTGGGTGCGAAGGCCGAGATCTACCGGCTGATCTTCGCGCTGGCCAAGCGCGGCGTCGCGCTGATCGTCGTGTCGTCGGAACTGCCGGAAGTGCTCGGCCTCGCCGATCGCGTGCTGGTGATCGGCGAAGGCGAATTGCGCGGCGATTTCGTCAACCAGGGCCTCACGCAGGAACAGATTCTCGGCGCCGCGCTGAAGCCCGCGCGGCTGCCGGCCGAACCCACCGCAGCGAGTGCAACATGAATTCCGAACTTTCTTCCTCGACCCCGGCGACGCCGGATGCAGACGCGCGTCGCCCTGACGGCCGCGCGCCGCGGCTGCCATTGCGCCACGTCTTCACGCGCTACAAGGTGCTCGCGCTGCTGTTCGCGGTCGTCGCGATCTGGGCGTTCTTCTCGGTGCTGACGGACGGCGCGTTCGTCACGCCGCGCAACGTATCGAACCTGCTGCGGCAGATGTCGATCACCGGCATGCTCGCGTGCGGGATGGTGTTCGTCATCATCGCGGGCGAGATCGACCTGTCGGTCGGCTCGCTGCTCGGGCTGCTCGGCGGCGTCGCCGCGATCCTCGACGTCAACCGCCACTGGCCGGTTGCGGCGACGGTCCCGGCCGTGCTCGCGCTCGGCGTGCTGATCGGGCTCTTCAACGGCTGGTGGTCGACCTATCGGCGCGTGCCGTCGTTCATCGTCGGGCTCGGCGGGATGCTCGCGTTTCGCGGCATCCTGCTCGGCGTGACGGGCGGCTCGACGATCGCGCCCGTGTCGGACGGCTTCGTGTTCATCGGGCAGGGTTATCTGCCGCGTCTCGCCGGGGACGGCCTCGCGGTGCTGCTGTTCGTGGTCGCGACGCTGCTGGTGGTGCGGCAGCGCGGCACGCGGCGGCGCTACCGGCTCTCGGTCGCGCCGTTGTGGCAGGACGTTGCGAAGATCGTCGGCGCGGGCGCCGTGCTGTTCGCGTTCGTCGCGACGCTCGACCGTTACGGCGGCATTCCGGTGCCCGTGCTGCTGCTGCTCGTGCTGCTCGGCGTGTTTTCGTGGATCGCGACGCAGACCGTGTTCGGCCGGCGCATCTATGCGGTGGGATCGAACCTGGAGGCGACGCGGCTGTCGGGCGTGGACACCGATCGCGTGAAGCTCGTGATCTTCGCGCTGATGGGGCTGATGTGCGCGTTCGCCGGCCTCGTCAACACGGCGCGGCTCGCGGCCGGGTCGCCGTCGGCCGGCTCGATGGGCGAACTCGATGCGATCGCCGCGTGCTTCATCGGCGGCACGTCGATGCGCGGCGGGTCGGGCACCGTCTACGGCGCGCTGATCGGCGCGCTCGTGATGGCGAGCCTCGACAACGGGATGTCGATGCTCGACGTCGACGCGTACTGGCAGATGATCGTCAAGGGCGCGGTGCTGGTGCTGGCGGTGTGGATCGACGTGGTGTCGCGGTCGAACCGGCGCTGACGTGCGGGTCGGCGCCGGTCGGTCGCGAGTCGACGAAGAGGACGACCATGGAACGAAACACGATGCGCGTGCCGGATGGTTCCGTGCGGGCGGCCGGGCCGTTCGCGATGCCGGATGCCGGCTCCGTGCTGGACCTGGATGACCCGCGCGACCGGCAGGTGATCGCGGATGCCCTGCGCGCGCTGCTGCGCGAGCGTTCCGAGGCGCTCGCGTTCGCGATGCGCATGGCCGACCAGTGCGGCCGGCCCCGGCCCGATGCGGCCGATTTCGCGCTGACCGACATCATTCGGCTGGCGCGCATCGTCGAGCGAGTCGAGCGGGACGGCGCGTTGCAGCGCGCGGCCGTGCCCGCGGGCGTGCGCTGAACGGCGAGGCGGCTCCCAACGCGAGGGGCGCACGCCGGGAGCGCCGCGCATGCCGCGCGGTCGACGTTCAATGCGGTGAGTCTCGGGCCGGAATCGCACCGGATCGGGCGACGACGATTCCCCGCGTCGCGGGCCGATGCGGCCGTTTCCTTACAACGCGTAATTGACCCGCCCGATCCCGACGCGCACCATGCGCGGTTGCCGCCGCTTCCCGCCACTGTCATCGTTTGCGTTCACGATGGCATGACGTGTGGCGGCCGGAGCCGGTGCAGGCGAAGCGGGGCGCTTCCGCAGATGCCTGACCAACCACCGTCCGCTTCGCCGTGCCGGGACTTCCGGCGACAGCGGCACACGTTCGACGAAGTTCGAACTCAGGGCCGCGCGCGGGCGTGGCCGCAACGATCAAGGGAGACGCATGAGCGGCAAGGACTGGACGAAGGACAACGCGATGCGCGAAGCGGTCGCGCATCGCACGGGCGACGCTTCGCAACCCGAATGGATGTCGGACGACGCGATGTCGCGGCGCACGTTTCTCCACAGTCTGGGCGCATGGGCGATGCTCGCCTGCGGCGGGACGTTCGGCGGTGCGAGCGCCGCGTTCGCCGCGGTATCGCAGGGCTCGACGGCGGCCTTCGTCCATCCGGGCCTGCTGCATACGCAGGCGGATTTCGATCGCGTCGCGCAAAAGGTGATGACGCACGCGCAACCGTGGTTCGACGGCTGGTCGGTGCTGATCGCGAACGGCCACGCGAGCCAGTCGTGGCAGCCGCGGCCGCAGGTCGAGATCGATCGCGGCGGCAGCGGGCCGCAGAACTACGGAATCCTGTACAACGACGTCGCCGCCGCCTATGCGTGCGCGCTGCGCTGGAAGGTGACCGGCGACAAGCTGTATGCGGACACGGCCGTGCGGATCATGAACGCATGGGCGGCGACGCTGAAGCGCCTGGGCGGCGATTCGAACGTCGACCTCGCGGCCGGCCTGTACGGCTACGAGTTCGCGAATGCCGGCGAGATCATGCGCGGCTATCCGGGCTGGGCGGCCGCGGATTTCGCCGCGTTCCAGCGGATGATGCGCACCGTGTTCTACCCGATCAACACCGATTTCCTGCATCGTCACAACAACACCGAGATCACGCACTACTGGGCGAACTGGGACCTGTGCAATATCGCGTCGATTCTCGCGATCGGCGTGCTGTGCGACGACCGCGCGCTGTTCGACGAGGCGATCGACTATTTCCGCGCGGGGCCCGGCAACGGCGCGATACCGCAGGCGGTGTATTACCTGCATCCGGGCCATCTCGGCCAGTGGCAGGAGAGTGGCCGCGATCAGGGGCACAACACGCTCGGCATCGCGCTGGCCGGCGCGATCTGCGAGATGGCGTGGAACCAGGGCGTCGATCTGTACGGGTACGACAACAACCGTTTTCTTGCCGGCGCCGAATACGTCGCGAAAGCGAACCTGCGCCAATCGCCCGACGGCCCGTTCTTCGACGTGCCCTACGTGACCTACTCGAACGTGAACGTCACGCAAACGCAGTTCGCGACCGGCGGCCAGGGCGGGGTCCGGCCGTGCTGGGCGCTCGTGTACAACCACTACGTGAATCGCAAGGGGCTCGCGGCGCCGTGGTCGAAGCGCTTCGCGCTCGCCGCACAGCCCGAGGGTGGCGGCGGCAACTACGGGCCGAACAGCGGCGGCTACGACCAGCTCGGCTACGGCACGCTGATGTATACGCGATCCGGCCGGCTCTGCGCCCGCTCCGAGCGGGCTGACCGCGCACGCGAGCGCCGGGCGCGCGGTGCTGTCGTGGTGGGGTGTCGCGAACGGCACGCACTATACGGTGAAGCGCGGCGCGGCGTCGGGCGGCCCGTACGCGACCGTCGCGACCGGCATCGTCGACCCGCTGACGTGGACGGACAGCCCGGCCGCGGGCACTTGGTATTACGTTGTGAGCGCAACCACGCCGACCGGCGAAACGCAGCATTCCGCGGAGGCGCGCGTGGTGACCGGCCAGCAGCTGCAGATCTGGCTGCCGTTCGACGAATCGCGCGGCGTCACCGCCGCCGATCGCAGCGGCAACGGGCACCCCGGTACGCTGGTCGGCGGGGCGGCGTTCGCGCCGGGGCGCAGCGGCAATGCGCTGTCGCTCGACGGTGCGGGCGGCCATGTCGCGCTTGCGGCAGGCGTGCTCGCCGACGTGTCGGATTTCACGGTCGCGGCATGGGTGTGCGCGCGCACCGTGCGGAAGTGGTCGCGGGTGTTCGACTTCGGCGTCGGTACCGGGCGCTACATGATGCTCACGCCGCTCGCCGACACCGGCGCGCTGCGCTTCGCGATCACGGTCAACGGGGCACATGGCGAGCGGCGCATCGACGCGAAAGCGCCGCTGCGAGCCGCGCAGTGGACGCACGTGGCCGTCACGCTGGCGGGGACGACGGCCACGCTCTACGTCGACGGCGCAGCAGTCGGCAGCGCGGCCGACGTGTTTCTCGCGCCGTGGCGGCTCGGTCCGACCGCGAACAACTGGATCGGGCGGTCGCAGTTCGCGGCCGATCCGGCCTTCGACGGCTTGGTGAGCGATTTCCGCGTGTACCACGGTGCACTGACGGCGGCGCAAGTCGCCGCGCTTGCGCGGTAGGGGCGCGCCGCACGCCAAGATGGGTCGAGACGCCCGACGCCGGATTTCCGGCGGCGGGCGTTTTTGATTCCCGTGCAATTTTCCGGGCAGGTACCTTCAAGCCTGATCACGGTCGGCGCAACGGCGCGGGCTCGGCGAAGGCGGTGATTGCGGACACATATGTCGATGGCGGCAAGGCGGCCCAGGCGCGTGCGATCGGCGGGATTCGTCGCCGATACCGAAATGCAAGTGGCGAGCGTGACGGCACTGGCGCGCGCCGTTGCCGATCCGATCCGATCCGATCCGATCCGATCCGATCCGATCCGATCCGATCGAGCCAGCAGTCGGCGCAATGCATGCCGGTCGTGACCGCTTCGCATGACATGCAATACGCTATTCTGTCGTCCTCAACCGCCAGCCCGATCCGATGAAGCGTCCGTCGTTTTCCACCCAACTCGTCATGCTCTGGGCACTCGTCGCGGCGCTGTGCGCGACGCTGGTCGCGGTCGTCTGGGTCACGGCGAGTTCCGCCGAGAGTCAACAGGTGGCCAGCGCGAAGGCCGCCGGCGCGTCGGCCTGCGAAGCGGTCGCGTCGCGTTACGGCGCGTCTTCCGCGTCGGCGGGCGCCGGGCCCGCCCCGGACCTGATGCACGCGATCCTCGACATCGTGCTGTCCCGCGCGCCGGACATGGAGGGCGGGTTCTGGATGCCCGGCGCCGCCCCGGCGGCGAGCGGCTTTCTCGCGTATTCCTTTCCGACTTATCAGGGCAGCGGCGTCAAACACGACGTTCCGGAAGCGGAAACGCCGCTGATCCTCCGCACGCTGCGCGCCGCGGCCGCCACGCATGCCGCGACGGCGAACGTCGTCGAAGGCGCGCAGGATGCGGTGATCGCGGCGGCCTGCCCGGTACGCGGCGGATCGGGGCTGTACGTGTGGATGCTGACGCGTGCGCGCCCGCCGCTGGGCCGGCACGGGGAATTGCTGGCCACGGGCCTCGCGGCCGTGCTCGCGGTGATTCTGGCGATCGCGGCGGCGCTGGCCGTGGCGCTGCGCCGATGGAAGCGCAATCTTGCGCGGATCGAGAGCGGGCTCGGGCCCGACGGTCGCGAGCATCAGCTGCCGTACGTCGGCGAACCCGATCTCGACCGCGTCATCGATGCGTTCAACGAGCGGGCGCGGCGCGCCGACCAGCTGCAACTGCAGGCCGACGAACTGCGCACGCGGCTCGCGCAGGCCGAACGCTTCGGCATGCTGGGTAAACTGGCCGCGCAAGTCGCGCACGAGATTCGCAATCCGATGGGCGCGATGCGGCTGAAGGCGGAAAACGCACTGGCGGGCGACGGCCGGCGGCAGCAGGACGCGCTGCGCGTGATTCTCGCGCAGATCGAGCGCATCGATGCGCAATTGTCGAGCCTGCTCGCGCTGACGCAGCCGGTGCGCCCGCATGCGACACGCGTCGACGTCGACGCGTGGCTCGCGCAGGTCGTCGACGCGCACCGCGAGCTCGCGCAGCGGCAAGCGATCGACCTGACGCTGTCGCTCGCGGGGCAGGGCGAGCGGCTCGCGTGGCCGTCGGATTTTCCCGCTTTCGATCCCGACCAGATGCGGCGGGCGCTCGATAATCTGCTGCTCAACGCACTGCACCACGCGGGCGACGGTGGCGCGGTCACGCTCGCCGCCGAGCGGCGCGCGTTTGCCGGGCGCGACTGGCTGTGCATCACCGTGTCGGACAGCGGCCCCGGCGTGCCGGCCGCGCAGCGCGAGCGGATTTTCGAGCCGTTCGTGACGGGCCGCGCGGATGGCTCGGGCCTCGGCCTCGCCGTCGTCCGCGAAGTGGCGGCGGCGCATGGCGGGCACGCGCGCCTCGACGGGGGCGCCGCATTCGTGATTGAAATTCCATGGCAAACATCCTCATAGTCGACGACGACGCGGCCTTTCGCGACAGCCTCGCCGAAACGCTCGCCGATCTCGGTCATCGCGCCGTCGAGGCCGCAACCGGTCGCGCCGCGCTCAGCGCGTTGCGCGACGGCGGCGGCATCGAATGCATCTTTCTGGATTTCCGCCTGCCGGATCTGGACGGGCTGGCCGTGCTCGCGCAACTGCGCGACGATCCTGTGCTGGCCGCGATTCCGGTCGTCATGCTGACGGCCCATGCGACCAGCGACAACACCATCGAAGCGATGCGGCTCGGCGCATTCGATCACCTGACGAAGCCGATCGGGCGTCGCGACATCGCGCAACTGCTCGAACGCATCGTGTCGGCGAATCAGCCGCCCGCGCTCGCGCCGCCTGACAGCGGTTTCGCGGGCGAACCGTCGGCGGACCGACCGCAACTGCTGGGCGTGAGCGCCGCGATGCGCGACGTGCAAAAGCAGGTCGGCCGCGCCGCGATGAGCGACGCGACCGTGCTCGTGACCGGCGAGACGGGCACGGGCAAGGAGGTGGCGGCCCGCGTGCTGCATGCCGCATCGGCCCGGCATGCGGGGCCGTTCGTCGCCGTGAACTGCGCGGCCATCCCGGCCGATCTGCTCGAAAGCGAGTTGTTCGGGCATCGTCGCGGCGCGTTCACGGGGGCGCACGCCGATCGCGCGGGGCGGCTCGTCGAGGCCGACGGCGGGACGCTTTTTCTCGACGAGATCGGCGACATGCCCGCCGCGATGCAGGCGAAGCTGCTGCGCGCGTTGCAGGAGCGCCAGGTAATGCCGCTCGGCGCGGATCGCCCGACCGCGATCGACATTCGCGTCGTGGCCGCGACGCACCGCGACCTCGCCGCGGCCGTCGCGAACGGCACGTTCCGCGAAGACCTGTTCTATCGGCTGAACGTCATTCCGCTGCACTTGCCGCCGCTCGCGGAGCGCGTCGCCGACATCCTGCCGCTCGCCGCGCATTTCCTCGGCAGCGCGGCAGGCACGCGCGCGCTGCATCTGACGAACGACGCGCAGCGCGCGCTGCTCGATCACCGCTGGCCGGGCAACGTGCGCGAACTGCGCAACGTGATGGAGCGGGCGGCCGCGCTCGCTCCGGGGCCGGCCGTCAGCGCGGCCGACCTCGGTCTGGCCGCCGTGCCGGCGCGCGAGTCGGGCGCTGAGGCGGTGCCAGCGCACCTGCTCGACATGCCGCTGCCCGATGCGCTGGCGACGGTCGAGCGCGCGGCGATCCTGCACGCGCTCGAGCGCGCGAACGGCAATCGCGCGGAGGCCGCGAGGCAGCTCGGGATCGGCCGCCAGTCGCTCTATGCGCGCATGGCGAATCTCGGGATCGAACGCGACGACTAGTCGCGCTGTTTCAACTGTCGGGAATGCCGACATCCGGTGAAGCGACGTGTCGGGAAATCCGACACGTCAGACGTGCTTCGCCATTCGGCGCACGGCCACACGGTGCTTCTCAGGTTGGCATGGGTATTGCGGATATCGATGCATCGCAACCCGTCGCCGGAGCCCGTCATGAAGTCGTACCTGCCTGTCGTTCGATCGCGGTCGCGGCGCCGTGCCGCCGTTCACCGGTCGTATCGCATGCTCTGCGCTGCCGCACTCGTTGCCGTCGCAACGGTCAGCGCGGCGCAGGTGCCGCCGGCGCCACGCGCGGAAGACCCGGCCGGCGCCATGCCGCCGCCTGCTCCTCCTCGGCCTCGTGCGCTTGTGCCTGCCGCGCCCGGAAACGACACCGCGTCGGATGCGCTGGTTTCCGGCACGCTGTCGCGGCTGACGATCAATCCGGAAGGCGCCGTCGACGGCTTCGTGCTCACCGACGGCACGCTCGTCCGCGTGCCGCCGCATCTCGGTTCGCAATTGACGGCGCTCGTGCGATCGGGCCAGCGTGTCACGATAGCCGGCGAACGACACGTCGACGATGAAATCCGCGCACGCGTCGTCCGCAACGACGGCACCGGCGCGTCGCTGTCCGATCAGCCGCCCGTGCCCGTCGCACCCGTGCCGCCGATGCTGCGCGGCGTCAATCTCGCCCGCCTGAGCGTGTCCGGCGTCGTGCGCCGCGTGACGCACGCGCCGCGCGGCGAGCCGGACGGCGTGATGCTCGACAGCGGTGCGATCGTCAAGCTGACCGTTCCGGCCGCGCAGCAATTCGGCGCGCTGCTCGTTCCCGGCGAGCGCGTGGCCGCGGTCGGTTACGGCACGCGCAATGCGTACGGCGAAGCGTTGCAGGCGACGGCGTTCGGCGCGCCAGGCCATGTCGTGAATCTCTACGACGATGTCGCGCGCTGATCGCGCGACGCTATTTCCCCATCCATCGAAAGGAGTCCTGTCATGCACTGGATCGATCCCGCGTGCCTGCCCGAGACGCGCGGCCGCGTCACGCAGTTCCTGCTCAATCCGCACGGAGAAATCGACGGCCTGATCCTGAACGGCGACCTCCAGGTGCACGTACCGCCGCATCTGGGCCGCGAACTGGTGCGTCATGTCGCGGTCGGCGACCGCATCCGCGTGCGGGGCGTCAAGCCGCGTCGCGCGGCGATGATCGCGGCCGTGCAACTGACCGGTCGCGGCGGCATCGACATCATCGACGCCGGGCCGGAGCACGCCGTCCCGAAGCCGCCGCGACCGCCCCGACAGCCGATGGAATCGAGCGGCGAAGTCGCGTTCGGGCTGCATGGCCCGAAAGGCGAGTTGAACGGTGCGTTGCTGACGAGCGGCGTCGCGCTGCGGGTGCCGCCGCATGCGGCTGAAGCCCTGCGCGACTATCTGCTTCCCGGCGTCCATGTGCAGGCGTGGGGCCACGGCGTCGTCACGCCGCACGGCACGACGCTCGACGTGAGCGAGATCGCCGAACTCGTCGATGCGGATGCCGAATGATCGTGCGACGGTGAGACGCCCATGAGACCGGCACGCGCGCTCGAAGCGCTCAACTTCTTCCTGGCCGACGTGCAGGCCGGCATCGGCCCGTTCATCGGCGTCATCCTGCTGTCGCGCGGCTGGGGTGCCGATGCGATCGGCTCGGTGATGACGCTGGCCGGGCTTGCCGCGATGGCCGCGACGCCGTTGGCCGGCGCGCTCGTCGATGCGGTGCGCGCGAAGCGGGCGCTGATCGTCGTGGCGACCGCGGCGACGGCGCTTGCGTCGCTGGCGATGCTGTTCGTCCACAGCTATCCGGCGGTGGCGGCGTCGCAGATCCTCGCGGCGGTCAGCGGCGCGGTGCTGGCGCCGGCCGCCGCGGGCGTGACGCTCGGCATCGTGCGCCGGCAGGGTTTCGACCGGCAGTTCGGGCGCAACCAGATGGCGAACCACGCCGGCAACGTCGCCGGTGCGGCGCTCGCCGGGTGGCTCGGCTGGCATGTCGGATTCGACGCGGTGTTCGCGCTCGTCGGCGTGTTTACGGTCCTCGCGATCGTGAGCACGCTGGCGATTCCCGCGCACGCGATCGATCATGCGTCCGCACGTGGCCTCGATCCTGCCGGCGCTGCGCCGGGAACGGATGCGGCGCATTCGCCTGCGTCGGACGCGGCGTCGACGTCGCGCGTCGGCGGCCTGCGCACGCTCGCCGAGAACCGGCCGCTGGTGCTGCTCGGCGCGTCGCTCGCGCTGTTTCATCTCGGCAACGCCGCGATGCTGCCACTCTACGGGATGGGCGTCGTCGTCACGCATCGGAGTAACGCGAGCGCGTTTACCGCGCAGACGATCGTCATCGCGCAGTGCGTGATGATCGCGGCGGCGTGGCTCGCGCCCCGTCTGATCCGCGCGCACGGCTACTGGCGGGTGCTGCTGTGCTCGTACCTCGTGCTGCCGGTGCGCGGGCTGGTCGCCGCGACGTGGATGAGCGAAGCGGGCGTATGGCCGGTGCAGGTGCTCGACGGCATCGGCGCCGGCCTGCAAAGCGTGGTCGTGCCCGCGCTCGTGGTGCGCCTGCTGCATGGCTCCGGGCGCGTGAATGCCGGGCAGGGCGCCGTCGCGACCGCGCAGGGCATCGGCGCGGCGCTCAGCCCGGTGCTGGGCGGCGTGCTTGCGCAGCACTTCGGCTATCCGGCCGCGTTCGTCGTACTGGGCGCCGTGTCGACGGGCTCGCTCGCGCTGTGGCTCGGGCATGCGCGCTCGCTGAGCAGCGTGTGCGGCAAGCCCACTGATTTATCGGCGACGTCGTCGTGACAGCGATGTCGATTCCCATGCCTCCATCCACTTGCCCATGAATCCTGTTTCGCTTGCCTGGCTGATTTCCGCGCTCGCCACCGCGGGCGTCATCACGCGCCCATTCGGCTGGCCCGAGGCCATCTGGGCCGTGAGCGGCGCGCTGCTGCTGGTCGTGTTGAACCTGTTGCCCGTCGCACAGGCGCTGGATGCCGTCGCGAAAGGCGGCGACGTGTACCTGTTCTTGACGGGCATGATGCTGCTGTCCGAGGCGGCCCGTCGCGAGGGGCTGTTCGACTGGGTCGCGACGCACGTCGTCAATCTCGCACGGGGCTCGCCGCGGCGGTTGTTCGCGCTGATCTACGCGGTCGGCGCCGTCACCACGGTGTTCCTGTCGAACGATGCGACCGCCGTCGTGCTGACGCCCGCGGTGCTGGCCGCCGCGCGTCGCGCGAAGGCCGATCCGATGCCGCTGCTGTACAGCTGCGCGCTCGTCGCCAATGCCGCGAGCTTCGTGCTGCCGATTTCGAATCCGGCGAACCTGGTGCTGTACGGCGCGCATATGCCGGCCCTCGGCGTCTGGCTCGCGCACTTCGCGGCGCCGTCCGTCGCGTCGATCGCGTGCACGTTCGTCATGCTGCGGATCGTGCAGCGACGTGCGCTTTCCGGCCGTTGCGAATCCGGGCTGCCGGTGCAGCCGCTGACGGGCGGCGGCCGCATCGCGCTGGCAGGCATCGCCGCAACGGCCGTCGCGCTGATGGCGGTATCGATCGCCGATCGCCCGCTTGGGTTGCCGACCGCGCTGGCGGGTGTCGTCACGGTCGCGTGCGTGGTGATGCGGGATCGCGCGGCGGGCGTGCCGATCGTTCGCGCGATTTCGTGGAGCGTGTTGCCGCTCGTCGCGGGGCTGTTCGTCGTCGTCGAGACGCTCGACCGGACCGGCGCGGTGCGCGCGCTGGCGAGCCTGCTGCACATGCTGATGCAAAGCGGCGAGCACGTCGCCGCGGCCGTGGCCGGCGTCGCGGTCGCGCTGGTATCGAACGGGGTCAACAACTTGCCCGCCGGGCTGATCGCGAGCTCGACGATCCACGCTGCGCACAGCCCGCAAACGGTGGTCGATGCGATGCTGATCGGTGTGGATCTCGGCCCGAACCTGTCGATCACCGGATCGCTCGCGACGATTCTGTGGCTGACGGCGATCCGGCGCGAGGGGCTGCAGGTCGGTTTCCGCGCATTCCTCGCGGTCGGCGCGTGCGTGATGCCGCCGGCGTTGCTGCTCGCGCTGGGCGCGCGGTTCGTGGTCGGCGGCTGACGCGCGATGCGCGCGGCGTCAGCCGTCCGGGCCGGCTTAGAACGAGTAAGCGAGCGACGCGAACAGGCTGCGCGGCGCGCCCGGCGCGACCCACAGGCTGTTGTACGAGCTGACGTAGGTGGTGCGATTGAACAGGTTGTTCAGCACGACCGACGCGCGCAGGTGCTTGTTGACCTGCACGTAGCCGTTGAGCTGCACGGTCGCGTAGGCCGGCAGCTCGAAGCCATCCTGCGTGTTGGCCGTGTTGCCGGCGCGGCGCCCGACGTAGATCACGCCGGCGCCGGCGCCGGCCTTGTCCGCGAACGGCAGGGTCGTCTCGTACATCAGCAGCGCGCTGCCGCTCAGACGCGGCACGTCGACGAGGCGTGAGCCGGGCGCCAGCACGGTATCGCGCGTGACTTCGGCGTCGACGTACGCGAAATTGGCGATGCCGCGCAGGCCGTGCCCGAGATCGCCGCTCCATTCGAATTCGACGCCGCGGCTGCGTACTTCGCCGGCCGCGCGCGAGAAGCCGGCGTTCGCCGGATCGGCGGTGAGCACGTTGCGCTTGGTCACGTAGAACGCGGAGACGGTCGTGAGCGAGCGCGCGCCCGCCCATTTCGCGCCGGCTTCGTAGCCGTGGCCCTTTTCGGGATCGAACGCGTTGCCGCCGACGTCGGCGCCGTTGTTCGGCCGGAACGAATACGCGGTGTTCGCATAGAACGACCACGCGGGGCTCATTTCATACACGACGCCGATACGCGGGCTCACCGCGGTCTGCAACTGGCTCGTCGTCACGCCCTTCAGGCGGTTGTCGATCGACTGGTGGAAGCGATCCCAGCGCAGCCCGGCCAGGATTTTCCAGTGCGGCCCGAACGCGAGCGTGTCCTGCGCGTAGACGCCTTGTCCGTTATCGCGTTCGAGCAGGTTGGTCGCGGTGCGCGGCGTCGGTGCGGGCTGGCCGTACACCGGATCGAAGATGTCGATCGCATACGGCGCCGCGGCGCTCGGGGTAGAGCGCGCGACGAACTGGTCGTAGTTGAAGCGATACGCATCGACACCCATCACGAGCGTATGGCCGATACCGCCCGTGCGGAACGAGCCGGTGGTTTCGACGCGGCCTTGCAGGTCGTTCGAGTGAAACGCGACTTGCCGGTAGCGGCGCCACAGCGTGCGGCCGTCCGGCTGCAACGCGAATGCCTCGGACGAGCGCCCCGACAGGTCGGTGTTGCGTTGCGCGACGCCGGCATTGATCGACCAGCTGGAATCGATGCGATGCTCGAGCGTGAACTGGTGGCCGGTGTTGCGCACGTCGTAGTCGCCGTCGCGCGGCTCGCCGAGAAAGCGCGACGCGGGGATCACGCCAAGCTGGCCGTTGACCGCCAGCACGCCGCGATCGAGCGGCGCGCGCTGGCGCGCGCTCTCGAATTCGTAGTGCAGCGTCGTGTCCGCGCCGATGTCCCACGTGAACGACGGCGAGAACAGGTAGCGTTTGCTCGACACCGTGTCGCGAAAGCTGCCGTTGTTATCGTTCATCGCGACGAAGCGGTACGCGAGCGATTTCGTGACGGGGCCGGTCGAGTCGAGGGTCTGGCGCAGTGCGCCGTAGCTGCCGGCCGATACGCCGATGGTGTTCGCGCGTGCAAACTGCGGCTGCTTCGTCGTATAGCTGATGATCCCGCCCGGATCGCCGCGGCCATACAGCGCGGATGCCGGCCCCTTCAGCACTTCCATGCGCTCGAGGTTGACGGTGTCGCGCGGCACGCTTATCCCGCGATTCCACGAAAAGCCGTTGACCAGGTAGTCGGTGCCGGACGTGTTGCCGTCGCCGGCGAAGCCGCGCACCGCGTAGTTGTCCCACAGGCCGCCGAAGTTGTTCTGGCGCGAGACGCCCGCGACCCAGTCGTAAAGATCGTCGCCGCGCGTGGCGGCCACGGTCTGGATCAGCTTCGTATCGACGCTGCTGACCGCGAACGGTATCTCCATCACGTCCGCCTCGCTGCGCGTCGCGCTCGTCGATTCGCGCGTGCGGAACGGCGCCGTCGCACGTTGCGCGGAGATTTCGATGGTGGGCAACGCCGTTTCCTGCGCGTCGGCGGCGCCCATGCCGGTCGTGCCGACGACGATGGCCATCGGTGCGGCCGCCCAATTGCTCCTGCTCATACATCTCCTCTTTGTGTCGTTCGCGTTCGGGCACGGCGGGCGGCCTCGCGCCGACATCTGTGTTCCAAACAGTACATTTGCGCGGCAATTTAATGCAAATGAGAGGCATTTGCAATCGTAATTTTGAGAATGAGTGCGGGAAGGGAAACGGTACGCGGCGCGGACGCGGTCGATCGGGTGTAGGTGTTTCGTGAAATTCCGAATGGTGGGAAATAGATCGTGCCGTGGTGGAGATCTGGTAGCGCATTCACGTTCGTCTTGAGGGAAATTGGCGAGGGATATCGGGTAAACGTGGACCTTGGTGAAGTCATGGAGTGTGAATTGGGCTGTTTGACAAATCCCGTAATTCGGGATTAAAGTAAAAATACTTCAGCCAAACCCGTCGAGCAGCCGCATGAACATCCCACAGTTGGACAGCGATACCGAAGCAAGAAGCGGGGCGAGCGTCGTGCTCGCCACCGCGCGAGACGCCGGCGTCGACGTCTGTTTCGCCAATCCCGGCACGACCGAGATGCCGTTCGTCGGTGCGCTCGACATCGTGGCCGGCGTGCGGTCGATCCTCGGGCTGTTCGAGGGCGTGTGCACGGGCGCGGCCGACGGCTATGGCCGCATGACGGGCAAACCCGCGATGACGCTACTGCATCTCGGGCCCGGCCACGCGAACGGCATTGCCAACCTGCACAACGCGCGCCGCGCCCGCACGCCGATCCTGAACATCGTCGGCGATCACACGCGCGAGCATCTCAAGTACGACGCACCGCTCACGTCCGACATCGAATCGCTCGCCCGTCCGGTGTCGGTGTGGTATCGCAGCGTGGCGCGCGACACCGATCTCGCGGCGGATACGGCCGATGCGATTTCGGCCGCGATGGGCACGCAGCGTGGCGTCGCGACCCTCGTGCTGCCCGTCGATCTCCAGTCGGCCAGCGTGCGCGGCGCGGCGTGGCCCGCCGTCGTACGCCCGGCCGCGGTGTCGTTCGACGCCGCGCGGGTCGAACAGGTGGCCGATCTGCTGCTCGGCGGTCATCGCGCCGTCCTGCTGATGGGCGCCCGCGCGCTGTCGGCGCGCGGGCAGCGGGCGGCGGCGCGCATCGCGGCGGCCACCGGCGCGACCTGCTTCAGCGAGACTTTTCCTGCGCGGGCGGAGCGCGGCGGCGGCCTGCCGGACATCGACCGCCTGCCTTATTTCCCCGAGCCGGCGCTCGCGGCGCTGGCCGGCCGGCGCGTGGTGCTGGCCGGCGCGCTCGCGCCCGTCACCTACTTCGGCTACGACGGCATTCCGGGCGAACTCGCGCGGCCCGAGGACATCGTGACGCTCGCAACGCCCGGCGATGCGGCGGACGACGCGCTGGAGGCGCTGGCCGATCGCATCGGTGCGGCGGCGAATGACGATGGTGTGCACGTCGAGCGCTGGCGCGTGGAGGACGGCCCGCTCACGCCGCAGGCCGTCGGCCGCGTGCTCGCGAATGCGCTGCCCGACGACGCGATCGTGTCGATCGAAGGCGGCACGTGCGGCTACCCGTTCGTGACCGCATCGGCGCGCGCACGTCGTCACACCATTTTGACGAACACGGGCGGCGCGATCGGGCAGGGCCTGCCGGTGGCGCTCGGCGCCGCCGTCGCGTGCCCGGACCGCCGCGTGTTCGCGCTGGAGTCAGACGGCAGCGCGCAGTACACGATCCAGTCGCTGTGGACGATGGCGCGCGAGCGTTTGCCGATCGTGATGCTGATCGCATCGAACCGGCGCTACGGAATCCTGCAGACCGAACTCGCGCGCAGCGGCCTGCCGGCCGACACGCCGCACGCGAGCCGCCTGACGCAACTGGACGACCCGCCGATCGACTGGCTCGCGCTGTCGCGCGGCTACGGGGTGCCGGCCCAACGCGTGAGCGACGCGCATACGCTGGTGCAGGCGCTCGACGACGCACTCGCACATACCGACGGGCCGACACTCATCGAAATGCAGTTGTCCTGATCGCACAACGCGCTTCTTTCCTTAATCCCGACTCTCACCTTTCATCGACATGGATCTGCAACTGCACGGAAAAGCCGCGTTCATCACCGGCGGCAGCATGGGCATCGGCAAGGCGGTCGCGCTCGAACTGGCGCGCGAAGGCGTCAACGTCGCGATCGCCGCGCGACGCATCGAACACCTCGAAGCGGCTGCCGCCGAGATTCGCACGGCGCTCGCGCCGCTCGGCGACGCCGCCGGCGAGATCCTGCCCGTCACGGTGGACACGACCGACATGGCGTCGATCGAAGCAGCGATGGCCGCGAGCGTCGAGCGCTTCGGCCGGCTCGACATCCTGCTGAACGGCGCCGCGCATCCGGGCGGGCTCGTACGCGCCGAACTCGAACACGCCGACCCGCAGGGGCTGCTGCAGGATATCGACATCAAGGTGGTCGGCTACCTGCGCTGCGCGAAGGCGGCCGCACCGTACATGCGGCGCAACGGCTTCGGCCGGATCGTCAACATCGGCGGCCTGACGGGGCGCGGCAGCAAGCAGCTGTCCGGCATGCGCAACGTGGCGATCGTGCACCTGACCAAGACGCTATCCGACCAGCTCGGCCCGTTCGGGATCACGGTCAATACGATTCATCCGGGCGTCGTCGAGACGCCGCACATCCATGAGCTCTACGAGAAGGAAGCGCAGAAGCAGGGGCTCACGGCCGCGGAAGTCGAGGCCAACTACGTGAAGGTCACGCCGATCCGCCGCGTGCTGCAGCCGGAAGAAATGGGGTGGATCGTCGCGTTTCTCGCGTCGCCGAAGTCCGGCTCGATCACCGGCGAGTCGATCGGCTGCGACGGTGGGCTCACGCGCGGCATTTTTCTCTGACACAAGGAGCACTTCATGACCGCAACCGTACTGGTCGCCACCGCCGGGCAAGGCATCCTGCGCTCGAACGACGACGGCGAGACCTGGCATCGCCTCGGGCTTGCCGAACCGATCGAGTTCGACGGCATCGTGCGCGCGCTCGCGGTGTGCCCGGCGACGCCGTCGCGCGTCTATGCCGGCGCCGATTCGGGGCTGTGCATCAGCGACGATGGCGGCGCGCACTGGTTTCGGCCCGAGAACCTGCTGAACGGGCAGACGGTGTGGTCGATCGCGATCGATCCGGCCAACCCGGCCGTGCTCTATGCGGGCACCGGCGCGCCGTCGCGCGCCGCGCTTTACAAGTCGAACGACGCGGGCGTGACCTGGGCGCGAACGGCGCCCGAGTTTCCGGAGTTTTGCTCGGGCGTCAATCGTCCGCGGCTGCTGACGATCTGCGTGGACCCGGAAGACAGCCGCAACGTCTGGTACGGCGTGGAGGAGGGCGGCGCGTGGCGCAGCCGCGATGCCGGCGCGAGCTGGGCGCGCGTGGACGGCCCCGGCACCGCGATCCGCAACAGCGACATTCATGCGATCGCCGTGCTGTCCGCCGCGCAAGGCCGGCAGAAGACCACGGTGCTGCTGACGGTCAACGCGGTGTACGTGAGCGAGGACGACGGCGTGACGTGGGACGGCAAGCTGTCGCGCGACCGCTTCGACGGGCTGTACTACACGCGCACCGTCGTGCAACTGCCGGAGCCGGAAGGCGACCTGCTGATGGCGATCGGCGACGGCACGCCGGGCAGCCGCAGCCGCATCTACCGCTCGACCGATCGCGGCCACGCGTGGCACGAGACGGATCTGCACACGCCGCCGAACTCCACGTTCTGGGCGTTCGGCGTGCATGCGGCCCGGCCGGCGCTCGTGTATGCGGGCACCAAGTACGGGCACCTGTTCCGCTCGCGCGACGGCGGCCGGAACTGGACCAAGGAATGGCGCGATTTCAGCGAGATCACGGCGGTGGCATGGACGCCGTTCGAGGCGCCGCTGGCCGCCCACGCGCAGTCGACCCACTGAGCGGAGCGAACGATGACACCGTCCGATATCCGCCAACGCGCCGAACGTGCGAACGCGAGCGGCCTGCCGCTACCGACGCCGCGCGTGCAGCGCACCCACCTGTCGCTGTTCGTGCGCGATCCCGTTCGCTCGAGCACCTGGTATGCCGAGGTGCTCGGCATGACGGAAACCGCGCGCGGCGAGCAGTGGGTGTTCATGTCGTTCGGCCAGAAGCACCACGACATCGCGCTGATTCGCGCGGCATCCGATGCGGAACTCGGCACGATCGGCCTGCAGCATTACGGCCTCGAAATCGCGGGCGGGCTGACCGAATTGCGCCGCCTGTACGGGATGCTGATTCGCCGCGACGCGCCGATCGTCAAGATCACCGATCACAAGGTCGGGATCGGCGTGTATTTCACGGACCCGGACGGCAACCGGCTGGAATTCTTCTGCGAAATGGTCACGGACGACGAAGAGGGCAAGCGCGTGCTGCATCGATACAACGCGCCGAGCGATCCCGTCCAGCTCGAACCGCTATTCGACTGACGCACCGCCTTTCCATCCGCATCATCGACGTTTTATATAGGAATGCAAATGAGCAAGACCGCCAATTTCGAAGGCTTTCATATCCGCAAGTGGTACACGCAGATCGAGGATTCGCTCGCGAACGAAACCGGCCAGCTTGCCGACGGCGAGCCGTTGCGCAAGATCGTGATCGCCGCGGCCGTTCACAACCCGTACGCAGGGCGATTCAGCGAAAACCTCGACGATCTCGTGCGTCCGTCGCCCGCGCTCGGCAAGGAGTTTGCGCGACGCATCGAATCGCTCGCCGACGGCCGCGCGATCGAGAGCTACGGCAAGGCGTGCCTGGTCGGCTCGGCGGGCGAATACGAACACGGCAACGCGTTCCTCACGTCGATCTTCGCGGAGCCGATCCGCGCGGCGCTGGGCGGTGGCAAATCGTGGGTGCCGTCGAGCGGCAAGCGCGGCCCGATCAACACGGTGATCGACGTGCCGCTCGCGCACAAGGATGCGCTCTACGTGCGCTCGCACTACGACACGGTGACGTGCCTGTTTCCCGATGCGCCGAACGACGACGAAGTACTGGTGATCTTCGCGTTCGCGACACGCGGCCGGCTGCATGCGCGGCTCGGTGGGCTGAAGGCGAGCGAGATCGTCGGTCGCGACGGTCTGGTCTGAGCGCGCATGTCGGGCGAGGAGCAGATGATGAACACGGCGTCCGTCAACGATGGATGGATCGACAACGATGGACTGCGGCTGCACTACGTGAGCTGGGGGCGCGACGATGCGCCGACCGTGGTGATGCTGCACGGCCTGCGCAGTTACGCGCATACCTGGGCGCCCGTCGCCGCTGCGCTGGCCGACCGCTACCGGGTCGTCGCGCTCGATCAGCGCGGGCGCGGGCTCAGCGATTGGGACCCGCGGCGCGACTACTACGCGGCGGCCTACGTGCGCGATCTCGACGCATTGGTTCGCGCGCTCGGCCTGCGACGATTCGTGCTGGTCGGGCACTCGATGGGCGGCGCCAATGCATTCGTCTACGCGGCGGCGCAGCCGGAACGGCTCGTGGGCCTTGCGATCGAGGACATGGGCCCCGGCGCGTCGGCCGGCTCGCCGGGTTCCGAGCGCATCAAGCGCGAGCTGCAGGAAACGCCGGACGCGTTCGCGTCGTGGGACGACGCACGCGCGTTCTGGCGGCGCCAGCGGCCGAACATCGCGGAATCCGCGCTCGATTCGCGCATCGCGCATTCGCTGAAAGAAGGCGAGCCCGGCCGGATCGTCTGGCGGCACGACGCGCAAGGGATCGCGGCCGCACGGCTGGCCGCGACGCCGGAGCAGCTCGTCCATCTGTGGCCGTTGATCCTCAACCTGCACGTGCCGACGTTGCTGGTGCGCGGCGGCGACTCGGATTTCCTGTCCGCGGACGTGGCGGCCGAAATGGCGGCCGCCAATGCGGAAATCGAGCGGATCGACATTCCCGGCGCGACGCATTACGTGCACGACGATCAACCCGATGCGTTCAATCGCGCATTGCGGTCGTGGCTCGATCGTCTCGAGGATCCTGAATGGCGCAGCGGAGGCCTGGGCGAATGAAAGCGAACAACCGGAACCGGACGTCGGTCGCGATCGTCGGCGCGGGGCCGAACGGCGTCGCGATGGCGAATCTGCTGGGCCTTTACGGCGTCGCGACGGTGATCATCGAGAAGGCGGCGGACGTCGTCGATTTTCCGCGCGCGGTCGGCATCGACGACGAAGCGTTGCGGATGTTTCAGACCGCGGGGCTCGCCGACGAACTGAGCCGCGACATCATTCAGAACGTGCCGCTGCGCATGTTCAAGGCCAATGGCGAATGCTTCGCCGACATCCGCCCGTCGATACGCGAATTCGGTTGGTGGCGGCGCAACATCTTCATGCAGCAACTGGCCGAACACACGCTGCGCGCCGGGCTGGCGCGCTATCCGCACGTCTCGCTGTGGACCGGCGAGGAAGTGGTCGGCGTCGAACAGGACGACCGCTGCGTCACGTTGCAGGTGCGCGACGCGGACGGCCGGCAGTATGCGCTCGACGCCGACTACGTGGTGGCGGCCGACGGCGGACGCAGCCCGATGCGCGACTGGCTCGGCATCAAGCTGGCCGGCACGACGCACCCGATCAAATGGGTCGTGGTCGACGTGAAGAACGCCGGGCTCGACCAGCCGTGCACGGCGCTGAACTGCGACCCGCGCCGCCCGAACGTGTGCATCTATCTGCCGTTCGACTTCCGGCGCTGGGAGTTTCTCGTATTCCCGCACGAGGACGCCGACGCGATCGCGCGGCCGGAATCGATCCGTGCGCTGATCGCGCCGTACGTCGACGACGTCGATCGTATCGAGATCGTGCGCGCGCGGACCTATACGCACCATTCTCGCGTGGCCGACCGCTTCGTGGCGGGCCGCGTGGCGCTCGTCGGCGACGCCGCCCACCTGAGCCCGCCGTGGATCGGCCAGGGCCTGAATGCGGGTTTGCGCGACGTCGGCAATCTCGCGTGGAAACTGGCGGGCGTCGTGAACGGCACGCTCGATCCCGGCGTGATCCCTACTTACGAATCGGAGCGCCGCGACCACGCGAAGGCGATGATCGATCTCGCGGACACGTTCGGTGCGATGCTGATGCCGACCAACCGGGTCGTCGCGTTTCTGCGCGACCGGTTCCTCGGGCTCGCGCGGTATGCGCCGGGCCTGAAGGACTACGTGCTGCAGATGCGCTTCAAGCCGATGCCGAGCTATACGCGCGGCGTCGTGCTGCCGGGCGCGCCGGGCGACGCGGCGGGCAGGATGATCGCGCAGCCCGACGTCGAAACGGCCGACGGCGTGCGCCGCAAGCTTGACGACGTGCTCGGCCCATGGTTTTCGATCGTTGGCTGGCAATGCGATCCGCAGGCGTGCCTGAGCGACGACGATCGCGCGTACTGGACGGCGCTGGGCGCGACCTTCGTTCAGGTCAACCGCTCGCGCAGCGGGACGGGCCGCGCACGGCGCGTGACGAGCGCCCACGGCAGCGTGTGCGTCGAGGATGTCGACAACGCGCTGGCGGCATGGTTCGACCGGCATCGCGGCCCGCTCGTGATCGTGCGCCCCGATCGCTACGTGGCCGCGCAAACGGATGCCGCCGGCATCGCAGGCGTGACCGCGGCGTTCCAGGCGTTTGCGCCGCGACAACGGGAGACCGCGGATGTTTGTTGAGCAACGCACGTACACGCTGGTGCCGGGCGGCGTCGCCGAGTATCTGCGGCTCTATGCGGAGTGCGGCCGCGCGCCGCAGGAGCACGCGCTTGGCACGATGGTCGGCTGTTTCGCGACGGAAGTCGGAGTGCTGAACCAGCTCGTCTATCTGTGGGCGTTCGATTCGCTCGACGATCGGGCGCGGCGCCGTGCCGTGCTGATGGCCGATCCCGACTTCAGGACGTTTCGCGGCAAGGTCCGGCATCTGCTCGTCCGGCAGGAAAACCAGATTCTCCGACAGGAAATCGGCGGTCTGCTGCGCGCACCGCCATCGGCTGCGTGATGCGCGTTCGTTGCATGTCCGGCCCATCGTACAGTCTCTACCGAGGTATCCGTCTTGATCCCGTTTACGCCGCTGACTTCCCGCATGACGCCTGGTGCGCAACGCGACTACGCGTCGCTCCATCTGTATATCGACGGCCGGTTCCTTCAAGCCGATGGCCGGCGCACGCAGCTGGTTCTCGATCCGGGAACCGGCTGCGTGCTCGGCGACTTGCCGCATGCGACGCCGGACGATATCGATGCCGCGGTGCGCGCCGCGCATCGTGCGTTCGCGACGTGGCGCCGCGAGTCGCCGCTCGCGCGCTCGGACATCCTGCGCCGCGCGGCTGCGCTGGTGCGCGAGCGTGCGCCGGCGATTGGCCGTCACATCACGATGGATCAGGGCAAGCCGCTTCGCGAGGCGATCGCCGAGGTCGTGTCGTCCGCCGAGCAGCTCGAATGGCATGCGGAGGAGGGGCGTCGCACCTATGGCCGCGTCGTGCCGTCGCGCTCGCCGGACGTCGCGCAGACGGTGTTGCGCGAACCGATCGGCGTGTGCGCGGCGTTCTCGCCGTGGAATTTTCCGTTCAGCCAGGCGATGCACAAGATCGCGGCCGCGCTTGCGTCGGGCTGCACGCTGGTGCTGAAAGGGCCGGAGGAATCGCCGAGCGCGATCGTCGCGCTCGCGCGCATCTTTCACGATGCCGGCTTGCCCGCGGGTTGCCTGAACATCGTCTGGGGCGTGCCGGCCGATGTGTCGAGGCAACTGATCGAGTCGCCGCTCGTGCGCAAGATCTCGTTCACGGGTTCGGTGCCGGTCGGCAAGCAACTGGCGGCGCTCGCCGCGTCGCACATGAAGCGCGTGACCATGGAGCTGGGCGGGCATGCGCCGGTGCTGGTCTGTGCGGACGCCGATATCGACCGCGCCGCGACGATGCTGGCCGCGTACAAGTTTCGCAATGCCGGGCAGGTTTGCGTGTCGCCGACGCGGTTCTTCGTGCAACGCCCGGTGTTCGACCGGTTCGTCGCCGCGTATCTCGAGGCGGTCGGCAAGATTCGCGTCGGCTACGGGCTGGAAGAGGCGACCACGATGGGGCCGCTTGCGCACGCGCGGCGCGTATCCGAGATCGACGCGTTCGTTGCCGACGCGAAGACGAAAGGGGCGGAAATCGCATGCGGCGGGACGCGCGTGGCCGGACCAGGGCACTACTTCGCGCCGACGGTCGTACTGGGCCCGGCGCGCGACACGCGGCTGATGAACGAGGAGCCGTTCGGCCCGATCGTCGGGATCGTGCCGTTCGACGCGCTCGACGATGCGCTCGACGAAGCGAACCGCTTGCCGTTCGGTCTTGCGTCGTACGCGTTCACGACGTCGGCGCGCGATGCGCACCGGATCGGCCGCGCGCTCGAAGCCGGCATGGTCAACATCAATCACTTCGGGATGGGGCCGGCGGAGATTCCGTTCGGCGGCGTGAAGGACAGCGGCTTCGGCAGCGAGGGCGGAATGGAGACGTTCGACGGCTATCTGGTCACCAAATTCATCACGCAGATGAACTGACCGGATGTCGGTCGACCGTCGCGCGCGACGACGGTCGCATGCTCAGGTCGCGTCGCCGATCTGGGCGGTGGCGTCGATCAGCAGCTTGCCGAGCACGTGCTCGTCGAACAGCGCGAAGTGCTCGGCGCGAAAGACCAGCGACAGGCTGCTGTTGACCTCGCCGCTGCTGGCCGTGCGAATCGGTGCGGCGATGCCGACGAACCCTTCATCGAGTTCGCCGCGCGAGATCCAGTATCCCGCGTCGACGATCTGCTGGCACGCGCGCCAGAACTGCGTCCAGTCGCTCGCGAACTCGCCGAGCTCGGCGTTGTGGCGTTCGTGCAGGCGCTTCAGCCGCGCGCGCGACATCGCGGCGACGATCACTTTCGACGACGCGCCCTGGAACAGCGGCATGATGCGGCCGCGGCCGAAACCGAGTTGCAGGTTCTCGGCGCCGGTTTCGTGCATCACGTTGATGATCTGCTCGTCGAACAGCGTCGACACGAGCGCGTCGCCGCCAGTGACCTGGACCAGCTTCTGGATCACGGGCTTCGCGGCGGTCAGCGTCGGGTCCGACTGCCGCATGTTGTAGTCGAGATGGATGATGCGCGGGCCCAGCGTATAGCGGCCGTTGGTGCCGACGAGCAGGCCGACGGAGGCCAGTTCCTTCACGTAGCGATAGCACGTGGTGCGCGAAAAACCCATGTGTTCGGCGATTTCCTCGGCGGTCATCGACGTCGCCGACGAAGAGAAGACGTCGAGGATGGACAGCATTTTGGTGAGGCTCGACATGACGTAATCCGGGATCAGGCGGCTTGCGGCTAGGGAACGCGAAGGGCGAATGCGGTTTCGGGTTGCCGCGCTGCGGCACGGCATGCAGCGCCGCAGGCGACAGGCCGTAGTCTAACTTAAGTCGTGCGGGCGGCAACGGGGAACCGCATCGATGCTTGTGTGGTACGCGATGCCGGCGCATCGACGTGGCTCGCTTCGCCATCTATTGATATGGATTCCTATTTTAGAAAATGAAATCGCACTGGATCGATGTTGCTGCCGCGCCGGCCGGTTCACGCGTGCATCGTCCGGGAAAATTCGATGAGGAGAAGCAGATGAAACGGTGGTTCCGGATGGTGGCATGGTGCGGCTGCGGTGCCGTCGCACCGGCGTTCGCGCAATCGAGCGTGACGCTCTACGGTTCGCTGGACACGGGTGTGACCTATACGAGCGACGTGGCGTCCGCCCCGCGCGGCGGACGTCAGATCGCGTTGCAGGCCGGCGTGTCGCGCAACGACGTGTGGGGCCTGACGGGCAGGGAGGATCTCGGCGGCGCCAGCTATGCGGTCTTCCGGCTCGAAAGCCAATTCCAGACGTCCGACGGTGCGCTGACCGTGCCGGGCTCCGCATTCAGTTCGCAAGCGTACGTCGGGCTCGGCGGCGACTGGGGGGCCGTGACGCTCGGGCGCCAGTTCGATTTCGTCGGCGATCTGATGCCGGCTTTCGCGATCGGTGCGAACACGCCGGCCGGCCTGCTCGCGTGGGGCTTGCCCGCGAACGCGTCGGCGGGCGGCGCGCTCGACAACCGCGTATGGGGCGTCCAGGTGAACAATGCGGTGAAGTACGTGAGCCCGACATTCGGCGGATTGTCGTTCGGCGGCCTATGGGGGTTCGGCAACGTGCCCGGCACGGTCGCACGCAGCAGTGTGCAAAGCGCGATGCTGTCGTACACGCAAGGCGCGTTCAGCGCCGCGCTCGCTTATTTCGGCCAGCACGACGTGACGGTGGGAGGCAATCTGCGCAATGTCTCGGGCGGCGCAGGCTACAACGTCGGGCCGTATCGTGTCTTCGGCATGGTGTCGGACGTGCGGATCAGCGCCGCCGCGCCGCTGCGGGCCACCACGTATGACGCCGGGTTGACCTATGCGGTCATGCCGGCGTTGCAGCTGGGCGGCGGCTTCCAGTACCAGCAGCGCGGCGGCGACATCGGCTCGGCCAACCAGATCACGTTGAGCGTCGACTATTCGCTGTCGAAGCGGTCCGGCCTTTACGCGGTATTCGCACGCGGGCACGACAGTGCGTATGGCGCGCAGGTCGAGGCGGCGCTCGGCGGGGCGGCGTCCGGCTCGACGCAGACCGCGGTTCGGCTCGGGCTGCGGCATCAGTTCTGACGACGCGCGAGGAACACGGGCTGCCGCGTATGCCGCGCGCGAGCCCGTGTTGTTCCGCCGAGTTCAGAACCGATGCATCATTCCGACGCGCAACGCCAACTGGTTGCGGCCCGACGACTGTCCGGCCGTGCCCAGCACGTGCGCGTAGTCGAAGTCGGTGCCGGTATGGCCGGTTGCATGCTGGTACGCTCCCTGGATGTACGTCGAGGTCCGCTTGCTCAGATCGTAGTCGAGCATCATCGACATCTGATGCCAGCTCGGCGACGCATCGCCTGCCGCCGTCGCGACATGCGCATGCGTGTAGGCATAGGCGGCGCCGAGCCAGAGGTCCGGCCGGAAGAAATACTGGCCGTTGACCTCGAAGTTGTCGAACTTCCACGCGTGCTGCGAGCCTGCGGCCGGCTGGTTCGCGAAGTACAGATTCGACTCGGGGTTGGTCACGTCGACGTGCGAGTACGCGGCGGACAGCGTCAGCTTGTCGCTGAACTTGTACGACATGCCGGCATCGATGTTCTGCTGCGAGCGGCCGCTGAAAACCGTGTCGTCGCTCGACAACGCCCCGCCCGTGGTTGCGCCGCCGTTGTTGGCCTTCAGGTACGCGACGGCGGCGGAGAACGCGCCGGCCTGGTACTGCACGGCGGCGCTATAGACGCGATTGCGGGCGAAGCCGCCCGCCTGATTCGCGAGCCCGTAGAGCACTTCGCCCTTGAAGCCGGCGTAGGAGGGCGACACGTACTTGACGCTGTTCTGGATGCGGTAGTCCCAGTCGGCGTTGTCGTTGTCGTACGGGTGCGCGCCGAAGTCGCCGAGCCAGTTGCCGGTGGCCGTGAACGGGCTCCACATGTCGAGCGTGGGATCGTACTGGCGGCCGAACGTCAGCGTGCCGAACCGGTCGGAATCGAGCCCGACGTAGGCTTGCCGGCCGAACATCCGCGACGTCACGCCGAGCGCGCCGGTGCTCGCGTTGAAGCCGTTCTCGAGCTGGAACAGCGCTCTGAGCCCGCCGCCGAGATCCTCGGTGCCTTTCAGCCCCCAGTTGCTGCCGACGGTATCGCCGCTGACCATCTGGTACGCCTTGCTGCCGCCCGCGTTGCTCGTGAAGTTGACGCCTTCGTCGATCAGGCCGTACAGCGTCACGGTGCTTTGCGCATGGGCTGTCAGGCCGAATCCCATCGCGCTCGCGGCCGATACGGCCGCTATCATCTTCTTCATCGTCGATCTCCAGGTGTGGGCGGCACACGCGGCGCGGCGCGGTTTCCGACGGCATGCGTCAGCACCGGACGCGTGTAGCGGGTCCGCTTGTCGTTAGTAAAACGAAATATGAAATGCGAAGAAAAGGGGCCCGCCGCGATCGGGCGGAGCGAATGAGGAACCGCGCCGGGCGCGCGGTTCCGCGTGGCGGCGGCGTTACAGCATCCGCCGCAGCACGTCGTTTTCCGGGTTGCGGTCGAAGAACCGGTGTTTCAGCGCGCCAAGCACATGCAGTACGATGAGCGCGAGCAACGTATAGGCGAGCGTTTTGTGCAGCCATTGAAACGCCTCGAACCAATGGTCGTTCTTCGGCAGCAACTCGGGTACGCGGAAAAAGAAGAACGGCACGCCGTCGCTCTGCGTATACGTGCTGGACATCGAATAGCCCATCAGCGGCACGATGATCGCGAGCGCATACAGCAGATAGTGGCCGATCTTGGCTAGCGTGCGATCGAGCGTCGGCAGCGTGGAAGGCAGCGGCGGCAACGGCTTCATAGACCGAATCGCCAGTTGCGTGACGACCACCAGCAGCGTGAGCACGCCGAACTCCTTGTGCGTCGGGTAGTACCAATCGAACTTGGCCGGCAGGTTGTCGTCGAGCCGGACCATCGTCCAGCCGGTCCACAGCTGCGCGCCGATCAGGATCGCCCTGACCCAGTGCAGCAGCCGAAGCGCGAGCGGGTATTTCTCCACCGAGAAAGCAACGACCTGGTTGTCCATTTGACTTGTCTTCCTTTGAAACGACATTGCGACAGGCGGGAGGCCGATCGTCGACTTCGACGTCCCGCGGCGATCTTCGTCGAACCGAGGCCGGATGGCGACGCGCACGGACCTTCGGCGAAAAATCCGTGCGCCGGGCTGTTTCGCGCGGTCAGGCGATCGCGCGCGAATCCGCGCAGCACTCCTGCAATGCCTCGCGCAGCGTCACGGCCATGAAGTCGGCTTCGCCTGGCTGCAACGTCAGCGGCGGCGACATCACCACCTTGTTCGCGATCGCCCGCACCAGCACGCCGCGCCGGCGCGCGGCATCGGCCACGCGGGCGGCGAACCCCTTGCCCGGATCGAGCGGCGTGCGGCTGGCCTTGTCGGTCACCAGATCGAGCGCCAGCATCAACCCCTTGCCGCGGACGTCGCCGACGGTCTCGAAGTCGGCCTTCAGCGGCAGCAATTGCTCGAGCAGGCGCTGGCCGACCCGCGCCGCATTGCCCGGCAGATCCTCGGCCTCGACGATGTCGAGCACCGCGAGCGACGCGGCGCACGCGAGCGGATGCCCGCTGTACGTATAGCCGTGCATGACCACGTGCGAGAAGCCCGCGCCATGTTCGATCGCGTCGGCGATGCGCCCGTTGTACAGCGTCGCGCCGAGCGGCACGTAGCCGGCGGAAATGCCCTTGGCGACGCACAGGATGTCGGCGGCGACGCCCCAGCCGCGGCTGCCGAGCAGGCTGCCGGTGCGGCCGAAGCCGGTGACCACCTCGTCCGCGATCAGCAGGATGCCGTTACGGTCGCACACGGCCCGCACGCGCGCCCAGTAATCGGCCGGCGGGACGATCAGGCCGCCGGCGCCCTGCACCGGTTCGGCGACGAACGCGGCGATGGTCTGCGGGCCGTGGAACGCGATCGTTTCCTCGAGCTGCCGGATGCAGTGCTCGACGAGTTGTTGCGGATCGTCGCAATTCCACGGATTGCGATAGAGCCAAGGCGTGTCGAGCAGCACGCAGCCGGGCAGCAGCGGGCCATGATTGTAATGGTAGACGCCGTTGCCGCCGATCGACGTGCCGCCCATATGCACGCCGTGATAGCCGTTGCGCAGCGACAGGAATTTCGTGCGCGACGGCTCGCCCGCGGCGACCCAGTACTGTCGCGCCATCTTGAGCGCGGTCTCGATCGCGTCGGAGCCGCCGCTGCCGAACATCACCCGCTGCATGTCTTCCTGCGCGAACATCGCGCACAGGCGGTCGGCCAGATCGTAGACGCGCGGATGGGCGACGCCGTCGAAGGTCTGGTAGTACGAGAGTTCATCCATCTGCCGCGCGATCGCGCTTTTCACTTCCGGCCGGTTGTGGCCGACGTTGACGTTCCACAGTCCGCCGACGCCGTCGAGCATGCGGTGGCCGTCGACGTCGTACACGTAGTTGCCGTCGCCGCGCTCGATGATCACGGTGGGGGTCGTATGTCCGGCGGCCGCCGAGCTCATCGGGTGCCAGAATCGTTTTTCACGCTTTTGATAGTCCATGGTGTCTCTCGTCTCTCTTGCGAAGTACTTGAACAGGGTTGGGGCGCGGTGTGCGCCGTCGGGTCACAGGGCTGCGGTGACGATCTTTTCCTCGAGGTACGAATCGAGCGCGGCCTTCGACAGGTCGCGCCCGATCCCGCTTTGCTTGGTGCCGCCCCACGGCAGGCGCGCGTCGATCGGGCTCCACGCATTGATCGCGACCGCGCCGACGTCGAGCCGTTCGGCGACGCGGTGCGCGGTGCCGACGTCCTGCGTCCACACGGAAGCGGACAGGCCGAACGGCGTGTCGTTGGCGATGCGAACGGCGTCGTCCTCGGTCTCGAACGGCATCACCATGCCGACCGGGCCGAACACCTCGTCGCGGGCGATCCGCATGCCCGGATGAACGCCGCCCAGAATCGTCGGGCGCATGAAGCAGCCGCGCGGCGGCACCTGTTCGTCGCCGGCGAGCATCACCGCGCCTTCGGCGAGCGCGCCGTCGACGAGCGCGCGGACGCGCGCGAGGTGGCGCGGGTTGATCAGCGCACCCATCTGCACGCCGGGCTCCGACGGCGGACCGACGCGCATCGCGCGAGCTGCGTCGGCAAGCCGTTCTTCGAGTGCCTGCGCGATCGAGCGGTGCGCGAGCACGCGCGAGCCGGCCGCGCACGTCTGCCCCTGGTTCGCGAACATGCCGGCCATCAGCGACGGAATCGCCCGGTCGAGATCGGCATCCGCGAACACGATCTGCGCGGCCTTGCCGCCGAGTTCGAGCGTGACGCGCTTGAAGGTCTTCGCTGCCACGCCCGCGATCGCGCGGCCGACCTCGGTGCTGCCGGTGAAACTGATCTTGTTCACGAGCGGGTGCGCGACCAGCGCGGCGCCGACTTCCGCGCCGACGCCGTGGACGATGTTGACGACCCCGGCGGGCAGGCCGGCTTCGCAGACGAGTTCGCCGAGCCGGGCGACGGCCAGCGGCGTGTCCTCCGACGGCTTGATGACCACCGGGCAGCCGGCCGCGAGCGCCGGCGCGAGCTTCCACACCGCGATCATCAACGGCGCGTTCCACGGGATGATCTGACCGGCGACGCCCACCGGCGCGCGCCGCGTGTAGCTGAGCGTCGGGCGGCCCATGAAGCCGTCGGTCGGAATCGTGCGGCCCTCGAGCTTGTCGGCCCAGCCGGCGAAATAGCGCAGCGTGTCGATGCACATCGGCAGGCCCATCATCCGCATCTCGGCAAGCGGGCGCCCTTGTTCGACGGCCAGGCATTCCGCCAGTGCGTCGCGGTCGCGCTCGACCAGGTCCGCCAGCCGAAGCAGCCAGCGCGCGCGGGCCGAGCCGCCCGCGCGGGCCCACGCGTCGCCGTGCAGCGCGGCGTGCGCGGCACGCACCGCGCGATCGACGTCTTCGGCGGTCGATGCGGGCACGGCGGCAACATAGTCGCCGGTCGCCGGCGCCAGCTTTTCGAAGGTACGGCCGGCCGCTGCGTCGCAATGCCTGCCGTCGATCAGGTTCTGAATTTTCATCGTCGTGTTCCGTGTTTCCCAGGGGCGAATCGTCGGGCCGAACGGGTGAGGGCGATACCCGCGGTTCGGCTTCGACGTCGCATTCACTGTATGTCGATGAAAACGCGCGCCTTGTCCGCTATCGGCAATCGTTGCGGCGCGATCGGGATAGGGAATACCCGTGCCGGCGCGACGCATCGAGAATCGCGTCGGCAGCGGGGAATGCTCGGGGAGTGAACAACGAGACGACGGTGCGGCGCGACACCGTCCGGTCGGCGGCTACTGGGCGGCGCGCCCGAGTTCGCGATACAGGTCCGGGTCGCTGCGCTTCAACCGCAGCGCGGCGCGGATGCCGAGCGCACCGACGGCGACGAGGAAATACGGAAACATCGCGACGAAGGTCGAGTCCGATCCGCTCAGCACGGACAGGTTGCGCACGACGAGCACGAGGCACGCGCCGAGCGCGATCACGCTGACGAGCGGCGCGATCAGGCGGTGCACGACGCCGGCGTCGCGGTGATCGCGCGCGAAGAACGCGATCACCGATGCCGCCACGAGGATCTGCACCGCGATGATGCCGATCGTGGCCAGCGCGCTCATCCACGAGAACACGACCGCGAACGGGTCGAGGCGGAACGCGGCCGACCCGGCGAGGGCCGCGAGCGCGATCAGCGTCTGCACCTTGCCGGCGACGTCCGGGCAACGATGCACGGGGCACGTATGGCCGAGCTTGCGCCACAGCACGCGTTCGCGGCCCATCGCGTAGAAATAGCGCGTGATCGTGTTGTGGAACGACAGGATGGCCGCGAACAGGCTCGTGACGAGCAGCACGTTCATCGCGTCCGTCGCGATGCTGCCGAGCAGCCGGCCGCTGACGGCAAACCACAGATTGGCCGGATCGCGCGCGGCCTGCGCGGCGATCGCGCGCTCGCCCCACGCCTCGACGATCGCCCACGACGACAGCGCGTAGAACGCCATGATGAGGATCACGGCGAGGTAGGTGGCGCGCGGAATCGTGCGCTTCGGGTCGCGCGCCTCCTCGGAGAAGATCGCGGTCGCCTCGAAGCCCATGTACGAGCCGAGCACGAACACGAGCGCGGTGCCGAGCCCGGGCGCGAACACCATCGCGGGGCTGAACGGTTTCGCGCTGAAGCCGTCGGCGCTCGCGCCGTGCACGACGATCGCGAGATCGAGCAGCATCACGATCGCGATTTCGCCGATCATCAGCATGCCGAGCAGCCGGCCGCTGAACTCGATGCGCCGCGCGCCGCAGAAGTGGACCGCGACCACGCACGCGAGCGCGAACGCCCACCAGGGCACGTCGACGCCGTAGTGCCGCTGGATGCTGTCGTTCAGAAAGAAGCCGAACATGCAGTAGATCGCGATCTGCACCGCGTTGTACGCGACGATCGCGACGAACGCGCCGCCTACGCCGGCGGGGCGTCCGAGCCCGTTCGCGATGTACGCGTAGAACGCGCCCGCGTTGGAGATGTGTCGGCTCATCGCCGCATAGCCGATGCTGAAGATCAGGTACATGACGCCGGCCAGCACGAATACGCCGGGCACGCCGGGGCCGTTGCCGAGCGAGAATGCCGCGGGCGTCGCGCCGACCATCGCGGTGAGCGGCGCGGCCGCGGCGACGACGAAGAAGACGATGTGGGAGAGTCCGACGGCGTTCTTGCTGAGCCCCGCTTCGGACCGGGGTGACGATTCGTTCATGATTGGGTCCCGCTGGCCGGCTCGTCCGTCAGGAGTCGACACCGGCATGCCTGATCGATATCCCCGTGCCGCGCGCCGATCCTGACGAGCCGGCAATCGATGCCGACCTCCGCCGACGACACAGGTATGCGCTTGGACGGCCGCTCGATGCGGTGCAGCGCGCATGCGAGCAAGGCCGACGACAAAATTTACGGTGCCGAAAAAACGGGCGTTGTCCGTAATCGGCAATCCGCATGCGCGGGCGCGGCAGGGGATTACCCGGATGCGACGCCGCGATGCGTTGGTCGCGGGCTCAGCTCAGGCGCGGCGTGTGCGACGGCAGTTCGTGGAAATGCTGCTGGTAGTACGCGGAGAAGCGTCCGAAGTGGCAAAAGCCGAATTGCGCCGCCGCGTCGCCGATCCGCATCGTGTCGGGCGTCGTCATCAGGAAGCGGCGCACGGCGTTCAGCCGGATCGAGCGGAGATAGGCGGTCGGCGTGGTGCCGACCACGTTCTGAAAGCTGTATTGCAGCGTGCGGCGGCTGATCCGCAGGTGATGACAGAGATCGATGACCGTCGGTACGTCGTCGGATTCCAGCGCGATTTCCTGGCTGCGGCGCACGATGTAGCTTTGCGTCGACGCCGACGGCAGCGCACCGGCATCCGGGTCGTCGGGCTGCACGAGGTCGAGCAGGATGCCGACCAGACTGTGCGCGAGCACGCGTTCGTCGAACGCATCGCGCGCGGTGAGCGAACCGCTGTCGAGCGCCTGGCCGAGCACGCGTTCGAGGCCGTCCAGCGCGTTGCGGTAGCGCGCGGGCGAGATCGGCAGCACCGGCTGCTTCAGGAAACGTGCGGGAAGGTTCGCGAGTTCGTCCACCTCGCGATCGGCCGCGAGCGTGCGGTCGATTGTGAACGCGAGCACCTCGGTGTCGCACGGCAGGTGGGCGACGAATTCCTCGCCGCCGCGCAGCGTCAGCAGGCTCGGCCGCTCGACGGTGCGCCCCTGGACCACGGGCGCGACCGCACTGGCGATCGGCAGCGCGAAGCAGAGTCGGTCGCGCGGCGCGAGGCCGTGCTGCATCACGCGCTGGTTGATGCGTTCGCGAAAGACGTGAAAACGCTGGCCGGCGACCTGGCGCAGCGTGGTCGTCGCGGTGCCCGGACTGATCTGGTCGTAGTGCTGCGACCAGTTCACGATCGCCTGGGAATGGAGGAACACATCCGAGAAGCACAGTGTTTCAGCGCGCAGGTTCATGGCGTGGCGAATGCATCCCGTTTCAAATTCGATGCCGGTCGAAGCCGGCTCATGCTGCCGGCGCGGGCAGCGCGATCGCGCCATGTGCGCGCGCCGCCCGGATGGCTTTCCGAACGCGCGGTGCGACGCGGTCAGTCCTGCCGACGATCATATCCAGAAAAAAACACTGCGTGACGCGATCGAAAAGTCCGGTGGCGTTTGTCGAGCGAGCGGCCCGCGGAGGTGACGGCGCATAACCAAACCGAAAGAAATTCGGGTGCCGGGCGATATCGACAGACAAATGTCGTTGACAACCCTATTTTTTTAAAATCTCATTATAAGGGATTAAATTTATTTTTTGCGGTGGGGTTTACGCATGGCGTCATGCGCTGCCGAGTAACGGGGGCTTCATGGTCAACACGATCGTGCACGATCGGTATTTTCTTACAAAACTGTCGGATGCCGATTCACGTCATGGCCCAGGCTACGCGCGACGCATCCTCTCGTGTTAACTACCAATAAATCCCGAAATACGGGATTTGTATAATTACCCCGCAACGCCTCGCCTGTTCGTGACGCCTGTCCACATACCGGGAGCGGTCCATGTCCGAGTCACCCCCTGCCTTGTTGTATCGCCGGATCGCGCTGCGCGTGATTCCGTTTCTGTTCGTCTGCTACGTCGTCAACTTCATCGATCGCGTCAACATCGGGTTCGCCAAGCTGCAGTTCCTGCAGGACCTCGGCTTGAGCGAAGCCGTATTCGGCTCCGCGACGGCCATCTTCTTCATCAGTTACGCCGCATTCGAGGTGCCGAGCAACCTGCTGCTGGCGCGCATCGGCGCGAGCCGCACGCTGATGCGGATCATGGTGCTGTGGGGCCTGTGCACGGTCGCGCAGATGTTCGTGACCGGCAGCGTGTCGCTGTACGTGGTGCGCTTCCTGCTCGGCGCCGCCGAGGCCGGCTTCTTTCCGGGCCTGATCCTGTACCTGTCGTACTGGTTTCCGGATAGGGTGCGCGCCCGCGTCAACAGCGTGCTGCTGCTCGCCGTTCCGGTCGCGGGGATGATCGGCGGACCGCTGTCCGGCTGGATCATGGCGCACCTGCAGGACACGATGGGGTTGCGCGGATGGCAGTGGCTGTTCCTGATCGAGGGATTGCCGGCCATCGCGCTCGGGCTGGTTGCGCCGCTGATGCTGAGCGACCGGCCGGAACGGGCGGCATGGCTGGCGCCTGCGGACCGGCAGGCGCTCTTGCGCGATCTGGACGCGGAGCGGGCGTCGGCCGTGGTCGGCCATGTCCGGGCGGGCGTGCTCGACATCGTTCGCCATGCGCGCGTGCTGGGGCTGGCGGCGATCTATTTTTGCGTCTACGTCGGGATGGGGACGGTGACGTTCTGGTCGCCCACGGTGCTGAAGGCGGCCGGGGTCGCGAGCGTCACCGGAATCGGTTGGTTGTCCGGATTGATTTCCGTCTTCACGATGATCGGCAACGTGGCGATCGCATGGAGTTCCGACCGATACGGCGAGCGCCGCTGGCATACGGTGGCCTGCATGCTCGTCACCGCGTGCAGTCTGCTGCTGCTGCGCTTCTCGGTCGGCCATGTAGGAATCACCGTCGCGTTGCTGGCGATCGCGCAGCTGTGCGCGTTCACCGTGCCGATCGTGTTCTGGACGATTCCGTCTGCCCAACTGACCGGCCGGGCGGCGGCGGCCGGCATCGCGGTGATCAGCATGCTGGGTTCGCTCGGCGGCGCGTTCAGTTCGTGGCTGGTCGGCATCCTGTTCGCACGTACCGGCGCGCCGTATGCCGGGTTCGCGGTGGTCGCGGGGCTGCTGGTGGTCGGCTCGGTGCTGGTGACGAGCCTGGTGCCGCGCACGCTGCCGTCGCGCCGCACGGCGAGCGAACGGGCCGCGTTGCAGGGCGTTGAGTAGTGCGCGGCCGGGGGCGGATGCCGCGTTCGTCGATCAAGTGGCCGAGCGATTGCGCGACGGCGAGGCTTTCGCCGCGACCGCACCGTGCGCGGGGCCGGTCGATTGTCGAATGACGAGTTCGGCCGGCAGCACGATGCGAGGGGCCACCGATTCGTCGCTGTCGATCTGTGCCAGCAACGTGTTGACCGCGGCGCGTCCCATCGGCCCGAACGGTTGGCGTATCGTCGTGAGCGGCGGATGAACCTGCGACGCCATCGGAATGTCGTCGAAGCCGATCACGGAGACGTCGTGCGGGACTTTCAGGCCCATTTCCCTTGCCGCCGCGATGACGCCGAACGCACTCAGGTCGTTCGCCGCGAAGATCGCGGTCGGGCGTGCCGGCAGCGCAAGCAATTGCGATGCCGCGTCGAACGCCTTCATCTGTGACAGATCGCCTTGCGCGATCAAGCCGGGATCGTCGGCCAGACGCAATCGGGCGACCGCATCGAGATAGCCGCGCCGCCGGTCGCGCACGCCTTCGATGGACTCGTCGCCGCTGATGAAGGCGACGCGCGTATGCCCGAGTTCCGCCAGATGTTCGACTGCGCGCAATGCGCCGCCATAGTTGTCGACGGAGATGGACGGAAACCCGGCGAGCGCGCCGCGCTGATCGATGACGACGACCGGGACGTTCGCGGCGGCGAGCGCGTCGAAGTAGATCGAATCGCGCGGCAGGATGGCGACGACGCCGTCGGTGAACTGCTTCATCAACCCGAGCACGGACTGATGCGAGTGACGGTCTTCGTCGAATACCGTGTACACGAAGGTCTCGTACCCGGCTACCCGCGCGGCGCGCCCCACGCCAATGATCAGTTCACCGACGAATTCGTTGTCGAGCGTGGGCGTCACGATGCCGATGATGCCATTGCGTCCGCCGGACAGCTTCTGCGCGCTGCGGTTGACGACATACCCGATGTTCGCCGCGACTCTCAAGATTTCCTCGCGCGTTTCCTGCGAAACGCCCGGGCGGTCGTTGAGCGCTCGCGATGCGGTCATCTGTGACACGCCCGCGATACGCGCGACATGGGCGAGAGTGGGATTCTGTTTGCTCATTGGCGAGGTCGTGCGGTGAAGGGGGTTATCCGGGCCCCACGCGTTCCGCAATGGATGATAGCGATAACGTCCGGTTTTTCCTGTTTATTCTAACAGGTCACATGCGGATCAGGAATTGAACCGATGCGAGCGATACGGCTCGAGCCGCTTCCTGCCTGGCTAGCGGGCCATTTTCATGCGAATTGACCGGCGCAGGCGGGCGGCGACTCCGACGATGGGTATACCCGGATGGCGATGCCGATGAATCAAACCTAACATCCGATAACGTTAACGCTAACTATCGGTTGGCGATACCTACAACGATGGAGACGTGGATGCTTTCGATCAAGGTTCGAAGGATCTCGCGCGCCGCGACGGCGCTGTTGGCAGCGTCGGCGCTCTGGGCCGGCGTCGGTCATGCGCAGTCGGCGAAAGTCATCGTCGAATGGGATCACCAGACGGAGGGCAATGGGCCCAAAACCGCACGCGCAGCCGCCGACCGGTTCGAGAAACAGAACCCCGGTTACAAGGTCGAGGATTCCCACGTTCTCAACGATTCCTACAAGGCGAAGCTGAAAGTGGCGTTCGGCGCGGGACAGCCGCCCTGCGTGTTCGACACGTGGGGCGGCGGGCCGCTGAGAGAGTATGTGAAGGCAGGCCAGGTCGTGGACCTCACGCCCTATCTGCAGAAGGATCCGGCCTATCGCGATCGCTTCCTGCCCGCGTCGTGGAAGGCCGTCACCTACGACGGCAAGATTTATGGCGTTCCGGCGGAGAACACGGCGGCTGCCGTGATCTTTTACAACAAGGATCTGTTCCGGCAATACAACCTCGCGCCGCCCGCGACCTGGGACGACCTGATGAACGTCGTGAAGGTGCTGACGTCTCACGGGGTCGCGCCGTTCGCGCTGGCCAACAAGAACAAGTGGCCCGGGTCGATGTACTACATGTATCTGGTCGACCGGCTCGGCGGCCCGGATGTTTTCCGTCGCGCCGTCGAGCGCGCGAAGGGCGGCAGTTTCGCGGATCCGGTGTTCGTCGGCGCCGGCAAGTATCTTCAGCAACTCGTCAAGGCCGGCGCATTCGCGCCCGGCTACAACGGGCTCGACTACGACATCGGCGCGTCTCGCCGCCTGCTGTACGCCGGCCGGGCCGCGATGGAGCTGATGGGAAGCTGGGAAGCGTCGACCATCCAGAAGGAAAATCCCGCGTTCTTCAAGAAGCTCGACTTCTTTCCGTTTCCCAGCATGCCGGGCGGCAAGGGCGACGTTCGCGATCTCGTCGGGACGCTCGGCGACAGTTACCTGAGCGTATCGACGCAGTGTCCCGAGCGCGACGCGGCGGTCCGCCTGATCAGGACGATGACGGACGACGAATCGATCCGCGCGAAACTGGCCGATGCGCGACTCCCGCCGGTGAAGAACCTGACCATCGCGGACCCGTTGCTGAAGCGCGTGCAGGAACTGGTCGCGCAGGCGCCGAACGTCCAGCTCTGGTACGACCAGGAACTGTCGCCGCGTCTCGGCGAGCGGCACAAGGAGATTTCGCAGGCGCTGCTGGGGCTGTCGGTGACGCCCGAGGCGGCTGCGCAACAGATGGAAGACGCGGCAAAGGCGGAAGCGGGCCGATAGGCGAGTGGAACCAACCGTGAAGGAGGTCATGGTGGAGACAGCGATGATCGCGACGCGCGCGAAAGCGCGCCCCGTGTCGCCGCACCGGTTGACCGCGGCGCTGTTGCTGGCGCCGTCGGTCCTGCTGTTGGTCGTGTTCCTGCTTTATCCACTGGTCGACAGTTTCCGGTTGTCGCTGGTCGACTGGAACGGGCTCGGCAGCGACGCGCGTTTCGTCGGCGTCGCGAACTGGCTGCATCTGGCCCAGGACGACGTGTTCTGGAAGGCGCTGGGCAACAATTTGCTGCTCGCCGCGTTCTCCGTGGTGATCCAGCTGCCTGTCGCGCTGGTGCTCGCGGTGCTGCTCGACAAGGCCGGCAAGGGCTCGCGCATGCTGAAGATCCTGTATTTCCTGCCGCTGCTGATGTCCAGCGTCGCGATCGGCGTGCTGTTCAAGAACGTCTACGATCCGAACTTCGGCCCGCTGAACGCCGGCTTGCACGCGCTCGGCCTGCATGCGCTCGCGCAGGACTGGCTCGGCGATCCGCGCTTCGCGCTCGCGTCGACGATCGCGGTGATCTGCTGGCAGAACATTCCTTTCTACATGATCCTGTTTCTCGCCGGGCTGTCGTCTTTTCCGGCGGAACTGGGCGAGGCCGCGCGGCTCGACGGCGCGTCGGAATCGACGATCTTCTGGCGCATCAAGCTGCCGCATCTGCAAGGCACGGTACGAACTGCCGCACTGCTCGCGGTACTGGGCTCGCTGCGCTACTTCGACCTGATCTTCGTGATGACGGGCGGCGGCCCGGAGAATGCGTCCGAACTGATGGCCACCTACATGTACCGTCGGGTGTTCAGCTCATTCCAGCTCGGCTACGGCAGCACGATCGCTTCGGCGATGTTCATCATCGTGGCGCTGGTCGCGGCGGCTGCGCTGCGCGTCACGCAGCGCTACTCACAGAAGGTCTGACCATGTTCGCTCGTTCAGTCCGGCAGGCGGCCAGCCGACGGCATCCGGTGATCTTCCTGCTGGCGCTCGTCTGGCTCGCGGTGACCACGCTGCCGTTCCTGTTCGTGGTCGTCACCAGTCTCAAATCGCAGGAAGAAACCTATTCGGCTTCGGTGTGGGCGCTGCCGTCCCGGCTCGACCTGTCGAACTATCTGGACGTGCTGCATGGCGCGTTCTTCATGTACCTGCGCAACAGCCTCTTCGTGGTCGGCCTGTCGGTGATCGTCATCGTGCTGCTCAGCGCGATGGCCGCCTACGCGTTCGCGCGCCTGCAGTTCCGCTTCAACAAGACGTTGTTCGGACTCGTCGTCGCATCGATGATCGTGCCGCTTCACGCGACGCTGGTGCCGATCTACCTGATGATCCGCAACGTCGGCCTGTACGACACGTCGCTGGCGCTCGTCGGCCCGTACGTCGCGTTCAGCCTGCCGATCTCGATTTTCATTCTCACCGAGTTCATGAAGCAGATCCCGCACGAACTCGAGGAAGCCGCCTATCTCGACGGATGCGGGCCACTCAAGATCTTCTGGCGGATCTACTTTCCGCTGTCGATGCCGGGCCTCGCGACGGTGGCCATCTACAACGCGATCGCCCTCTGGAACGAGTTCATCTTCGCGTACGTGCTGACCTCCACGCCGGAACACCGCACGCTGCCGCTCGCGTTGTGGGATTTCCAGGGGCAGTACGCATCGAACATTCCGGCGATGCTGTCCGTCGTCACGCTCACGTCGCTGCCGTTGATCGTCACCTACGCGTTCGGGCAGGAACGGATCATCAAGGGAATGATGGCCGGATCGTTGAAGGGGTAGCGACCGCTCGACCGCAGCCCGGCACGCATCGCGGGATGGCGGGATCCACTTACTTGTTCAGTCAGGCGAATCATGGCAAGCATCAGTCTCAAGCATGTCCAGAAGGCGTACGACGGCAATCCCCCGGTCATTCGGGATGTCGATCTCGAGATCGGCGCGAACGAGTTTTGCGTGTTCCTCGGTCCGTCCGGCTGCGGAAAATCGACGTTGCTGCGGATGATCGCCGGGCTGGAAACCATCACGGCCGGCGACCTGTGCATCGACGGTACGCGCGTCAACGACGTGCATCCGTCGAAGCGGCGCGTGGCGATGGTGTTCCAGAACTATGCGCTGTATCCGCACATGACCGTCTACGAGAACATGGCTTTCGCGCTGCGGCAGGCGAAGATCGACGCCGCGACGATCGACGGCAAGGTCAGGCGGGCCGCGGCGTCGCTGCAGCTGGAGAAGCTCCTCGAGCGGCGGCCGGCGGCGCTGTCGGGCGGGCAGCGCCAGCGTGTCGCGATCGGGCGGGCCATCGTGCGCGAGCCGGGCGTATTCCTGTTCGACGAGCCGCTGTCGAATCTCGACGCCGCGCTGCGGGTGCAGACGCGAACGGAGATCGCGCGCCTGCACCGCGAGTTCAACCGGGCGAGCGCGATTTACGTCACGCACGACCAGACCGAAGCGATGGCGCTCGCGGACAAGATCGTGCTGCTGCACGCCGGCGCCGACATGGAACGCCATGGCAGCGTGGCCCAGGTTGGGGCGCCGCTGGATCTATACCACCACCCGAGAAGCCGGTTCGTTGCGGGCTTCATCGGCTCGCCGCGGATGAATTTCCTGCCCGGTCGTATCGTCGCGGCCGATTCGGGCGGGCTCTCGCTCAGCTTGCGTGGCGGCGCGCTGATTCAGGCTGCTGTCGACGCACGCGGCATGCAGGTGGGCGCCGACGTCACGCTGGGGGTTCGGCCCGAGCACTTCGTCATTGCGGCGGGCGACGCGCGAAGTCAGGCCGTCAACGCGACGACCGGGCTGGTCGAGCGTTTCGGCGAGTGTACGTATCTGCATGCGACCGTTGGCGAGGGCCGTGACGTCGGCGTGATCGCGAAGCTCTCCGGCGATGTCGACATCGGGCGCGGCCGCGCCGTCGCGCTTCATGTGTCGCCCGATGCCTGCCATGTCTTCGATGCCGACGGCATGGCCTTGCCGCGCCTCGCCGCGGCGCGGCAACAGGATTACGCGCTGCGATCGGCGTGATCGCACCGCATACCCGGTCGGTTTCGCCGATGCGCGTCGATCGCCGCGGGCACGCATTCGACCGGACGGGCGCGGTGCACGTTGCCGCTTGCGTCGGGTACTGAAACGGGTCGCTGGCCCATTCTTCCATTCAGTCATTTATTTTGGATTCCTTATGTCAATCGATCTCGCAGAACAACCGGCGCTGTACCGCAATCCGGACGCGCCCATTCCCGCGCGCGTGGCCGATCTGCTCGGCCGCATGACCCTGAATGAAAAAATCGCGCAGTTGCATGCTGGCTGGCTGAGGTTGTCGTCGGACGGCAACCATGCGTGGCGGCTGGCCGATTTCGCGCAGCGCCAGACGGGGATTACCGTCGATGAACTGCTGGAGCACGGCCTCGGACAGATCACGCGCCCGCTTGGTACGCACTCGGTCGACGCACGCGAAGGCGTTCGCGCCTTGAACGCGCTGCAGCGCAGGATGGTCGAGGACACGCGCCTGGGTATTCCCGTCATGTCGCACGAGGAGTGTCTCGTCGGCCTGATGATCGAAGGCGCGACGCTGTTTCCGGCGCCGCTCAACTACGCGGCGACGTGGAACCCGGAACTGGTCGAAGCCGTCGCGCGCGAAATCGGCCGGCAGGCGCGCTCGATCGGCTGCCACCAGGGGCTCGCACCGGTGCTCGACGTATCGCGCGATCCGCGCTGGGGGCGCACCGAGGAGACGCTCGGCGAGGATCCGTATCTGGCGGGCGTGCTGGCCTGTCGTTACGTCGACGGCCTGCAGGGCGAGCGCCGCGACGTGCTGGCGACGCTCAAGCATTTCGCCGGGCACTCGGCGAGCGAAGGCGGACGCAACCACGCGCCGGTCCATGTCGGCCCGCGCGAATTCAACGATGTCTTCCTGCTGCCGTTCGAAATGGCGGTCAAGCTGGCCAATGCGGGCTCCGTGATGCCGGCTTACCACGACATCGACGGTATCCCGTGCCATGCGGACCCGACGCTGATCGATGGAACGCTGCGCGGAAAATGGGGATTCGACGGGTTGGTCGTGGCCGACTATGCAGGCGTCAACCTGCTGTACACGCACCATGGCGTCGCCGATGACGAAGCGGGGGCCGCGGCGCTGGCGTTCAATGCGGGTCTCGACGTCGAACTGCCGGGACACGAATGCGCGCTGCACCTGAAGGCCGCGATCGAGCGCGGCGACATCGGGATGCCGGTGATCGATGCGGCGGTGTCGCGCGTGCTGACCGAGAAATTCCGTCTCGGGCTGTTCGAGCATCCGTACGCGGATCCGGACGGTGTCGACGTGAACGGCGCCGATGCGGCGGCGGTGGCGGATCAGGCTGCACTCGAATCGATCATCCTGTTGAAGAACGCCGCCGTGCTGCCGATCGAAGCCGACGGTGCGTCGCGCGTGGCGATCATCGGACCCACGGCCGACGATCCGCTCGCGCTGCTTGCCGGATACAGCTTCCCGGTGCACCTGATCACGACCGGCGAGGATGCGCGTTCGCCGGTGAAGACGCCGTTGCAGGCGTTCAGGGAGCGCTTCGGAAGCGATCGCGTGTCTTACGCGAAGGGTTGCGAGATTCTGCGCGAGCGCCGCGCGGGAACGCCGGTATTCCCGGGGGATGTCGACATGGCGCGCGCGATCGACGAAGACCGGCAGGCACCGGTCAGCCGCGAAACCGACCAGATCGCCGAGGCCGTGCGGGTGGCGCAATCCGCGGATATCGCGATCGTCTTCGTCGGCGATCTGGCCGGGCTGTTTCAGTCCGGGACAGTGGGCGAGGGATCGGATGCGGACAGCCTCGACTTGCCCGGCGTGCAGCAGGCGCTGCTGGACGCGGTCGTCGCGAGCGGGACGCGGACGGTCGTCGTGCAGACCGGCGGGCGTCCGTACAACCTCGGCGGCCTGGAAGATGCCGTGGCCGCGCATATCGTCGCGTTCGCGCCGGGCCAGGGCGGCGCCGACGCGCTGGCGAAGCTGATTTCCGGCGCGGCCGACTTCAGCGGCAGATTGCCGTTGTCGATGCCGAAAAGCGTGGGCGCGGTGCCCTACGTGTACAACCACAAGCTGAAAAGCGCCGGCACGCCGATTGCCTACCATTTCGGCTCGCGTTATCCGTTCGGCTTCGGCCTGAGCTACACCGCATTCCGCTATCGCGCGCTCGACTGGATCGACCACAGGGCGAGCATCGCCGACGGTGTCTTCGCATTCTCGTTCGAGGTCGAGAACGTCGGGCCGCGCGACGGGACGGAAGTCGTCCAGATCTACGTGCGGGATCGCGTGGCGTCGGTGGTGCGACCGGTGCGGGAACTCAAGGGCTTCCAGCGCATTTTCGTGCCTGCCGGTGCGCGCAGAACGGTGCACGTCCGGCTGCCCGTCGATATGCTCAACTTCACCGATGAGCGAGGCGAGCGGATCGTGGAGCCGGGCGAGTTCGACATCATGGTCGGCAGTTCCAGCCGGGACATTCATCTGACCGGTTGCGTGACCGTGGTCGGCGAAACCGCGCGAACGCTCGAGCGCCAGTGGCGCATGGTCTGCGAGGTCACGGCAGGCAGTGCGGTCGCAGCGGGCTGAGAGCGGGCTGAGTCTTGGTGACGAAGCGGAGGCCGGTCATTCCAGCGTCGGAATGGCCGGCCTCGCGCGAGTGACGGGATCGACGAGCAAGCGGGCAGTTCAAGAAGATCCCGACGAGCGGTGCATGGCGACGCCGACGCATGCCGGCGCTCGCATGCTCAATCCGGATCGGCTTTCAGCCCGCCTTCGATCCACCGCGCTTCGGACGCGCGAAGGTGCGCACGAATGGCCGTCTGGGCCGCGATCGGGTCGCCGGCCTGCAACGCGGCGAGCACGTCCTCGTGCTCGCGCACGGCGGCGGTCCACGTCTGCGGATTCTCCGCATGGCCGCGCATCGCGGTCGCGATCGGGTCGTGGCGGCTGTCGAACAGCTCGCCGACGAAGCGGGTGAGCACCGAATTGCCGGCGGCTTCCGCGATCAGCATGTGGAACTGCCGGTCGGCTTCGACCGGGGATTTGCCGGCCTCCGCGAGCCGCTTCATGCGCTGCACCGTGCGCCGCAGGCGCTCGAGCATCGCGGCCGTCATCCGCGCGGCGGCCAGCGCGGCGACGCTGCCTTCGACGGCCGCGCGCGCCTGCATCAATTCCGACGGACTGTCGCCGAGCGTGGCCATCGGGCCGACCGCGTCGGCCGCCGCGTCGCGCACATACACGCCGGAGCCCATCCGGATCTCGATCTGCCCGCCGATTTCCAAGGCGATCAATGCCTCGCGCAGCGACGGGCGCGATACGCCGAGCGTCAGCGCCAGCTCCCGCTCCGGCGGCAGCCGCTCGCCGATCGCGAATTCGCCCTGACGAATCAACGCGACGATCTGGGCCGCGACCGATTGGTAAAGCCGCTTGGGTTCTGTCGATTTCATACGAGTGATAGGGATCAATGCGCTTTCGGCGCAAGCGCGTGTCGCGGAGTCTATCACGCCTGCCGCTTTGCCCCGTGTGGCCGCGGGTTCATCCGGATGTCGGGGTTTTCACTATTGGTAAGATCGGATGAGGATAGTTAAATTGGCTTGACCAAAGTTGGTTTGATTGCTGTAATTCATCCAAATTGGACTGACCGGATAGTGCCGCGGTCGATCCACCCCAAGGAGACGCAATGGCAATGCCTCGCAATCTGCCCGGTCAGGCCGCGCACGACGAAGCCGACCGGGAGATCCTGCGCCTGGACGGGATTCGCAAGCGGTTCCCGGGCGTCCTCGCGCTCGACGGGATTCGCCTCGACCTGCGCCGCGGCGAGGTGCATGCGGTGTGCGGCGAGAACGGCGCGGGCAAATCCACGCTGATGAAGATCATCAGCGGCCAGTACCTGCCCGACGACGGCGTCGTCCACTATCGCGGCGCGCCGGTGCGATTTCGTTCGGCTTCCGAAGCGCAGGCGGCCGGCATCTCGATCATTCACCAGGAACTCAATCTCGTCCCGCACCTGAGCGTGGCGGAGAACCTGTTCCTCGCGCGCGAGCCGCGGCGCGGGCCGTTCGTCGATACGAAACGCATGAACGCGGATGCGGCGCGCTGCATCGCGCGCATCGGGCTGAACGTGGCCCCGACGACGAAGGTCGGCGTGCTGTCCATCGCGCAGCAGCAGATGGTCGAGATCGCGAAGGCGCTGTCGCACGATGCGCGCGTGCTGATCATGGACGAGCCCACGTCGTCGCTGACGGAAGCGGAGACGGTACAGCTGTTTCGGATCATCGAGGAACTGCGCGCCGACGGCGTGGCGATTCTGTATATCTCGCACCGGCTCGACGAAATGGCGCAGATCGTCGATCGCGTGACGGTGCTGCGCGACGGGCGTCACATCTCGACGGACGATTTCGCCGACGTGAGCATCGACGACATCGTCGCGCGCATGGTCGGACGCACGCTCGACGACGCGTATCCGTCGCGGCAATCGGTGCCGACGGACGACGTGCTGCTCGACGTGCGCGACCTGCGCCGCGACGGCGTGTTCGGGCCGGTGTCGTTCGCGCTGCGCCGCGGCGAGATCCTCGGTTTCGCGGGATTGATGGGCGCCGGGCGCACCGAGATCGCCCGCGCGATCTTCGGCGCGGATCGCCCGGATGGCGGCACGATCGCGCTGCACGGCCGGCCCGTGACGATCCGCTCGCCGCGCGAGGCGATCCGGCACGGCATCGCGTATCTGTCGGAGGACCGCAAGAAGGAGGGGCTCGCGCTGCCGATGCCCGTCGCGGCGAACCTCACGCTCGCGAACGTGCGCGGCATCACGTCACGCTTCGGATTCCTGCGCTTCGACGACGAGCTCGACGTCGCGCGCCGCTACGTGCAGGACCTCGCGATTCGCACGCCGTCGGTGCACCAGCGCGTGCGCAACCTGTCCGGCGGCAACCAGCAGAAGGTCGTCATCGGCAAATGGCTGTACCGCGGCTCGAAGATTCTGTTCTTCGACGAGCCGACACGCGGCATCGACGTCGGCGCGAAATTCGCGATCTACGGGTTGATGGACCGGCTCACCGCCGACGGCGTCGGCGTGGTGCTGATCAGTTCGGAATTGCCCGAACTGCTCGGCATGACCGACCGGATCGCCGTGTTTCACGAAGGTCGATTGACCGCGTTGCTCGACACTCAACACACCAGTCAGGAGGAGATCATGCACTACGCGTCGGGGCGTTCCCATGCTTGAAATGACATCCGAACGAAGCCAGGCCGACGAACGGGCGGCGCGACAGCGGCGGCGCGACCTGATCCAGAAGTTCGCGGCGCTGGGCAGCCTCGTCGTGCTCGTGTTCGCGTTCTCGATATCGAGCGCGGCGTTCTTCTCGGTCGACAACCTGATGACGGTCGGCCTGCAGGTCACGTCGATCGCCTATCTGGGCGTGGCCGCCACCTGCGTGATCATCACGGGCGGCATCGACCTGTCGGTCGGCTCGGTGCTCGCGCTGGCCGGCGTGTGCGCGGCGCTGCTGGTCAAGGCCGGCGTGCCGGTGCCCGCGGCGATGGCGGCCGGCATCCTGGTCGGCGCGCTGTGCGGGCTCGTCAACGGCATACGGCATCTGCGTGACGCAGATGGGCTTGCCGCCGTTCATCGCGACGCTCGGCATGATGCTCGTCGCGCGCGGCATCGCGCTGCAGATCACCGGCGCGCGGCCGGTCTCGGATCTCGGCGACGCGTTCGGCGCGCTCGGCAACGGCGCGCTGCTGCGGATCTCGCGCATCGGCGCCGACGGGTTCCCCGACACGACCTTTCCCGGCATTCCGTATCCGGTCGTGATCATGGTCGTGCTGTTCGTCGTGGTGTCCGTGCTGCTGTCGAGAACGTCGCTCGGCCGCCATATCTACGCGGTCGGGTCGAACGCGGAAGCCGCGCGGCTGTCGGGCGTGAACGTGCAGGGCGTGAAGCTGTTCACCTACGTGCTGTCCGGCGCGCTCGCGGGCGTGACCGGTTGCGTGCTGATGTCGCGGCTCGTCACCGGGCAGCCGAACGAAGGCGTGATGTACGAGCTCGACGCGATCGCCAGCTCGGTCATCGGTGGCACGTCGCTGATGGGCGGCGTCGGCACGATTTCCGGCACGGCGATCGGTGCGTTCGTGATCGGCGTGCTGCGCAACGGCCTGAACATGAACGGCGTGTCGAGCTTCATCCAGCAGATCATCATCGGCGTCGTGATCCTCGGCACGGTGTGGATCGACCAGTTGCGCAATCGCCGGCCCTGACCGGCAGCAAGCAGTCCCTACCAACGAGAAGCGGAGCGAGACATGAACAAATCCATCCTGCTGGCGGCATCGGCGTGCGTGTTCGCGGTATGCAGCAGCGCCGCGCATGCGGCGGGCGGCGAGATCGCGGTGATCGTCAAGACGGTCAATTCGAACTACTGGCAGAACGTGCAGAAAGGCGCGAAGGCGGCGCTCGACGGCGCCAAGGGCTACACGATGACGTTCCAGGGCCCGGCGGCCGAGTCCGACATCAGCGGGCAGGTCAACATGGTCGACAACGCGGTCACGCGTCACGTGGCGGGCATCGTGCTCGCGCCGTCCGATCCCGATGCGCTCGTGCCCGCGATCAAGAAGGCGTGGGAAGCGCACATTCCCGTCGTGCTGATCGACTCGGCGATCGCGGACGCCGGCAAGCCGTACTACCAGGCGTTCCTGTCGACCGACAACGAAAAGGCGGGCGCGCTGTGCGCGAAGGCGCTGATCGACCGTGTCGGGCAGTCGGGCAAGATCGCGATCATGTCGTACGTGCCGGGCGCGGGCTCCGAGGTCAGCCGCGTCGGCGGGTTCCGCAAGTACATCGAGAGTCATTCGAAGCTGCAGGTCGTCGGCCCGTACTACTCGCAATCGCAAATGGCGACCGCGCTGAACCAGACGACCGACGTGCTGTCGGCGAACCCGGACCTGAAGGGCATCTTCGGCGCGAACGAGCCGACCGCGGTCGGCATGGGCCGGGCGCTGAAGCAGTCGGGCAAGGCGGGCAAGGTGGTGGCGATCGGGTTCGACGGCAACGAGGACTTGCAGGGCTTCGTGCGCGACGGCACCGTGCAGGCGATCGCCGTGCAGGGCTCGTGGCAGATGGGGAACCAGGGCGTGCGCACGGCGCTCGACGTGATCGAGCGCAAGCCCGCGCCGAAGCTGATCGATACCGGCGTCGTGATGGTCGACAAGCAGAACCTCGATTCGCAGGCGGCGAAGAACGTCCTGTACTGATCCCTTTACCCCGCATCCAGTCACGCCTCATGAACGCAAACGATACGCGCACCTTGCCGCGCAGCGGGCTGACGGTGTCCGCGCTCGGCCTCGGCTGCTCGCAGCTCGGCGGCCTTTATCGGCCGATGTCGGCCGCCGATGCCGCCGCGCTCGTCGACGCCGCGTGGGCGGCCGGCCTGCGCTATTTCGACACCGCGCCGTATTACGGCTACACGCTGTCCGAGCGGCGCGTGGGGGCCGGCCTCGCCCCGCGCGAGCGCCGTGCGTTCACGCTCAGCACGAAGGTCGGGCGGCTGATGCGCGCCGACGCCAGCGTGCAGCCGGGCGACGACGGCTGGGCCGAGCCGCTGCCGTTCCGGCCGGTCTACGACTACAGCTACGACGGCATCATGCGCTCGCACGACGACAGCCGGCAGCGGCTCGGGCTCGCGCGGGTCGACATGCTGTACGTGCACGACATCGGCGCGATGACGCACGGCGATCGTCACGCGCACTACTGGGAACAGTTGACGCGCGGCGGCGGGTTTCGCGCGCTCGACGCGCTGCGCGCGGGCGGCGAGATCGGCGCGTTCGGTCTCGGCGTGAACGAATGGGAAGTCGCGGCCGACGCGCGGAACGAAGCGGAACTCGATGCGGTGCTGCTGGCCGGCCGCTACACGCTGCTAGAACAGACGGCGCTCGAACCGCTGCTCGACGCGTGCACGCGTGACGGGACGGCGATCGTGATCGGCGGCGTGTTCAATTCCGGCCTGCTCGCCGGCAACGGCAAGTTCAACTATGCGGACGCGAGCGCCGACGTGATCGACAAGGCCACGCGGCTCGGCGCGCTGTGCAATCGCTTCGACGTGCCGCTTCCCGCCGCTGCGTTGCAGTTTCCGTTCGGCCATCCGGCCGTCGTGTCGTGCGTGGTCGGCGCGCGCAGCGTGACGCAGTTGAAGCAGAGCATCGACTGGTTCGAGCGCCCCGCGCCGGCCGAGCTGTGGGATGCGTTGCGTGACGAAGGTCTGATCGATGCGCACGCGCCGGTGCCGGGAGCACGCGCATGACCGCACGGATCGACGCCCATCAGCATTACTGGCGCATCGGTGCGCGAGCCGGTTGCTGGCCGCCGGCCGAACTCGATGCGATTCACCGGGACTTCGGCCCGGCCGATCTCGCGCCGCTGCTCGATGCGGCGCGCATCGATACCACCGTCCTCGTGCAGTCGCTGCCGAGCGAAGCCGATACGCGCTTTCTGCTCGATCTCGCGGCTGAAACGCCGAGCGTCGGCGCGGTGGTCGGCTGGGTCGACCTGAAGGCCGACGACGCACCGGCGCGGATCGCGGCGTTTGCATCCGCGCCGAAGGCGCGCGGCCTGCGACCGATGCTGCAGGATCTGCCGGACGACGCGTGGATCGACGATCCGCGGCTGGATCGCGCGGTCGCCGCGATGCGCAAGCATGCGCTGGGTTTCGATGCGCTGGTGATGCCGCGTCATCTCGATGCGCTGCATGCGTTCGCGCGACGCCATCCGGATCTGCCGATCGTGATCGACCACGGCGCGAAGCCGTTCATCGAGCGCGGCGAATTGCAGCCGTGGCTGTCGGCGATGAGCCGGCTCGCGCGCCTGCCGAACCTTCACTGCAAGCTGTCCGGCCTCTGGACCGAAGCGGGGCCGTCGGCCGGCCCGGATGCCGTGCGCGCCCGCGCGCGGCCGTATGTCGATGCGCTGGCCGATCTGTTCGGGCCGACGCGCCTGATGTGGGGCAGCGACTGGCCGGTGCTGCGGCTCGCGTCGGCATGCGGCGGCTACGGCGAATGGCTGGCCGCGTGCGAGGACGATTGTGCGCGGTTGCTCGGCGCCGCGGCGCGGGATGGCCTCTTCGGCGGCAACGCGCGCCGCTTCTACCGGATCGACACCGCACGCCACGACGAATGAACCAGAACGAAAGGAACCCGACATGCTCAGCGTGATTTGCGAATCCCCCGGCGTGCTGCGCGTGCAGCATCGCGAACCGCCCGTGCGCGGCAGCGGCGAAGTGCTGTTGCGCGTGCAACGGGTCGGCATCTGCGGCACCGACCTGCACATCTTTACCGGCAACCAGCCGTACCTCGACTATCCGCGCGTGATGGGCCACGAGCTTTCCGCGGTCGTCGTCGACGCGGAGCCGGCGTCGGGGCTCGGCGCCGGCGATGCGGTATACGTGATGCCGTATCTGTCGTGCGGACACTGCGTCGCATGCCGTCACGGCAACACGAACTGCTGCGTGAACATCAAGGTGCTCGGCGTGCATCGCGACGGGGCACTCGCCGAATACCTGAGCGTGCCCGCGCAGTTCGTCCACAAGGCCGACGGCATTTCGCTCGACCAGGCGGCGATGCTGGAATTTCTCGCGATCGGCGCGCATGCGGTGCGGCGCGCGGACGTCCGTGCCGGGCAGCGCGCGCTGGTCGTTGGCGCCGGGCCGATCGGCATGGCCGCGATGATCTTCGCGAAGCTGCGCGGCGCCGACGTCACGTGCCTCGACACGCGGGCCGACCGGCTCGCGTTTTGCCGCCAGCATCTGGCGGTCGATGCGGCGGTTGAGGTGGGGGAAGGCGACGCGGCGCGTCTCGCAGCGCTGACGAACGGCGAGTATTTCGATGCGGTGTTCGACGCGACCGGCAACCTCGATGCGATGAATCGCGGTTTCGAATTCGTCGCGCATGGCGGCAAATACACGTTGATCTCGATCGTGCGTGGGCACGTCGCGTTTTCGGATCCCGAATTCCACAAGCGGGAAACCACGCTGCTCGCGAGCCGCAATGCGACGGCCGAGGATTTCGCGACGGTGCTCGACGCGATGCGGGCAGGGAGGATTCCCGACCGCGCGCTGAACACGCACCGGATGCGGCTCGACGAGGTGCCGGACGCGCTGCCGCGTCTGCTGGATGCGGGGCAGACCGTCGTGAAGGCGCTCGTCGAATGCTGATTCAGCGAATCCGGCACGCGGAGCGCACGCGATGACGCCGCCGATCCTGCAATTCGGCACGAGCCGCTTCCTGCTCGCGCACGTCGACCTGTTCGTCTCGCAGGCGCTGGACGACGGCCACGCGATGGGCGGCATCGGCATCGTGCAGACGACCGGTAATCCGGCCAGCCGCGCGCGCATCGACGCGCTGCGCGCCACCGGTCGCTATCCGGTGCGGATTCGCGGGCGTGACCGCGGCGGCGTGGTCGACGAAGTCGTCGAGTGCCACGCCGTGCATCGCGCATGGGACGCCGAGCGCGACTGGGCGGAAATACGCGGCGCCGCGATCGAGACGGTGCACGTCATCGTGTCGAATACCGGCGACGCAGGCTATCGTGCCGATCCGCGCGACACCGTGGACCTGCTGGCCCAACCCGGGCAAGCGCCGCACGGCTTTCCGGCGAAGGTGCTCGCGCTGCTGCATGCGCGCTGGCAGGTGCGGCCCGATGACGGCGTGTCCATCCTGCCTTGCGAACTGGTGACGAACAACGGCGACACGCTGCGCGACATCGTGCTGGGCCTCGCACATCAGTGGCGGCTGTCCGACGCGTTCACCGACTATCTGGGCAACCGCTGCATTTGGGTCAACTCGCTCGTCGACCGCATCGTGTCCGAGCCGCTTCACCCGGTCGGCGCGATCGCGGAGCCCTATGCGCTATGGGCGATCGAGCGGCGTGCCGGCATGGCGCTGCCGTGCCGGCATGCACAGATCGTCGTCACCGACGATTTGCGCAGCCACGAGCGGCTGAAGCTGTTCTTCCTCAATCTCGGGCACAGCTGGCTCGCGGAACAGTGGCTCGCGGCCGGGCGCGACGCATCGGAAACGGTGCTGGACGCGATGAACGATGAGCGGCTGCGCGACGGTCTCGAAGCCGTGTGGCGCGATGAGGTGATGCCGGTATTCGTCGCGCTGGGCTTGCACGAAACGGCCGAACGCTACATCGACAGCGTGCGCGAGCGCTTTCTGAATCCGTTTCTCGCGCATCGCATCGCCGATATCGCGGTCAACCATCGCGAGAAGGTCGCGCGGCGGATCGAGCCGCTGCTCGCGCTCGCGGATTCGCTGGCGATGCCGGCCGAACAACCGCGGTTGCGGCAACTCGTCGCCCGCTATGAGCCGGCCGGCATCGCAACCACTGGGAGAAATACATCGTGAAGCAACCGGCAGTCGTGATCCTTCACGGCAACGACAACGTCGCCGTCGCACTCGACGCGCTGGCGCCGGACGTGCCGATCGACGTGCGCGGCGCGCCGCTGCAACTGGCGGACGCGGTGCCGGCCGGGCACAAGGTCGCCACCGCGCCGATCGCGCGCGGCGAAGCGATCGTCAAATGCGGGCAGCCGATCGGCGTCGCGCTGCGCGACATCGCCGCGGGCGAGCACGTGCACGTGCACAACGTCGGGATGCCCGAGCGGCATGCGCACGACGACGGGCTCGTCGGCGACGCGCCCAACGTTGCGACGGATCGCCGCGATACCTTCGACGGATTCGTGCGGCCCGACGGCAGCGTGGGGACCCGCAACTACGTCGGCGTGATCGCGAGCGTCAACTGTTCGGCGAGCGTCTGTCATGCGATCGCCGATGCCTACCGGCACGGCGCGCTCGATGCGTTCGGTCACGTCGACGGCGTCGTCGCGATCACCCATCAGAGCGGCTGCGGGATGTCCGCGACGGGGGACGGCATCGAACTGTTGCGGCGCACGCTCGTCGGCTATGCACGGAACCCGAATTTTGCGGGCGTGCTGCTCGTCGGCCTTGGTTGCGAGGTCAACCAGGTCGGCGCGCTCGCGCAACGGCTCGACGCGGCCGCGCCCGGCACCGTGCGCACGCTGGTGATCCAGGACGAGAGCGGCGTGCGCGACACCGTGGCCAAAGGCGTGTCGATCGTGCGCGAACTGGTGGAGGCGGCCGACGGCGCGCGTCGCAGCGCCGTGCCGGCCTCGCGGCTGACGGTCGGCCTGCAATGCGGCGGCTCCGACGGCTACTCGGGCATCACCGCGAATCCGGCGCTCGGCGCGGCCGTCGACTTGCTGGTCCGCAACGGCGGCACCGCGATTCTGTCCGAGACGCCCGAGATCTACGGCGCCGAGCATCTGCTGATCGCGCGCGCGGCGTCGCGCGACGTGGCCGAGCGTCTGCTCGGCCGGTTGCAGTGGTGGGAGCGCTACGTCGCCGACAACGGCGGCGAAATGAACAACAACCCGTCGCCCGGCAACCTCGCGGGCGGCATCACGACGATTCTCGAGAAGTCGCTCGGCGCGGTGTCGAAGGCCGGACGCTCGCCGCTGCGCGCGGTCTACGACTATGCGGAGCCGGTGCGGCAGGCCGGGCTCGTGTTCATGGATACGCCGGGTTACGACCCGGTGTCGGCCACCGGGCAGATCGCCGGCGGCGCGAATCTCGTGTGCTTCACGACGGGCCGCGGTTCGGTGTTCGGCTCGAAGCCGGTGCCGACGATCAAGATCGCGACGACGACCGGCCTGTTCGAGCGGATGCAATCGGATATGGATTTCGACAGCGGCGGGATCGTCGCCGGTTCGCTGACGGTCGATGAAGCGGGCGAACGGCTGTTCCGGCTGATGCTCGACGTCGCGTCCGGACGCAGATCCCGCAGCGAGGACAACGGCATCGGGGAACGCGAATTCGTGCCGTGGCTGCGCGGCGCGGTCATGTGACGTGCGACGCGACGTGCGACCGAGCGCGCAATCGGACAGCGAAGGAGAAGCCGCGATGGAAACCCGCATGCGCGAGCCGACGATCGGCGAAATCGATCAGGACGGCTCGCTGTCGGAACTCGAGAAGGGCTTGCTGGGCGAGGCGCTGAGGTTGCTCGCCGAGACGCGCGCGCGTGCGCTGGAACTCTGTGTCGAGGTCAGCCGGCGGCAGGGTGGCGCCGCGCCGGACGTCCACGATTTCAACCTGCCGACGATCATCGAACTGCAACGGCGCTTCGGTACGCGGCCTTGCCCGTGAGCGGCGCCGTTGCAGGATCGAGCTTCGCTGCCGGTTACGCCGCCGACAGCGTGATCGACACGCCCGTCGCGGTGTAGACCGGCGTGGCCTTGAACCCGTCGACCGTCACCGTCGCGAACTTCGCGGCAGCCGCCGCGCCGTCGATCAGCGCGATCGTGTCGCCGGCCTTCGGTGCGTAGCCGTTCACGAATTTCACGTGCAACGTACCGCCCGTGACGGTGAGCGGCCCGCCCACGCGCAGCCGTCCGCCGCCGTTGCCGTCGATGTTGAGTTCGAGCGTCGTGTTGTCGAGCTGCGTGTAGCGGGTGGCGATCGTCACCGGCGCGGCGGCCGCGATCCGCACGCTGCCGCCCGGGCCGACGTACACGTCGCCTTTGCCGAACGCCGTCGGCGACGCGGCCGCCAGCGTGCCGCCGCTCACCTGCGTGCCGCCCGTGTACGCGTTGTTGCCCGCCAGCGTCAGCGTGCCGCTGCCTTGCAGCGTCAGCTTGCCGGCGCCCGCGACGTCGTTGCGCCACAGGTCGGCGGCACTGAGGCCGCCCTGCGACGCATCCATCGACACGATCACGTTGCCGTTGAACGCGCCGTAGCCGTCGGCGGCCGCGAACAGGTTCAGGCGGCCCCAGCCTTCCGCATCGTCCATCACCGGATAGCCGGACGACAGTTCGGTCGTCTTCAGCACGACGCGCCGCTGGTCGGCGCTCAGATACGGAAAGCGCGTCTGCAGCAGGATCTCCGCGCCCTTCGGCACGACCGGCGGCGCGTTCGTCGATTCGATCGCGCCGAATCCGAACGTCATGCGGCGAAGGAACGCGGCCTTGTTCGTCGTGTAGTCGGCGAACCGGTCGGTGGCCGTCGTGCTGGAGCGCGCGAAGGCGGAGAAGGTCGTCGCGCTCGTGCCCGTCAGTTGTTGCAGCGTCTGATGGGCTTGCGTGTACGCGGCCTGTGCGTCGCCGGCGTACGCGGTCAGGTTCGCCGCGCTGACGGCCAGCGCGAGCATGCGTCCGCCGATCACGTCGAGCGGCGAATGCATGCCGGCGAGAATCCGGTTCTCGCCGAGTTCGAGGCCGCGGCTGACCATTTCCTGGAAGCGTTCCGGCAGGAGCCACGCCATCGTCGTCGCATCGCGCATCGCCTCGGCCGTGTGGCCGCTGATGAAGCCGCCGTCGGTCGCGGGCGTCGCGCTTTCGGCCGGCACGAGCGTCGGCGCGACGACCACGCTGGTGCTCCAGCGGTACGGGCGCGCATATTTGAAGAAGCGCTTCGACGGTTCGGTCGACGCGTTGTTGCCCATTTCGTTGAGCAGGTCGACGACCTTCCCGAAGCTGGCGTTGCCGCCGCTGCTGCCGACGCCGACGTTGTTGCCCGCGTCGTTGTACAGCACGGTCGTCGCATCGGCGGGCACGCTGGTGATGGTGGTGGTCTGCTGGGCGGCGGTGCGCCACGCGGCGGTGAGCGGCCCCATGCCGTCGGTCACGCTGTAGCCCTTGCCGCGCCGGTCGTCGTAGTACGCGGCATCGGCCTGTTGCGGCGTGCGGGCGGTCGTCGCGTTGACCACGTACTGCACGTTGGCCGACAGCACCGCATCGTTCAGGATCGTGCCGCACGGCACGCCGCTGGTCGGCAGCCCGGAGCAGGTCGACGGCGAGATGGCCGGGAACGCGCCGTTCGCCGGCGCGGTCACGCCCGCGTCGACCAGCATCGTCGCCGGTTGCCAAAGGTCGAGGAAACGGCTCAACACGCGCACCGCGGCGTTGGTCGACAGCGTCGCATAGCGCGCGTCGCCGCGCTGGTTGGTCGCGACGTTGTCGACGAAAGCGGGCGCGCTCGGGATCGGCGCGCTGTCGACGAAGCCGGGGTCGGCGGGCGGCGCCGGAACGGCCGCGGCGATCGTGGCGGTCGACGCGACGTCGTCGCCGCCGCCGCACGCAGCCAATACGATCGCACTCGACAATGCCGCGACGTGCAGCGGGAAACGGCTTCGTGACGCAAACATGCAAGACTCCATCCTGATGATCGAAGATGGAGGATTGTGGTGAGCGAACGTTACGCGGTCGTTACGGAATTGTTTCGCGTCGTACGCCGAGGGTGAAAATTCCCACTATTTGGTTAATTTCCGGTGCTGAACATGACGGACGGCGGAATTCATCCGCCGTCCGTCACAGATACAGGGCGGTGGGCGGCGGCCTACGCGCTCGTCGTGCGCGTGTCCAGCCGGAACAGCGAGACGGCCTCGGCAAGCCGATTTCCCTGTTCCTCGAGCGACTTCGATGCGGCGGCCGCCTGCTCGACGAGCGCCGCATTCTGCTGGGTGACCTCGTCCATTTGCGTAATGGCGAGATTGACCTGCTCGATGCCGCGGCTCTGCTCGCTCGACGCCGCGGCGATCTCGCCCATGATGTCGGTCACGCGCGAGATCGCGTGCGTGACCTCGCTCATCGTATCGCCTGCGTTGTTCGCGATATGCGAGCCGTCCTGGATTTTCCGGACCGATTGCGAGATCAGCTCGCGGATTTCCTTCGCGGCGCTCGACGAACGCTGCGCAAGACTTCGGACTTCGCTCGCCACCACCGCGAAGCCGCGGCCCTGTTCGCCGGCGCGGGCGGCTTCCACGGCCGCGTTGAGCGCGAGAATGTTGGTCTGGAACGCGATCCCTTCGATGATCGCGGTGATCTCCGCGATCTTGGCGGAGCTCGCGCTGATGTCCGTCATCGTGTCGACCATCAGGCCGACGGCCGCGCTGCCGCGCTCGGCGACCTCCGATGCGTTGTTGGCCAGGCCGCTCGCCTGCTGCGCGTTGTCGGCGTTCAGGCGCACGGTGGAGGTCAATTGCTCCATGCTCGACGCGGTTTCCTGCAACGACGCCGCCTGCTGTTCGGTGCGGGACGACAGGTCCTGGTTGCCGGACGCGATTTCGCCGGCGCCGGTCGCGACGTTGCCCGATGCGGTACGAACCTCCGAGATCAGGCGGATCAGGTTCGCCTGCATGTCGCGCATCGAAGCCAGCACGCTGCCGGCCGGCGCGGCGCCGGTCGTGGATTCGGCGCCGAGATTGCCGGCGGCGATGTGGCCGGCGATATCGCTGAGCACGGCAGGCTCCGTGCCCAGCGCGCGCAGCAGGCCGCGGGTGATGAAGGCGCCCGAGATCGCGGCCGCGGCGGCGGCGGCGATGCAGATCGCGATCAGCATCAGTCGTCGCGACGTATAACGGTCGTCCGATTCCTTCACCAGTTGGTCCGCCCGCAAGCGCGAGTACGTCGCGTACGCGTCGGTGGCCGCGACGAGCTGGGCCAGCAGCGGTCGGCACTGTTCGTTGATCATCGTGATCGCCTGATCGCGCCGGTTGTTCGCCGCCGCATCGACGATAGCGCGCGCCACCGGGCCGTACTGCGCCTCGACCGCCCCGATTTGCCGAACCAGTTCGCGAGACTTGTCGGACGCGCCGCTCCCTTCGCGGACTGCATTATTCAGTTCGCCCAGCAGCGCGCCGACTTCGTGGTCGGCCTTCAGTGCCGCTTCCTTCTCGATGTCCGCGTCGCGCGGGCTGGCCGCGAGGACCTGGTTGCGGGCGGCGATCGCGCGCCGGTCGACGGCGGCGAGCACCTTGTCCGCCAGGGTCGCGCGGGCGTTGATGCCGTTGACATAATGGTCGAATGCCGCGTTCGCGTTGCCGAGCGAGACGATGCCGACGACGGAGACGAGCACGACCGTGCACGTAAGAAGTCCGAAAGCCATGATCAGCTTCGTGCGAACCGTTAATCGTCGATCGTTCATAGAAGAATCCAGTTGAGGGTATTAAATAGATTTCCTGATTAACGGAACGGGGAACGAACAGTTTAGGACCGTCGCCCGAGGCAATCGTTTGCGGGTTGCCTGTCGTCAAAAAAATCCGGCAGCGCTCCGCATTTGTCACGCCGAGCGGGCGAACGGCTCCGTTCTCGCCCGCCACAACCGGTTTGTGCCGCCACGTACCCGTGCCGGTCGCCGTCCTGCCGGCATCGCTCAACTTCCCGCCGACGGTGCCGTTAAACGGATCAGGGTCGCCTTTTTCAGCGATCCAGTTCAATCACGCGGTAACGGAGACCGAAGTCATCATGCTGTCATCAATTCGCGCACGGATCCTGGCGACGTGTGTCGCCATCGTCGTGACGGCGCTGGCCGTCACCGGCGGGCTCGTCTATTACGTCGTCAAGACTCACAACGACGAGGCCATCGACCAGAATCACAAATCGATCCTCGCCGGCCACGCACTGGCGATCGACGAATGGGTGGCCAGCCGGTCGCGCGAAACCCAGGCGCTCGCGGACACGATCGCGATCGGCGACGGCGACCCGGTGCCGGCGTTGAAGCTGCTCGGCAAGTCGGGCGGCTTCGAGGTGCTGACGCTCGGCCTGCCGGACAAGACCGCCTTCTCGAACGTGCCGCTCGCCCCCGGCTACGATCCGACCGCGCGACCCTGGTACAAGCAGGCCGTCGGCGCGGGCCATCTGGTCGTGACGGCGCTCTACCGCGACGCGACGAGCGGCAAGCCGGCCGTCGCGTTCGCGGTGCCGGTGGTGCGCGACGGCGCGGTGAAGGGTGTGCTGGCCGCCAGCCTGTTCATGGAGAACGTGAGCTCGATCGTGACCTCCGTTCACCCGACGCCGGCGAGCTTCGCGTTCCTCGTGGACAAGGGCGGTCGCGTGATCGCGTCGGCCAAGACCGACCTGATCATGAAACCGGCCACCGGTCTGTCGCCGGAACTCGATGCCGATCACCTCGGCGCGCTGCAGGCGGCGTCCGCGCCCGTCGCGGTCGACATCGACGGCGCCGCCAAGCTGATGCGCGCGCAACCGATCGCCGGCACCGACTGGTCGCTGGTGCTCGCGCTCGACAAGGGCGACGTGACGGCCGGCATGCGGGCGGTCGCGACGACGACGCTGTTGGCGATCGTGATCGTCGCCGGCATCGCCGCCGCGCTCGTCGGCGCGATGACGAACGCGGCGTTCAAGCGCATCCTGATGGTGCGCGACGCGCTCACGGACGTCTCGAGCGGCAGCGGCGACCTGACGAAGCGCCTGCCGGCCGACGGCGCGGACGAAGCCGCGCAGATCGCGCGCGCGTTCAACGCGTTCGCCGAGAAGATCAGTGCGATCCTGCTGCAGATCCGCGCGTTCAGCACGTCCGTCAACCTCGCGAGCGCCGAGATCGCGCAGGGCAACCAGGATCTGTCCGCCCGCACCGAACACGCGGCGTCGAGCTTGCAGGAAACGGCCGCGGCGCTCGAGGAGATCGCCGGCACGGCGCGCAACTCGGCCGATGCGGCGAGCCAGGTGAACCGGCTGGCGGAATCGGCGTCGGATGTCGCGCTGCGGGGCGGCACGGTCGTGCGCGAGGTCGTGTCCACCATGAACGACATCACGCAGGCGTCGGCGGAGATCGCCAACATCGTCGGCGTGATCGACGGCATCGCGTTCCAGACCAACATTCTCGCGCTGAACGCCGCCGTCGAGGCGGCCCGCGCGAACGAGCACGGCCGCGGCTTCGCGGTCGTCGCCGGCGAGGTGCGTGCGCTCGCGCAGCGCAGCGCGCAGGCCGCGCGCGAAATCAAGCAGCTGATCCACTCGTCGGTCGAGAAGATCGAGGGCGGCTCCGGGCTCGTCCAGACGGCCGGCGCGACGATGGACGAAATCGTCGACGGCGTGCGCAACATCACGAGCGTGATCGCCGAAATCAGCGTCGCCGCGAAGGAGCAGAGCACGGGGCTCGAACAGGTGAATCAGGCGGTGTCGCAACTCGACGATACGACGCAGCAGAACGCGGCGCTCGTCGAGCAATCGGCGGCTGCCGCGACGTCGCTGCGCGAGCAGGCGGCCCGGCTCGCGCAGACGGTCGGCGAGTTCAAGCTGGCGGAGCGTGCGGTGCCGGCGTGATGGTCCGGTTGACGGGGGCCGGCAATCCTCGGCTTCATGCGACGCACTGTCGGAGCATGGCGGTGGCGCGAAGCCGGTCCGTGCAGGCGAGCACCGCTTCTCACACAGGCGACGCCGAACGCCGCGCCGTCCCGCCTTTGCGATACAGCGACAGGGTCGCGCACAGCCCGCAGCATGCGGCGAAGCTGAGCCAGTAGCCGGGCGCGGCCTTGTCGCCCGTCACCTCGATCAGATAGGTCGACACCGCGGGCGTGAAGCCGCCAAAGACCGCGGTCGCGAGACTGAATGCGAGCGAGAAACCGGCCACGCGAACGCTGGCGGGCATGATTTCGGTCAGCGCCGCGACCATCGCGCCGTTGTACATGCCGAAGAAGAACGAGAGCCACAACAGCACGGCCAGCATGCGGCCGAAGCTGGGCGCGGATGAAAGCCACGCGAGCGCGGGATACGACGTCACGATGGCCGCGACCGCGACGGCCACGAGAATCGGCTTGCGTCCGATGCGGTCCGACAGCGCACCGCCGACGGGCAGCCAGAAGAAATTCGACACGCCCACGCAAAGCGTGACGATCAGGCTGTCCGCCGTGGACAGTTTCAGGACGGCCCTGCCGAACGTCGGCGTGTAGACCGTGATGAGGTAGAACGTCGTCGTGGTCATCGCGACGAGCAGCATGCCGGCAAACACGGTGCGCCAGTTCCGCAGCATCGTCGCGAACACCTCGCGTGCACGCGGATGATGGGTGCGTGCCTTGAATTCGTCCGTTTCCTGCAGCGTCCGGCGAAGCACGAAAATGACCGGCACGATCGCGCAGCCGATGAAGAACGGAATGCGCCAGCCCCATGCACCGATTTCCTGGCTCGTCAGCAGATGGTTCAGCAGATAGCCCAGGGCCGCCGCGATGACGATCGCGACCTGCTGGCTGGCCGACTGCCAGCTCGTATAGAAGCCCTTGTGCCCGGGCGTGGCCATTTCCGCGAGATAGACCGACACGCCGCCCAGCTCGGCCCCGGCGGAGAAACCCTGCAGCAGGCGTCCCAGCAACACCAGCGCTGGTGCGGCGAGCCCGATCGTCGCGTACCCCGGCACGCACGCGATCAGGATCGTACCGCTCGCCATGATCGAGAGCGTGACGATCAACCCTTTGCGTCTTCCGACTTCGTCGATGTAGGCGCCGAGTACGATCGCACCGAGCGGACGCATCAGGAAACCGGCGCCGAAGACGGCAAACGTCAGCAGCAACGACGCGAACTCGCTTGCGGCCGGAAAGAAGACCCGCGAGATGCTGGTCGCATAGAAGCCGAACAGGAAAAAGTCGAATTGCTCGAGAAAATTGCCGCTGGTCACGCGCAGGACCGCGCCGAGCTTCGACGTGCCTGCGGCCGTGCTGTCCGGCGCGATCGACGGTGAGGGATGCATGGGGTGTCTCCGTTGGATGTAATTGGATGTATTGTGCGAAGCGGCCCGGAAGCCGGACCGCTTCGACCGGCCCGATTCAGTCCGAGCCGAGTTGCAGGCGGGCGGCCTGGCGTTTTTCGATCGACGACTTGAGCAGCGCCGCGCAGCGAAAGATCCCGTGCGCGAATTTTCCGTACGGCAACGTGGCGAACAGCGCCATCACGATGCCGAGATGAACGGCGAGCAGGGTCGCCATCGCGCTGCTGTCGCGCCACGCGAGCAGCGCCAGTCCCGACGCGCTCACGAGCATCAGCAGCGCGATGAAGCCGCGGTCCATCGGGCGTTGTGCCGGATCGGTCCGCGCGGGGTCGCGCCGCAGGTTGAGCCACAAGAGGCCGGCAGGCCCGATCAGCAGGCCGATTCCTCCGGCGGTGCCGAGCAGCACGGGCAGGCTCAGGAACGCGTAAGGCGCGTGCAGGTCCAGCGCGTAGTGATAGACGGTCGCCACGAGCGTGGCGGCAAAGCACAGCATGAAACCGTAGAAGGTGAAGTGGTGAAACCGGCGCCGCGCGAGCGTGAACGCATCGTCCGATTCGTTGCAGCCATTACCGTGGCCGCCGTCGAGATAGGTGAGCGCGAGCGCGTGCTTCGCCGCCTCGGCAACCGCCGGCATGCTTGCCGTGCCCGACGACACGTCGCGCCAGAAACGCGTCACGCCCACCCCGAGCGCCAGAACGGCGAGCCCGAACACCGAGCCGAACATCGCGGCGAGCAGGTTGTGCGGAAAGATCGCATAGAAACGGCCGCCCGACGGGCCATTCAGCAGCGAGCCGTGCATCGCGACGCCGAGCATCAGGAAAAGCACCAGCCCGATCGCGAGCGCGAGCGCGACGGTCAGGCCGTTGCGCCGGTAGAGCTTGCTCAGCGCGGCGGGCCACGCATATTCGACATACGTATCGAGCCGGACCTGCGCCATCGCCTTCGGCACGTTCACCGCGAATTCGTGCGGCGGCGCATATTGGCAGGCGTGATAGCACGCGCCGCAGTTGTGGCACAGGTTGGCCAGGTAGTTGACGTCCGCCTTCGCGAACTCGAGCCGGCGCGTCATCGCCGGAAAGACCGCGCAAAATCCTTCGCAGTAGCGGCACGCATTGCAGATCTGCATCTGGCGCGCGACTTCCGCTTCGTGGTCGGTGACGGGCACGATGCGGATCACGGCGGCGCCGCTCGCGCGTGTCGACGGCCGGCCGGCGGGCGTGAGCGCGTGGGTGTCGCGAACTTGTTCTTCAATATTGTGCACGTTGAACTCCGGTCGTTTGCGCGGCCTTCGCCGCCTCGGTGCCCGCGATACGGCCGAACGCGGTGCCGATCGACATCCCGACGCCCGCCGTGTAACCCTTGCCCAGTACGTTGCCGGCCATCATCTCGCCGGCAACGAACAGGTTGTCGCTCGGCCGTCCGCCGAAGTGAACCTGCGCGCGCTCGTTGACCTTGAGCCCGAGATACGTGAACGTGATGCCGGGACGCAGCGCGTAGCCGAAGAAGGGCGGCGTATCGATCGGGCGTGCCCAGTGGGTTTTCGCGGGGCTGACGCCTTCGGTGCGACAGTCGTCGAGCGTCGTGTGATCGAACGTGTCTGCCCGGCATGCGGCGTTGTACGCGCGTAGTGTTTCCACGAACGCTCGTTCGGGCAGGTTCAGCCCGCGCGCGAGTTCCGGCAACGAATCGGCGCGGACACCCGGAAATACCGGCGGCATGAAGCGTCCGACGGCCTTGGCATCGATGATCGAGTAGGCGGTCTGCCCCGGCTGCTGCGCGACGAGGCGGCCCCAGATCGCGTAACGCTTCGGCCAGAAGTCTTCGCCTTCGTCATAGAAGCGCTGCGCATCTCGGTTGACGACGATACCGAGCGACACGCAATCGATCCGTGTGCAGATGCCGCCGTCGTAGAGCGGCGCGCGCGCGTCGATTGCGACGCAATGCGACTGCGACGGGTCGCCGATCGCATCCGCGCCGGCGTCGAGCATCGCCTTGAGCAGGACGCCCTGGTTGAACCGCGTGCCGCGGATGAGGAAATTATCGGCGGGCCATTCGCCACGCTCGTTTTGTCCCCACGCGTCGCGCAGCCATGCGCGGTTGGATTCGAAGCCGCCCGCCGCGAGCACGCAACTGCGCGCCTCGAAGCGCCGGTTTCCGCTACGCGCGGCGACGAAGCGTTCGCCGTCGAGTTCGATGGCGTCGACGGGCGTGTCGTAGCGAATCTGGACGCCCAGCGCTTCGGCGCTGCGGTAATACGCGTTCACGAGCGCTTTGCCGCCGCCCATGAAGAATGCATTGGTGCGCGCTACGTGCAGTGCGCCGGACAGCGGCGGCTGAAACCGCACGCCATGTGCGCGCATCCACGGGCGACAGGTCGCCGATGCGCGGATCGCGAGCCGGGCCAACGCCTCGTTCGTGATGCCGCCCGTGACCTTCAGCAAGTCCTGCCAGTACTCTTCTTCCGGATAGGCGCCGACCAGCACGTCCTGCGGGCCGTCGTGCATGCAACGCAGGTTGCGGGTGTGCTGGGAATTTCCGCCGCGCCATTCGCGCGGCGCCGCTTCGAGCAGCAGCACCGACGCGCCGGCTTCGCGCGCCATCAAGGCGGCGCACAGCGCCGCGTTGCCGCCGCCGATTACGAGAACATCGACCATCTGAGTTGTCTCCTTTGAGACGCACTCTACGGATCGGCCTCGCGTGTCGCCATCAGCGGAGCGGCAACACGTCTTCAGTTTTTGTGAAGAGGCGGCTCGCGCAGCGTGGCGCCGGGCCACCCGCCTGCCGCGACGATCTCGCGCGCGACGTCGGCGAGGACGACCCGCGCGGCGAGCCCGGCGGGCGACAACTCGTCGTCGGAGACGCTCGCGATCAGGTTCGGCCGCGTCGCGTGGGCGTCCGCGACCGGGACGCTCGTAAGCGCGGCGTTCTCGAGCCGCGCAAGCGCCGCGCCCGGTTGAATGGTTGCTCCGAGCCCGCCGCGCACCGCATCCATCAACATCGCGAGGCCGTCGACTTCGGCGGCGATGTGCGGGGTGAAGCCGGTGCGGGCGAATGCGGCATCCAGCAACGCGCGCAGGCCATGCGGGCCGCTCGGCAGGATCAGCGGCACGGCGCCGAGGTCCGCCAGACGGACGTGCGGCCCGTCTGGCATCCCCGGCAGGCCGGGGGCGCCGATCACGAACAGATGTTCGTCGAGCAACGGCATCACGCTCCAGCGCTGCGCGGGTTCTTCACGAAACAGGATCGCCAGGTCGATTTGGCGCGCACTCAGCATCGCGCCCAGATAGCCCGACAGGCTCTCGACCATGCGCAAGCGGACATCCGGATAGCGCTGTCGCATCGCCCGCATGAACGCGAGACCGAGTACGCCGGTCGTGCTGGGTGCAAGCCCGACGCTGACGTGCCCCGACAGGCGCGCCTGACGCGCGGCAAGCGCCGCATCGTCGACGTGGCGCAACGCGAGTTGCGCCTGTCTCCAGAATGCAAGGCCGGCGTCCGTCGGCACGACGCCCGTGGAGGTGCGTTGCAGCAGGCGCGTGGACAACTCGCTCTCGAGCCGGCTGATCTGCTGGCTCAGGGCGGACGTCACCACGCCCAGTTCCAGCGCGGCCTTGCCCATGCTGCCGTGTTCCACGACGCAGACGAAATAGCGCAGTTGCCTCAGTTCCATCGACACCTCGAATTGACTCAGCCGCAGTATTGTCGCAGCCGACGAGGCGTCGGTGGGGGCGAATCGCGTCCGTCGAGGCCGTGGAGTGCCGCCGGAAAGACTGCGGGATGGCGGGATCGGCTGGCGGCGCCGTTCCGGCTCTGCGAGTGTTCGGGTCGCGCAGCGAAGGCCGGCCACGTGCGTGCCGGCGCGAACGGCCATTTCATACCGCTTCGCTTATTGTCCGTCGACGTCGTTCGCGAAGGGCTTCAGGTCGTCGCCTTTCCCGCTTTCATCCGGCAAGCACCCCGCGCGCGGCCAGATTCGCATACAGCGCGCGCACGCCGAAGGTCCACGGCGCGATCTCCGTGCAAAGCCGCACGGTGTTGACGAGTGCGCCGAGCGCGGGCGTGGAGATCGTGACGCGGTCGCCGAGGTGATGCGTGAATCCGCCCCCGGGCGCGTCGCGATCCTGGATCGGCGAGAACATCGTGCCGAGGAACAGCATGAAGCCGTCCGGATACTGGTGATGCGCGCCGCAGGTCTGCGCGACGAGGTCGGCCGGGTCGCGGCTGATCTCGCGCATGTGGCTGATGCCGTCGAGCACGAAGCCGTTGTCCGCGCCTTCGACGCGCAGAGACACGCTGCATGCCCGCACGCCGTCGAGCGTGAAGCCGTCGTCGAACAGCCGCACGAACGGGCCGATCGCGCACGAGCCGTTGTTGTCCTTGCATTTGCCGAGCAGCAGCGCCGACCGGCCTTCGACGTCGCGCAGGTTTACGTCGTTGCCGAGCGTCGCGCCGACCGGCCTGCCGTCGCTGGCGACCGCCAGCACGATCTCCGGCTCGGGGTTGTTCCACACCGATATGGGCAGCAGCCCCACGTCCGCGCCGAAGCCGACCGCGGACATCGGCTGCGCCTTGGAGAACACCTCGGCATCCGGGCCGATGCCGACTTCCATGTATTGCGACCACGCGCCGCGGCGCTCGAGTTCCGCCTTCAGGCGCAGCGCGGCTTCCGAGCCCGGCACGATCTTCGACAGGTCGGTGCCGATGGTCGCGGCGATGGTGTCGCGCACTTCGCGCGCCTTGGCCGGATCGCCGCCGGCCTGTTCCTCGATCACGCGTTCGATCAGGCTGACCGCAAAGGTGACGCCGCACGCCTTGATCGCCTGCACGTCGCACGGCGCGAGCAGGTGCGTCGCGCCAGGCGTGCCGTCGAGCGCCGCCTGCAGCAGCGGCTCGACGCGGCCGAGCGATTCGCCGGCCGCGGTGCGCGCGATGGCGACCGCATCGGGGCGGTCGAACAGGTCGGCGGTGGTCGGCACGGTGCGCGTGATGTCGAACACTTCGCCGCCGCGCACGGCGACGACGCTCGGGCCCGCGTGGGCGCCGTCGTGCCGCCAGACGCGGCCGATCAGCAGCGCGTGGTCGAGGTCGTGCGGCAGGCAGTCGGAAACGGAAGGAGTACGCATGGTCAGCTCGGCAAGAGTCGGGGACGGTGGGTCAGTGCGAATGGCGCGGGTTGCCGCGCTGCTCGATCACCTTCAGGTACAGCGTGGCCGGTTCGAGGCAGCCGCCGGTGGACAGCTGGCCGACGAACCGGCGATAGAGTTCCTGCCACGGCGTTTGCGCCTGCGGCACGGTGAAGCTGGCGGTTTCGCGGCGGCGCGCGAGTTCGTCCTCGTCGACGAGCACGTCGACACTGCGGCGGTTCAGGTCCACGCGCACGCGGTCGTTCGTACGCAGTAGAGCGAGGCCGCCGCCGACCGCGGCTTCCGGCGACATGTTCAGGATCGACGGGCTGGCCGACGTGCCGCTCTGGCGTCCGTCGCCCATGCACGGCAGCGACGTCACGCCGCGCTTCACCAGCTCGGCCGGCGGCGCCATGTTCACGACTTCGGAGCTGCCCGGGTAGCCGACCGTGCCGCAGCCGCGGATCACGAGGATGCAGCGCTCGTCGATGTTCAGCGCGGGATCGTTGATGCGCGCGTGGTAATCCTCGGGGCCGTCGAACACGATCGCGCGCGCCTCGAACGTATTCTCCGCGCCCGGCTCGGAAAGGTAAGTCTGGCGGAACGCGTCGCCCACCACCGACATCTTCATGATCGCGCTGTCGAAGAAATTGCCCGACAGCACCATGAAGCCGGCGCCATGCTTGAGCGGCGCGTCGGGCGTACGGATCACGTCGCGGTCGGCGTCCTGCGCGGTGTCGGCGATCTCGCCGATCGCGCGGCCCGATACGGTCAGGCAATCGCGCCGCAGCAGGCCGGCCGCATCGAGCTGGCGCAGCACGGCGGGGACGCCGCCGGCGCGGTGGAAGCTCTCGCCGAGGTATTCGCCGGCCGGCATGCAGTTCACGAGCAGCGGTACGGCTTCACCCAGGCGCTGCCAGTCGTCCAGGCTCAGTTCGACGCCCATGTGGCGTGCAATCGCGATCAGGTGCGGCGGGCAATTCGTCGATGCACCCAGCGCGGAGGCCACGACGATCGCATTCTCGAATGCCGCGCGCGTCATGATCTTCGACGGGCGAAGGTCTTCGCGAACGAGCTCGACCGCGCGCTTGCCGGTCGCGTAAGCCATCTGGCCGCGCTCACGATAGGCGGCGGGAATGCTCGCGCACCCGGGCAGCGACATGCCGAGCGCTTCGGCGAGGCTGTTCATCGACAGTGCGGTGCCCATAGTGTTGCAATGGCCGATCGACGGCGACGATGCCGTGGTCAGCTGCATGAAGCCTTCGTAATCGATCTCGCCGGCCGCGAGCAGGTTGCGCGCATGCCAGATCACCGTGCCCGAGCCGACCCGCTTGCCGTCGTGCCAGCCGTCGAGCATCGGTCCGCCCGACAGCACGATCGCGGGCATGTCGACGGTGGCCGCGGCCATCAGGCACGCGGGCGTGGTCTTGTCGCAGCCGGTCGTCAGCACCACGCCGTCCAGCGGAAAGCCGTGCAGCACTTCCACCAGCCCGAGGTAGGCGAGATTGCGGTCGAGCGCGGCGGTGGGCCGGCGGCTCTGCTCGGCCAGCGGATGTACGGGGAATTCCATCGGAATGCCGCCCGCGTCGCGGATGCCGGCCTTGGTGCGTTCGGCCAGCTCGATGTGGTGGCGGTTGCACGGCGCGAGGTCGCTGCCCGTCTGCGCGATGCCGATGACAGGACGGCCCGACTGCAGTTCCTCGCGCGTCAACCCGTAGTTCATGAAGCGCTCGACATAGAGCGCAGTCATGTCTGCGTGCGCGGGGTCGTCGAACCATTCCTGGCTGCGCAGACGGCGAGGGGTGTGTGACATGGCAGGCTGTCTCCTAAGGGGCCTTCTTCATTTTGCGTGCCGGATGGTACCGGTAACATCGACTGGATGTTAGCACGGCTTTTTTGCGTAGCGGAAGGGATTTCGTGCGCGCGTGGCGAAGGCGTGGGGCAGGGGCCGGTGCGAAGCCGCGTGCGTCGCGTCCTGGGATGCGCGCGGCCGTCGGCCCGTCAGGCGCTTTCCCGCGCGATGATCGTGTAGTCGATACGGATGCTTTTCGACTCGGTCGGCTCGCCGCCGTCGCGCGCTTGCAGTGTCGCCAGCAACGCTTCGCCGGTGCGCAGCCCGATGCCGTACGCATCGACCGACACGGTGGTGATGGTCGGGTGGCAGCACTCGGCCACTTCGAAGTTTCCGAAGCCGGCCACAGCGATGTCGGCAGGCACGGCGAGCCCGCGCCGGTGGCATTCCATGATCGCGCCGAATGCCGACATGTCGCTCACGCACATCACCGCGTCGGTATCCGGCCATTGCTCCAGCAGCGCGGCCATCGCGGGCCCGCCGTGGCTCATCGTGATCGGCGATTCGCCCAGCCGCACGACGCGCGGTTCGCCCAGGCCCAGCGCCTTGATCTCCGCCTGGTATCCCTTGAGCCGGTCCAGGCCGCGACGATCCAGTTCGCTCGCGCCGACCAGAAAGCCGATGCGTCGATAACCGCGCTCGGCCAGATGACGCACCATCGCACGGGCGGCGCGCACGTTCGAGAAGCCGACGGCGGTGTCGATCGGGCGCGTGGGCAGGTCCCACATCTCGACCACCGGAATCGCCGAGCGCTCCAATACCTTGCGCGTCGCATCGGTATGCTGCGACCCCGTCAGCGCGATGCAGCGCGGCTGGTGTCGCAGCATCGACCGGACGAGCCGTTCTTCCCGTTCCAGGTCGTAATCGGTATCGCCGAGCAGCAATTGCAGACCATGCGGCTCGAGCGCATCGGTCAGGCCGCGCACGGTGTCCGAGAAGTTGGAGCTCGACAGCGACGGCACCAGCACCGCGACGAATTCCGAGCGCCCCGACGACAGCGCACCGGCGGCGGCATCCGCCACGTAGCCGAGCTGCTCGATGGCCTCGCAGACCCGTGCGCGCGTCTCGGCGGCCACGCTGTGGCCGGCGAGCACGCGCGACACCGTCATCTTCGATACGCCGGCGAGGCGCGCTACGTCGGACATGCGGGGCGGCCCGGCGGGCCGGACGGCGGTGGGACTGGGCATCGGAATCGCGATCGGGAGAAAGCCGGAAAGGCTACATCATACCGGTGCGGCATACCGCGCAGGCGGGTCGCGCCGTACCCGTCGCGGGGAGGGCTGTACTAGGGAAACCACGCGTTCGGCGGCACTTGTATGCGCGTATTGCAGCATGCTACCTTCAACGTTGTTACCGGTATCAGCGTGCCGATCGCTCCCGTCGCCTCGTCGGCTTTTTTTTGCCACAGAATGTTATCGGTAACATCGATGCGCGAAGCGCACGCGACGGTACGAAGAAGACCTACACAATCAGGAGACAGACCGATGCCATCCCTTACGCAGGCCGCTGCCGCACCGGCCGCGGCCGACTCGTCCGAAGACGCCCTTTACCGCAAGGTCATGCGGCGCATCCTGCCGTTGCTGCTGCTGTGCTACGTCGTGGCCTACCTGGACCGCGTCAACGTGGGCTTCGCGAAGCTGCAGATGCTGGACGACCTGAGCCTGAGCGACGGCGTCTATGCGCTCGGCGCCAGCATCTTCTTCTGGGGCTATTTCCTGTTCGAGATGCCCAGCAACCTGCTGCTGCACCGCTACGGCGCGCGCTTCTGGATCGCACGAATCATGATCACGTGGGGCATCGTGTCGTCGTCGATGGCGTTCATCGTGCCGCTCGCGCAGTTCTTCCACGTGCAGACGACCACGATGTTCTACACGCTGCGCTTCCTGCTGGGGCTGTGCGAAGCGGGGTTTTTCCCGGGCGTCATCCTGTACATGAACTACTGGTTCCCGGCGCGCCGCCAAAGTGTGGCGATGTCGGGCTTCCTGGTCGCGATTCCGCTGAGCCTGACGTTGGGCAGCGTGGTGTCCGGCTGGCTGATGGAGCAGACGCATGGCCTGTCGGGCATGAGCGGCTGGCAATGGATGCTGCTGCTCGAAGGGCTGCCGTCGATCGTGGTGGCGTTCATCGTGCTGGCCTGCCTCGGCGACGGCCCGCAGACGGCGAAGTGGCTGTCCGCCGACGAAAAGGCGGTGCTGTCGCGCAACCTCGAATCCGAGGCCGCGCACAAGTCGCACAGCATCGGCGCCGCGCTGCGCAGCCCGCGCGTCTGGCTGCTCACCTTCATCCTGCTGACGTTCAATACCGGCTTCTACGGGCTGGCCTTCTGGCTGCCGTCGATCATTCGCGCGTCGGGCGTGCACAGCCCGCTGCATATCGGCGTGCTGACGGCCATTCCGTACCTGACGGCGATCTTCGCGATGGTGTGGAACGCGTCGCACTCGCGCAAAACCGGCGAACGCCGCCTGCACGCGGCGATTCCCGCGCTGATCGGCGGCGTCTTCCTGATCCTGAGCGCGGCGTTCGCGCAGAACGTGGCGCTGTCGATCGTATTCCTGACTATTGCCACCTGCGGCATCCTCGCGTTGATGCCGATCTACTGGACCTTTCCGGGGCAGATCCTGTCCGGCACGGCCGCGGCCGCCGGTATCGCGCTGATCAACTCGGTGGGCAACCTGTCCGGCTTCACGGGCTCGATGATCACCGGCGTCGCCAAGCAAATGACCGGCAACATCAACAACGGCACCTATGCGCTGGGCGCTTGCCTGCTGGTCAGCTGCGTGCTGATCGCGTCGATTCCGCGCGATATTTTGCGGCCGCCGGTGGGGCGGTAGGGCGTTCGCGGGACGTTACGTTTGGCCGGGGCTGCGACATCGCGCTGCCTCGGCGCCGGATGCATCACGTCATGTGGATTGATCTCGTGTGAGTTCGCTCGACCATCACCGACGGAATTCCGGATACCTCCAACAGCGACGCCCGGCGCGCTGCTCGCTTTTCTCGTGAGCGGCCGTCAAGCGTCTTCCAGTGCGAAGCGCACCTTGTCCCCGAGCGTGCGCAACCGTTCGACAGGCTCGTTCGAGAACACGAAACGGACGTACTGCTCGCCGTGTGCGACACCCCATCCGGTCATGGCCGTCGCACATACGCCGCGGCGCAGCAACCGCTCCGAGATTTGCGATCCGGTCAGGCCGAAATCGGACACGCGCAGCAGCATCGACCAGCCGCCCGCCGGCATCCCGAACGGGAGCCCGGATAGTTCCGCGGCGACCGTGTCCCGCCGTCTCTCGAGTTCGCTCACGTAGCCAGGCAGATCGGAGGCGGAATGTTCGAGCGCAACCGCCGCAGCCTCCTGGGCAATGCCGACCGGCACCACGACATTGGCGAGCGACACGGCCACGAGATCGGGAATCAGCCATTCCGGCGCGACGATCCAGCCGACCCGCCAGCCGATCATGCGCAGCTCCTTCGACGCCGCGCCGACCGTGACCGTACGCTGGGCCATGCCGGGCAGGCCGGCGGGATGGATGACCGTGCGCCCATCGAAAAGCAGCCGTTCCATCGCGCTGTCGAGGATCAGCAGCAGATCGTTCTGCACACACAGGCTCGCGATCAGTTGCCAGTCGGACGCATCGAAGAAGCCGCCCGAAGGCATCGAAGGAGACATCAGCAGCATGGCCCGCGTTTTCGGACCGATTGCGGCCCGCAGCGCGGCGTGGTCGAGCTTCCATTCGCCGCCCGGTGTGAAGGCGAACGGGACTTGGCGGGGCACGCCGCCCGCCAGGCGGACGCGGTTCAGCAGACCAGCGTACGTCGGATCGGTGACGATGACTTCGTCGCCGGTCTCGACGGTAGCGAGCAGCGTGTTCAGAATGCCGGAGAGTCCGCCCGCCGACACCACCACCTGGTCGGCCGTGAAGCGCTGCCCGGAAAGCGCCGACACGTGTGCGGCAGCGCTCGCGCGTAGCCGATCCTGGCCGACGAATGGCAGATAGGAGTTGGCCGAGTCTCGCTGGATTGCTTCTCGGGTGAAGGCGAGCGCTTCTGAGGTAGGCGGGATGTCAGTATCGAGATTTTCGAGTCGCAAAAGGTCGACGTCGGCATGATCGGCGATCGAACCCATGCGATCGACGCCGATGCCGGCGATGTGCTGCAGACGGACAGGGCGGTGGTGGCGCATCGAGCCTCCGGTTTTGTTACAATTTAATAGATAATCTATGCATGGTGGTCGGGATGAATTTGGAAGTCAAGGAGGATCGCTCGCTGGCCGATCGGATCGCTGTCGCGTTGGCGGACCGCATCATCTCCGGCGTCATCGCGCCGGGAGAGTGGCTGCGTCAGGACCATATCGCGGCGGAGTTCGGCGCGAGCCATGTGCCGGTGCGCGAGGCGTTCAGGCGGCTGGAAGCGCAGGGGTTGGCCGTGGTGGAGCCGCGACGAGGCGTGCGGGCGGCGCCGCTCGAGCCGGCGGACGTGCTTGAAATGGCGAAGATGCGTGCTGCTTTCGAGGCGCTGGCGCTGCGGGAGGCGATTCCCGCTCTCGACGCACGTGCGCTGGAGGAGCTCGATGCGATCCTCGATCAGGAGACGGCGGCGCGTGGCATCGCCGTGCTTGGCACGCTGAACCTGAGGTTTCATCGCGCATTGACAGCGCGGTGCGGGATGCCGCGGCTCGTCGCCGCGATTGGCGACATGCATCGGGCTAGTGCGCGGCATTTGTATGCGACGTGGCAGCAGCTTGACTGGCAGGATCGCTCGAACGACGAGCATCGGGACATCGTTCGGGCGATACGCGAGGGGGATGTGGACGCAGCGTGTGCGGTTTTGTCCGCGCATATTCTGGGTGCGGGGGATGCGCTGGCGCAGGCGTTGGGTAGGCGGTAGGGAGGTGGGTCGAGTCGGGGGCGTCGACCGGTCCATGGTTTTTCTCGCGCTGACTTGGTTCACACGCGCGCGAAAAGGTGTACACGCTTTGTGCTCTTCAACGCCGAGCAGCTGCTTCCCGCCGCGGAACTTTGACGGATCGTATACTCCACCACACTAACGACTGATGGAACTCACAGCCGAGCAAGCAAAGGAAGTCGCCCAACGTGCCATCACCAAGACAGTTGGGGAAGGCTGCGAAGCGGTTGTTATCGATGAATACACTCAGGAGTTCGATGTTGGCTGGGTCTTCTTCTATCAATCATCGCGCTTCCTTGAATCAGGCGACATGAGAGATCGCCTGGCGGGGAATGCGCCATTGTTTGTCAGTCGAGCTGATGGCCAAGCCACCTCCATCAGCTATCACAGGCCAATTGCCGAGTCGATCCAAGCCTACCGCGCATGCGGGGACGCTAACGGTTATGAAGAGTCGCAGATTCGACTCGTGCGATGGTCTGTCGGGGCGAACAAGGTTCAAGCGATACGGCTGATCCGTCAACATTCACCCGTGAGTCTTGCGGAGGCAAAGCATGCGGTCGATCAATGTCTTGCCGGGCATGAGGTAGGGGTCGCAGTGAGGGACGTCGCATCAGCCAAGCAACTGGCGATTGACCTTGCCGAGGTCGGTTTCCATGGGATCATCACGTTTTGTAGTACCCGCCGATAGCAATCGGTCGACTGATGCTCGATTGCGTTCGCCCTGCAACAGCCGCGCGTCGCTGAGCCGTGGTCGGGTTCGGCATTTTCGGACATTCGACATCGCAGACTGGATCGTCGACAATCGGGTCCGGGGCTATTCCGGTAACCCCCTGCCTCTTCATGAAGCCGGCCGAGATACCAAAGAATGACTATTGATCAGTTACTGCTCGATGATATTTCCGATGAGTTGGCCGGTGGTAGCTTGAATTACTGCGTGTTTCTCAAGGCCTACGCCGTTGTTCTTGCCGAACCGCTTCAATCTACGGAGATAGTCTCAACGGCTCTTGGAGGCGGAGCGATTGCGATCGATTTTGCGGAGATAAGTTCTGAATCAGTTATTGAGATGGTGAAATGCTGTCTCCTTTACGCCGGGGACGATGCTGCTGGACCTCGAAAGGAACGCTCGAATCGGACGTTTTGATGGGGATGCTCGAGAAGCTTGTATCCGACTTACGGCTCACAATATCGCACGCGATAAAGGTTGAGGCGTTCACGCTAAAAGAGGGGCACCCCTTCTATCCGGTTTTCTGGGACTTTGCATTCTTGTTCCGGGCTGCTTCGGAAGCCACCATCTTCATCGGAGCTAGCTCAGATTGATTTGGGCCATGCCGAGCGACCAGTGGCCGAAAAATTTCCCGGCAGGTCCCGAACGTGTTCGATGAGGTTTCGTGGAGAACCGACGGAGGCCGCAGCAACTGGCTACATCGGTCGGCAATCGACCACGAACGGTCGGTCGACATGTGCGATGCACTTCGTTAATAATTTGACGTCCACCACGCTCGAACGAAAGGGCATGTGAACTCATGCAATTCGAATTCGTTGATGTTCGATGGCGCCATCATTTTGAAGCGGAACCCACGCGTCTCGTCCCGGAGCTTGACGAACATCGCATGGAAACCCGAAAGCTCGAGTTTTTTAGGGATGGGCAGGTCGGCTATGCGTGCGCCGGCCATGCGACGTGTGGGACTGCCGCTGATCCCGAATTCGCTGGCACCATGATTTCCGCAGACGAGTTTGAAGCCCGATGGTCAACGCACGTGCGCTGATGCAAAGTGCGTAGCGCCGACTGGCCGCTTAGGGTCGTGCAGGGCGGTGGCCGGCCGCGTTCGGCCACGAACGGACGCTCGACACAGCTTTTTAGATCGTCGGCAATCGGTGCGGATAAGGGCGTAGCCTTTAGCGGTTACCGTCGATCAGATCGTTCAGCAGCGCATCGAACGCGGCCTGTGCGTCTTCAAGTTCCTGCAGGGCGGCATCAAAGGTTTGCAGCGCGAACGGCGAAGGCTCGCCGCTGCCTTGCGGCGGAAATTGCTTCTGCATCGAGGTGAACGTACTCTGCACGCGCAGCGTGGCGGCCACCATGCGCTCCATCGCCTGGGTTTCTTCGGCTCGGGCCTGTTCGGGATTCATTCCTCTCTCCTTGGATGGTTTTCTTGAAGACCAGATCGTACACGCTGTGTCCGTTCTTGCCGCCCTTGGCAGAACGACTCCGTTGAAGGCTCCAACGGCACGCTGCGGGAGAAGCGATTTAATCGGGAATGATTCCGCAGTCGCGCCGAGGCCAAGATACTCATCGAGCGAGGCTATAAAATCCCGCCGCAGGTCACAACGATTGGCCGCTTTGGATAAATCTGAAGGGCCGTTCTGGGTCGGCAACCGCCGATCCTGCCATCCATCTGCCTAGCCGATGGATCGGTTCGGAATATCGCGACTAGTCAGAGAGAGTAGGCGGCAGGATAATGCGCACATGTTTGAAGCGCTCAGAAAACTCCTGTTCCGCCCAATGCCCAGGCCCGAGCGCAAGCCGGAGGTCAAATCCATGACGATCCTACACATCGACTCCAGTATTCTCGGGGGCTACTCGGTTAGCCGCTCGCTTTCTGCCGACATCGTGGCCCGACAACAGGCCCTGCACCCGGACTCCAAGGTGATCTACCGGGATCTGGTGGCAGACGCCGCCCTGCACCTGTCAGATCGGCACATGGCCGTCTTCCAGGGCGGCGCGGTGTCGGACCCGGGCCTCGGGGCGGACCTGGCCGCTGGTGACGCCTACATCGACGACCTGTTCGCCGCCGACATCATCGTCATCGGCCTGCCGATGTACAACTTCTCCGTTCCATCGCAGCTGAAGGGCTGGATCGATCGCGTCTGCGTTGCCGGCCGCACCTTCCAATATGGCGCGAACGGGCCCGAAGGCTTGCTGCCCAAGGGCAAGAAGGTGTTCATCGCCTCCTCGCGCGGCGGCGTCTACACTGGCGACAGCCCGGCCGCTGGTCTCGACTTCCAGGAAACCTACCTGCGAAGCGTGCTGAACTTCATCGGCCTGACCGACATTAAGGTCGTGCGTGCTGAAGGCCTCAACATGGGCGACGAGATCAAGGCCGCCGCGATCGCCAAGGCCAAGGCCGAGATCGCCGCCTAGGTGTGAAGCTTCAATAGGTTGTATCGATGGTTCATCCGGACTGAGTCTGGGAGACTGGAAGTCGCCAAACACCCAACCTTCCAGGAACCCAGCCGGATGAACACCCATAAGAATGCCCG
>NZ_CADFEH010000008.1:0-221162 GCF_902833155.1 Burkholderia sp. BCC1047 | reverse complement strand
CAGCAAATCGCCTGGCGCCTCGTGTTCGTAGCGCTGAACGGGTTCGCGCGGTTGCAGGTCGCTCAACCGGGATAGCCCAGCACGCGCCAGTACGCGGCTGACGGTCGAGGCAGACACGCCTGCCTGTCGGGCGATCTGGCGCTGCAGCAAGCGCTGCTGGCGCAATTCCACGATCAGCAAGGCCGTCGCCGGAGCGATTGAACGCGGGGAGCGGGCCGGGCGCGACGAGGCATCAGCCAGCGCTGGTGCACCACCGACCAAATAGCGGCCCAGCCATTTACGCACGGTCGGCGCTGTCACGCCATGATCGGCTGCGGCCTGCTGCACACTCGAACCGAATTCGGTGATCTCCTGAACCATCTCAAGTCGACGCGCGAAAGTGAGTCGGGCATTCTTATGGGTGTTCATCCGGCTGGGTTCCTGGAAGGTTGGGTGTTTGGCGACTTCCAGTCTCCCAGACTCAGTCCGGATGAACCATCGATACAACCTATTGAAGCTTCACAGCTAGCCGTTTTCCTCGCTGACAAACATCCCCCATTTTGAAGAGCACCTTCCTGCCGCGAGGGGCTAACAGTAAAAAATCGGCTCATTACACTGCGCCCGTCGCATCGCCGAGCAGTCTCGACGCGGCACAGACGCAGCGCGGAAGCGTTACGACCGGCAAACGAAAGATTTGGGGGTAAATCGTCATGAACAAGCGTTGGGGGATCGTCGCACCCGCCGCGTTGCTTGCTGCAGCCGCTCATGCGCAGAGCAGCGTGACCCTGTACGGCAAGATCGAGGACGGTATCAACTACACGAGCAACGCACGCGGCCACGGAACCGTGCAACTGCAAAGCGGCTATGACTACGGGAGCCGCTGGGGCATCAAGGGCACGGAAGACCTTGGCGCGGGCTACCAGGCGATTTTCACGCTCGAGAGCGGTTTCGACGTCAACACCGGCAAAATGAACCAGGGTGGTCGGGAGTTCGGCCGCCAGGCCTTCGTCGGCATCGCGTCGGATCGATACGGCACGCTGACGTTCGGTCGCCAGTACGACCCGAGCGTCGATCTCTTCTCGCCGCTCACCGCGAACGGCAACTGGACGGGCTACCTGTTCTCGCATCCGTACGACAACGACAACACCGACTACTCGTTCCGCGTGAATAACGCGGTCAAGTACGTGTCGCCGGTGTGGCACGGCGTGACCGCGGAGGCGATGTACGGGTTCAGCAATCAGGCGGGCGGTTTCGCGAACAACCGCCTGTATGGCGCCGCGCTGCAATACCAGCAGGGCGGGCTGACGGTCGGCGCGTCGTATTTGAAGATCAACAACGCACGCAATGCCGACTCGACCGGCGCGATCACCGGCGACAACACGTTCGATGCGTCGTCGCAGCAGAACATCGGCATCGGCGTGAATTATGCGTTCTCGAATGCGCTCGTGGGATTCACGTATTCGCACGTCGACGTCTACGACCCGACTTCGAACGCGTATTTCACCGGCACGACGCAGCCGGCGGGCGGTGCATGGAAATCGTGGAAATTCGACAACTTCGAGGTGAACGGACTCTATCACTTCACGACTGCGTTTTACGTCGGCGCGGCATACACGTACACGCAGGCCCGCGTCGCGTCGACGATCGGCGCGTTCAATCCGAAGTGGCATCAGCTGAGCACGAAGGTGAATTACGACTTGTCGAAACGCACGTCGGTATTTGTCGAGGGCGTCTATCAGCATGCGATGAACGCGCACACGGGAACCGACTTCGACTACGCGTACATTCCGGGCGCCGCCGATATCTCGTCAGGCCCGAATCAATATGTCGCACGTATCGCGCTGCTGCATCACTTCTGATGCCCATGCCCCGTTCGACACGACGCGCCGGCGTTTCCTGGCGCCGTGCGCGATTAGAGCGGAAGCACGGAAGTCTGCTTGATCTTCTGCATCGGAATCTCGGTCTTCACGCTCTGCACGCCTTCGATCCGGGTCAGGTGGTCGATCTGGAGTTGCCGATAGGCGTCGATATCGGCGGTCACGACACGCAGCAGGCAATCGCAATCGCCCGCCATCAAGTGGCACTCGAGCACCTGCGGAAGACGCTGAACCGCTTCGGTGAAACGGTCGACGGTTTTCGCGTCCTGGCTCGTCAGCCAGATGCGGACGAAGACGGTCAATCCCGCGCCGATCTTCGATGCGTCGAGCAGCGCCGCGTAGCGCTCGATGACGCCCGCCTGTTCCAGCTGCTTGACCCGACGCAGGCACGGTGACGGCGATAGCCCCACCTTCTGCGCCAGTTCCACGTTCTGGATTCGTCCGTCTTCCTGAAGCACGTTCAGAATGCGACGGTCCATTTCGTCCAGTTCGATGACGGCCATTGATCGGACCTATTCGGTTGAGGCACGCGGTGCCCGGGTTTTCGGGTTTTGAAGCATGGAATTGCTAAATCGCGCCCATCTTAAGGCGAACACGCAACCTGAAATTATTTTTTTTACGATAAATTTTTGCCCGTAGCAGCCGGGACGGTCCCGCTGCCGATCAAGGGGCAAACGATGAGCACCGATTCCGTCCAGCACTTCGAATTCGAACAAAATCCTCACCCCGTCGCGGCGGCCGAGCGCGCCGCGCTGCTCGCCAATCCCGGTTTCGGCCGGGTCTTCACGGATCACATGGTGACGATCCGGTACTCGGCGGACGAAGGGTGGCATCACGCGAAAATCGGGCCGCGCGAACCGTTCCGGTTCGATCCGGCGACGCTCGTGCTGCACTACGCGCAGGAAATCTTCGAGGGCTTGAAAGCCTTCCGGCTGCCGGACGGCGGCGCGGCGTTGTTCCGTCCCGATGCGAATGCGCGGCGCTTTCGTCATTCGGCCGAGCGGCTCTCGATGGCGCCGTTGCCGGAGACGATGTTCGTCGAATCGGTACGTGCGCTGGTCCGCGCCGACCGCGACTGGATTCCGGCGTTCGACGGCGCGGCGCTGTATTTGCGGCCGTTCATGATCGCGACGGAGGCGGTGCTGGGCGTGAAGCCGTCGCCGGAGTATCTGTACTGCGTGATCGCGACGCCGGTCGGGGCGTACTTCAAGAGCGGCGCGTCGGGCGTGACGCTGTGGGTGTCCGAGCAGTACACGCGGGCGGCGCCGGGCGGCACGGGCGACGCGAAATGCGGCGGCAACTACGCGGCGAGCCTGGCCGCACAGGCGGAGGCGACTCGCGAAGGCTGCGAGCAGGTGGTGTTTCTCGATGCGGTCGAACGCCGCTGGATCGAGGAACTGGGCGGGATGAACGTGTTCTTCGTGTTCGACGACGGGTCGATCCAGACGCCGCCGCTGAACGGGACGATTCTGCCGGGCATCACGCGCGCGTCGTTGATCACGCTGGCTCGGGAACTGAATTACACGGTGCGGGAGGAGGGCTACACGATCGAGCAGTGGCAGGCGGACGCGCGCAGCGGTCGGCTGGTCGAGGCGTTCGCGTGCGGCACGGCGGCGGTCGTGACGGCGATCGGCCGGGTGAAGGGTCGCGCGTACGACTTCACGATCGGCGAAGGCGGCGCGGGGCCGGTCACGTCGCGGCTGAAGGCGGCGCTGCTCGATATCCAGAACGGGCGCGAAGCCGATCGCCACGGCTGGGTGGACCGCGTGTTTTGAGTTCGGCACGGCGGCCGTCGCGTGTCGTGGCGGCCGTCCTGAAAGCTGCGGCCGGCATGCCGGCCGGCACCCGACGTGCGCCCTCCTGGAATGCTCCGATCATGTCAGCTGTTTCGTTGTCACGCGCCATTGACCGCTTGTTCATTGTCGACCCCGGTCTTCATCGGCTGCTGGGCGGTGCGCGCGCCGCACTGGCGAGCGTGCTTGCCGGCGCGCTCGGCATTGCGTCGGCGCTGCATCTCGGTCTCGCGATCACCACGGGCGCCGTGGGCATCCTGTTCGCGATGATCGCGCCGCTCTTCCTGCGCGATGCTCGCCGGCTGGACTGGTATGAATCGCTGGCGTGGCAATACGGCGTCGCATGCGCGAGTTTCGCCGCGGCCGCCGTCGCGAGTGCGTGGCCAGCGGTCGGCAAGGCGGGTTTCGTGATCGTCCTGTTCTGTTCGATGCTGTGCCAGACCCAAGGGCCGCGTACGATCGGATGTGCGTTCCTGGCGATCGCGATGTACTACCTCGGCCTTTATCTGCATCCGGCCGCGCTACAGGTCGGCCACATGCTGGCGATGTCGATCGCGGGCCCGGCGGGCGTCGTGCTCGTCTGCCGGATGCTGTTGCCGACGCATGCGGCGCACACGCCCCGGCTCACCGCGCGCTCGGTATCGCTGCACGCGGCATGCATTGCGCGAAGCGACGTGTCGGACGCGGGCGAGTTCGATGCGATGGCGCATTTGCTCGCGTTGAACGAAGCCGCCATCGCGCTCGAGAATCATGCGTCGACATTCGATGAACGCGACGCGCGTGCATTGCACGCCGCGCTCGTCGCATTGGAGATCGCGGCCGCCCGGCGCGTGCTGAACCATGACCGGACGGATGCCGCCGCCGCGGCGCTACGCGCGGCGATTGCGCGTTTCGATGCCGTCGCCGGCGACGTGGCGGCGCGCAGGACCGCCACACGTCCGCCCGCGTCCCCGCCGCATGCGCGTGCGGTTCGGTGGGGCGCCGGCTGGCGCACGCTTGCATGGTTGCCGGCGGTCCGCGCCGTGGCGGCTGCGTGCGCCGCGATGTTGATCGGCGAGACGCTGTCGTCGGAGCGATGGATGTGGGCGGTGCTCAGCACGTTCGTCGTATTCTTTGGTACGTATTCGTGCGCTGACACGATCTATCGCGGCGCGCAACGCGTCGCTGGCACGCTCGCCGGCGCACTCGCGAGCGTACTCGTCGTCAGCGCCGTTCATCATGCGAATGCAGTCGTGGTCATCGTCATGGGCGTGTGTGTGTTTGCCTGGGCGTACCACATCCTGCATGCCTACGGGCGCGGCGTATTCTTTTTGACGGTGCTGATCGGCGTCGTCTATGCGCAACTGGGGTTCGAGATCGGAACGCTTGCGGAACTGCGTATCGGCGAGGTGTTGATCGGCTGTGCGGTTTCGCTCGCGGCGGCGCTGCTGGTGATGCCGCTGGCGGCATCGCGCCACATCGCGACGCGCTCGCACAACCTGTTGGCGGCGCTGCGCGAACTCGTGCACGAACACGACGACGGCACGCGGTCGCAGGCGGCGCAGACGCGCATGGCCGATCGTCGTTTTCACGACGTGCGGATGGCGATCAGGCCGTTGGCTGCGTGGAGCATGTTCCGCGTATCCGGCGATGCGCGACGGTTGTCGGACACGCTACTGTCTTGCTGGCTGCATGGCCGAATCGTCGCGACGCTCCTGCCTGCTGAAGCCGACGGCTCGGTTGTCGGATTCGAACGGCATTCACGCGCAGCCATCGTCACGCGAATCGATGCGTTGATGGACGATCTGGATCACAGTCGGTCGATGCGACTCGACGCGGCTGCGAACGTGGGGCACGGAACGCTCGCGATATCCGGTGATCGTCCGTTACCGGCCCATCCGGAACTGGCTCGGCTCGACGCGAAGCTGACCGAACTCAACCGCGCATTCGAGGACGCGCTGTTCGGAAAAACGACGGGCGAGGACCGGTCGCATCGCTCCGACCGCAGCGTTCTCGCCACCGATGTTCGGGAAGCGATACGTTGTTCAGGCATCTGAAGCATCGAGCGCCAGCCGGATGGCATCGCGTGTCCTGCGTGCCGCCACGGCTGCCTGCATCGTGCGGAACAGCGCGACGAATTCCGCGTTGGCATCGAGGTCCAGTGCGGCGAACGGTTTTGAGTCGAGGATCGCGAGCGGATCGCCGCTTCGCACACGATCGAGATCCGCTGCATCGAACTGCGGTTCGCTGACGACGAACGGGTTGCCGAGATCGTCGACACCCTTCAGGTAATGCCGAAAGCAAGCCAGCAGCAGAGCTTCGCGGCGCATGTCGCCGTTGCGCGCGACCAGTGCCCCGATGGTCTTTGCATGAAACACCGGGATCTTCGAGGCGCCGTCGTGCGCGACGCGCAGCAACTGGTCGCCGAGCGCGGCGTTGCGGAAGCGCGCGAGCGTGCTTTGAGCATAGGCGTGCGCGGACACGCCGTGCGGTAGCGTGACGATCGGAGCGACGTCCCGGGTCAGGAAGGTGTCGAGCAGCGCGGCGAGATCGCGATCAGCCATTGCGTCATGGACGAAACGATGCCCCAACAGAATCGCCGGGTAAGCGAGCAACATGTGAGAAGCGTTCAGCATGCGCCCCTTCATGGCCTCGTACGTATGGACGTCGTCGCGCAATTCGACGCCCGCGGCGTCGAATGCCGGACGTCCGGCGCTGAAACTGTCCTCGACCACCCATTGCGAGAACGATTCGGCAACGACGGGTGCCGTGTCGTCGATGCCTGACGACTGGTTGGCGCGCAGGCGGGCCGCGTTCGTCACCTGCGGCGCGATTCGATCGACCATGCTGTTCGGGAACGCCACGTAACGCTCGATCCACGCAGCGAGATCGACGTCGACCGCACGTGCGAAATCGAGTACGGCGCGTCGCGCGGTATCGCCGTTACTGCGCAGGTTGTCACAGGACATCACGGTGAAGGGCAGTACGTTGGCGGCTCGACGCCGTCTGAGCGCTTCGACGATGAACCCGAACGCGGTACGGGGTGGTCCCCCCAGCAGATCGTGCGCGACGTCGGGCGTATCGAATCGAAATGCGCCGGTCGTCTCGTCGAGGTTGTAACCGCCTTCCGTGATGGTCAGCGAGACGATCCGGATCGCCGGATCGGCAAGGCGGGTCAGTACGGCCTCCGGATCGCCCGGTGCGTGCAGATACTCGATCATTGCACCGATGACGCGCACTGTCGTCGTGCCATCGCTCGAGAACTCCGTCAGCGTATAGAGGCAATCCTGTGCGCGGAGCGCGTCGGCCTTTGCGACCGAGGTCGGGCCGTTACCCAGTCCGATTCCGCATATTGCCCATTTTTCGTGACCGGGCAGATGCAGCACGTGATCGATGTAGCGCGCCTGATGGGCGCGATGGAAGTTGCCGACGCCGATATGCGCGATGCCTGCGGTCAGGCGACGACGGTCGTAGGCGGGAACGGCGACGTGCGGTGCCACGCGTCCGAGCGTCGCATCGGAGAGCGGATGGGGCGCGCCGTCTTCGCGCGCCAGAGGGGAGGCGTTGTCGTTCATGATCGCGAGGTGTGTCTGGTTCGAGGAAGGTCAGGCGCGCATGCGCAAAGCGGGTGTCGTGCCGTGCATGTGTTGCAGCCAGCGCTCGACGAGCGACGGCAGCGCGGCCATGTCCTCGAAGACGACGTACGCACCCGCGGCGCGCAACTTGTCCGCTTGCGTTCGTGCCGCATGCGCGGCGCCCACGAAACCGAGTACGGTCATGCCGGCGGCAATCGCGGCTGCCGTACCGGTCGCGCTGTCCTCGACGACGATGCACCGTTCGGGCGCGACATGCATGCGACGGGCGGCGGCCAGATAGACATCGGGCGCGGGCTTGGGCGAGGGCACCTGGTCCGCCGTGAACAAGCGTTCGCCGAACATGTCGGCCAGGCCGATCCGTTCGACCACGCTGCGCACGTAGGCAAGATCGCTGTTGCTCGCACACGCCTTGACGAGCGGGATGGCGGCGAACGCGTCGCGCACGCCGTCGATGGCCGGTGCATTCACCGCGTTTGCGTGAACGTCCGCGCGAATCGCCACGAGCGTGTCGTCGTCGAGCGGCCGATCGACGATGGTGGCGACCGTGCGCAGCAGTTGCTCGGCGCGCATGCCGAGGAGGGGACGCACGACGTCGCGAAGGCCGGACAGCCCCCAGAGGTGCTCGAGGCGCGTCACGATGATGCGTTCGGCGATGGCCTCGCTATTGACGAGCACGCCGTCGCAATCGCTGATCAGCGCGTGGTCGGAAAGCTCACGCATGTCGGTGAGTTCGTTCATGTCGGTTTCCGTGACGAGAAGGCGGGATGGACGTAACTGGCTTGAGCGGGGGCGATCATGAATGGTGCGGCCCGAAGGTTCCGCGCTTCAATGCGCGTTCGATGTCCTCGAGACTGCGACCGCGCGTTTCCGGCACCATGAAGAAGATGAACACCCAGGCGAGCGCGTTGAGACACGCGTACGCCCACATCGCCCCGCCGACACCGAGCCATTGGGTCACGGTCAGCGCGGTGCCGGTCAGCAAGAGGTTCGAGCCCCATAGCATTGCCGCGTGCGCGCCGGTGGCCTGGTTGCGAATCGCGACGGGGTAGATTTCGGCGCCCGTGAGCCAGCCGATGACCTGGATGCCGCCGGCGTTGAACACCATGAACGCGATCAGGCAGATGACGATCCACAGTTGCTGCATGGGCCAAACGAAGTCGCCGCGCAGCAGGCAGCCAAGCAGCACGAGGCTGGCTGCCGCGACGGGCAGCGTCGCCAGGCTGAGCGCGCGGCGGCCGACATGGTCGACGATCAGCTTGCCGATGAAGGTCATCACGAGATACGTGATGGCGACGCCGAGTGCGGCCCACAGCGATGCCGACGCGCCGAATCCCGCGTCGCGAAGGAACGTCGGCGTGTAATAGATCATCATCTCGATGCCGCTGAGCTGGGTGAACGCGGCGACGCCGAGGCCGGCAACGAGGGCGGGGCGTACCCAGCGCTCGCGCATCGTGCGCCAGCCCGACGTCGCGCTGTCCTGCTGTCGCTCGACCACATCCTGAATATCGGCAATCTCGTGCCGGACGGCCGCCTGGGATTCCCGCACCTTCGACAACTCGCCATGCGCGTCGGCGATGCGATCCTGCTCGACAAGCCAGCGCGGGCTGCGCGGCAGTCGCGTCATGCCGACCATCAGGATCACCGACGGGACGACCGCGATGCCGATCATCGCGCGCCAGGAAAACAGGTCGTTACCCGCGACGCCGATCAATGCCGCGAGCAAGATGCCGATGCCGATCGATACGTTGAAGTAGGTGACCAGGCGACCGCGCTTGTGCGGCTCCGCGAGTTCCGCGATGTAGGTCGGCACGATCTGCGTCGAGCCGCCGACCGCGAATCCGAGCACGAGCCGGGAAGCGGCAAGGGACCAGACGTCGGGCGAGAGCGCGGCAGCCAGTACGCCAACCGCATAAATCGCCGACACGATCGTAATGGTCTTGCGGCGTCCGAGTACGGCTGACATGCGGGTGCCGGCCAGCGCACCGATCACCGCGCCGAGCAGGATCGCCGCGGCGACGAGTTCCTGTGCGCGGTAGTCGAGCGCGAACTCTCGCGCGATGAGGGGCAGCGCGCCCGAAATGATGCCGGTGTCGTATCCATAGAGCCCGCCGGCGATCGCCGCGATCGATGCGACGGTACGCATGTAGGCGGACGGGGCGGGCCGGGGGCGGGCCGCGGGTGTGTCGGGAAGGGCGGAATCAGAAGCCATGACGGTTTTCCTTGTGATGCGGTTCGTCGCACGGGCGAACGAACGCGTAACGTGACGGCATGTGCCCACTCCGGTAACCGGCGCCGCCGCACGTGCGGCGGCGCGTCGCTGAAGTCGCGGAGCGGGAAGTCGCGGACGGGCGCTCAGGCGAGCGCGTGGACGTGGCCGGGCGGCGTGCCGCCGCGTCGGGCATATGGCACGCGCCGACAGGAGGGACTTCCGGTTTGTACGTGGGGTGATTGCTTCGTCATGTCGGGCACCGGGTAGGGACATCGCTCACGGCCCGTCCAAACCGGTTTGGATCGAAGGCGCGACGATTCCTCTGGTTGAGCACGATCTGGAGCCGCACTTTGGAGCAAGGCGCCAGTGTCTCCTCTGGCGCTTCACGGCCTGCGTTGCAGGCGAACGATTCCGCCGTTGCCGGGGGAGTCGTGACGGTATTTCGGCGGACCAACAGGTCAGGCGCCGAAACAGGGGATGCCAGCCGAGAGGGGCTGGCGGGCTATGGTCTCGTGGCGCGCGCTACAGGGAGCACGTCGCCCGAGGCATGAACAATTATCCAGAATAAGAGCAAAAGATCAAGTTTACGAAATTATGCCTCGGCGAGCGGCCAGATAAGGGTGTGGGAAGTCGATGATCCGGCCCTTTCACGTGCGCTCGAGCATCTTGATCGCCGCGGCGGCGGCTCCCGCACGGGTCTCGACATGCAACTTGCGGAATAGGTGTTCGAGATGCTTGTTCACCGTGCGCGCGGCGATGCCCAGAATGTCGCCGATATCGCGGTTCGTCTTGCCGTGCGACACCCAGAGCAGCACTTCGGCCTCCCGCATGGTCAGGCCGAAGCGTTCGGCGAGCGCATTGCAATGCACCGTGTCGTCTCTTTCCTTGAGGATCACGATCCATTCACCCGGCTCCGGACCGAGCGTCGCACTGGCCGAGCGGCGTATCTGGCCCGAGCCGAATTCGTGCACGGCGTCGCCCTGGGCGCCGCGCGCGAGCCAGTCGATGAACCAGGTGCGCAGCGGCGCAGGCAGTTTCGGCGGCGCATCGGTATCGCGCGCGTTCGTGGTTTGCGCCGCATCGGAGCGGTCGTCATCCGCGGCCGTGTATGCAGCGATATGATGCGCCGCCTGAGGGCTCTGCCACCGAATCGTGCCGTCCGCGCCGACGATCAGCGCCGCGCGCGTGTCGAGCGACAGTGCGGCCTCCGCATACAACTGTGCGCGTGAACGCCGCACGTGGGCGCCGATGCGCGCGCACAACTCCTCGGGCTGCACCGGCTTGGTCACGTAATCGATGCCGCCCACGCGAAAGCCGCGTACGACGTGCTCGCTTTCCGTCAATGCAGTCATGAAGATGACGGGCAGATGCTCGTGCCGTCCGTCCTGCTTGATGCGCACACAGGTTTCGAAGCCGTCCATGCCGGGCATCATTGCGTCGAGCAACACTACGTCGGGCGTCACGCGCGCGAGGCGTTTGAGCGCGTCCTCGCCGGACAGCGCGACGATCACCGCGTAGCCGTTCGCCTGCAGCGTATCGGAGAGAAAGGCGAGGTTCTCCGGCGTATCGTCGACGATCAATATCATGGGCCGTTCGCGCAGCCACGCGGCCGGAGCCTCGACGATCGGGGAGGCCGCGATCGGGGTGTGCGCGTCATGCGTCCGCGCCGCGCGCGAGTCGGTCAAGTTCATGCTCGAGTTCCCTTAGCTGAAAACGTTCCGCCAACGAGCGCAACGCGTCGATTTGATCCCGCAACGCGGGCCAGGCCTCACGGGCGGCGTCGAGCTGTTCGATCACGCCCTGTACGTAGCCGACTTCGAGATGCGCATGCAGATGCTCGACGAGCCCGCGCGGCCACACGGCGGGCGTGAGCGGCGGTGTCGCGACCGGTGCGCTCGCGCCGGTATCGGACGCGATCCAGTCGAGTGCAAGCAGTTGCGCAAGCTTGTCGAGCAGCAGATTCACCTGCAGCGGTTTCACCAGATAACCCTTGCATCCGGTCGCGCTCGCGCGATCTCGGTCGTCGGCGAATGCGTTGGCGGAGAGCAGCACGATGGGCGCGCCCGACAACTGATTCTCGGAGATCAGGCGGCTGGTCTCGTAGCCGTCCATCAACGGCATCGAAATGTCCATGATGATCGCGTCCGCCGTGTGCATCGCCAGCCAGCGCAGCGCATCGGTGCCGCTGGCCGCTTCGGCGACGTCGAAGCCGAGCGGCGTCAGCAATTGCACGACGATGTCGCGCTGGTCGTCGAGGTCGTCGACCACGAGAATGGTGCGGCGCGCACCCGTATAGCCGCGAATCGACGCGAGTTCGGTCGGGGTTTCGGCCGCCGCGTCGACGGCCGGGGCGAACAGGCGCACCACGAAGCGCGTGCCGTGGCCGACTTCGCTGTCCACTTCGAGGCTGCCGCCGAGCGCGTGCGTGAGCAGGCGGCAGATCGTGAGTCCGAGGCCGGCGCCGTGATCGTACGCATGGGCCGCTTCGCCGCGTTCGAACGGCAGGAACAGGCGCTCCATTTCGGCGGGCGGGATGCCGGGGCCGGTATCGATCACCTCGAACTTGAGCGTATCGAGCCCGTGACTCACGCGCAGCGTGATCGTGCCGCTCGACGTGAAGCGGATCGCATTGCCGATCAGGTTCGTGAGGATCTGGCTCATGCACTTCTGGTCGGTGCGCACGGTGGCGGGCAGTCGGCCGACCGTCCGCACGTCGAAGGCGAGCGCCTTTTCGAGCGCCTGCGGACGGAGCATCGACGTCAGATGCGCGACGAAATCGGCGAGCGATACCTTGGCGATGTTCAACTGAAGCTTGCCCGCCTCGATGCGCGCGATGTCGAGCAGACCGTCGACGAGCGCGAGCAAATGCTCGCCGCTGCGATGGATCGTGCGCACGGCGTTGTAGCGCGTGGGCGTGAGTTCTTCCTTCGCCTGCAGCAGCAACTGCGTGTAGCCGAGAATGCTGTTCAGCGGCGTGCGCAACTCGTGGCTCAAGCCGGACACGTAACGGCTCTTGGCCTGATTGGCCGATTCCGCGGCGGCGGTCGCGCGCTTGAGCGCCGCGTCGGTTTTCTGATGCGCGTCGATTTCCAGCATCAGCAATTCGTTTTGCCGCTGCGATTCTTCCTGCGTGACACGACGGTTTTCGCGCTCGAGCACGAACCACCAGGCCGCGATGCAGCCCACCAGCGAGAGCGCGAGAAAGATATTCAGAAAACTGCCCGAGAGCGCATGGCCGATCGACGGTCCGGCGGCGCTCATCGACGTCGCGCTCTGCGACCAGATCAGATAGAGCACGCTCCCCAGCACCGCGAGCATCGCGAACACGAGGCTCGCATAGTGGATCAGGCGTAGCGCGGCGGGGCCGAGTCGCGCACCGGGCAGCACGCGATGCAGCGCGCGGCCGGCCTGCGACGCGAAGCGCGCGTGCGGCTTGCAGCGGTCGTGGCAGCGCGAGTCGAGCGAGCAGCACAGCGAGCAGATCGTGCCGCCATAGGCCGGGCAGTACGCCGTATCGTAGGGTTCGAAGGTGTTTTCGCAGATCGCGCAGCGCAGCGAGGTGGCGTCGCCGGTCGGTTGCGCGGCGCGGGCAATGTAATAGCGACCGCGTGTGAGTACCGCGAGCATCGGCGCGCACGCGAACGCCACGCCGAACGCGATGAACGACGACATCGCCTGGGCGAGCGCGCCGAACAGGCCGCTATGCGCGAGCATCGCGACGGCGGCCGCGATCAGCATCGCGCCGACGCCCACGGGGTTCACATCGTAGAGGTGCGCGCGCTTGAACTCGATATGTCGCGGGCTATAGCCGAGCGGCTTGTTGATGACGAGATCGGCGAACAACGCGCCGATCCACGCGATCGCGATGTTCGCGTAGAGCGACAGCACCTTGGCGATCGCATCGAACACGCCCATTTCCACGAGCAGCAACGCGATCATGACGTTGAACACGAGCCACACCACGCGGCCCGGATGGCTGTGCGTGAGCCGCGCGAAAAAATTGGACCACGCGAGCGAGCCCGCATAGGCGTTGGTCACGTTGATCTTCAACTGCGAGACGATCACGAACAGCGTCATCGCGGGCAGCGCCCAGCTCGCGAGCCCCAACGGATCGAGCAGCAGATGATAGGCGACGAGGTACATCTGCGTCGGCTGGGTGGCGTGGCCGGCATCGACTTCGTACTGGAGCGCGATGAAGGCGAGCAATGCGCCGCCCAGCATCTTGAGCGCGCCGGGCACGATCCAGCCCGGCCCCGTCGAGAGCAGCGCGAACCACCAGCGCGTGCGGTTCTTCGCGGTGAGCGGCGGCAGGAAGCGCAGATAGTCGACCTGTTCTCCCACCTGCACGATCAGCGCGAACACGACCGTCGACGCCTGACCGAAGGCGATCAGGCTGAACGCGCGACCTTGCGGGGCAAAGCCCGCGAAGGTGGTCCATTGCGCGATCAGGTCGGGATGGCGCCACAGCACGGCGGCGTAGGGCAGCACGAACAACACGAGCCACAGCGGCTGCGTCCAGCTTTGCAGGCGGTTGATCAGCGTGATGCCGAACATGACGATCGGAATCACCACGAGCGAACTCACGACGTAGGCGATCGCCAGCGAAATATGGAAATACAGCTGGAGCGCCAGCGACATGATGGCCGCTTCGAGCGCGAAAAAAATGAACGTGAACACCGCGTACAGCAGCGACGTGACCGTCGAGCCGATATAGCCGAAGCCCGCGCCGCGCGTGAGCAGGTCCATGTCGACGCCGTAGCGCGCCGCGTAATAGCTGATGGGCAAACTGGTCAGCCAGATCAGCACGGAGACGGCCGCGATGGCCCAAAACGCGTTCGTGAAGCCGTAGTTGACGACGAGACTGCCGCCGATCGCCTCCAGCACCAGAAACGACACCGCGCCGATCGCCGTATTGGCCACGCGCAACTCCGACCAGCGCCGGAACGAGCGCGGCGTGAAGCGCAGCGCGTAGTCCTCGAGGGTTTCGTCGCCGACCCACGCGTTGTAGTCGCGGCGCACCTTGACGATGCGTTGGGTACCGGGCGCGCCCATTGACGGGTGACTCTGGGACATGAAGATGATCCGAATTGGTGCGAAAGCGGCACGAGCGGGGCGCGAACGGCGTAACGGCGGACCACGCCGCTCAGGATCGCCCTGCAATGCAAATTACATTCCAGTCCGCGCACCGGGAATACGTCGATTGACGTATTCCGATCCTCAAATTGGCTTCCTACATTGCGTCCAACCTCGACCCAGCCCGCAGCGCTCCGCGCCGGGCACCCGATAAGGAGAACGTGATGTCCGCAGACGATCGACTCGATGACGATGGCCAGATGCCTTCGCCGCTGCGCCGGAAAATGCTCGGCGGTCTCGCCGCCGCGCCGCTGATGGCGCTGGGCCTGCCACGCGGCGCGTTGGCGCAAACGCCGCCCACGGCGAAGGTCAACACCACGGGCCTCGCGGTCACGGATACGACCGTGACGGTCGGCCAGCTCCACTCGGCCACGGGCACGATGGCGATTTCCGAAACCGGCTCGATCCAGGCCGAGCGCCTCGCGATCGAGCAGATCAACGCGATGGGCGGCGTGCTCGGCCGCAAGGTGCGGATCATTCAGGAAGACGGCGCGTCCGACTGGCCGACCTTCGCCGAAAAGTCGAAGAAGCTGCTGGAGAACGACCACGTCGCGGCCGTGTTCGGCTGCTGGACCTCGGCCTCGCGCAAGGCTGTGCTGCCGGTGTTCGAGAAGGACAACGGCCTGCTGTATTACCCGACCTTCTACGAAGGCCTCGAACAGTCGAAGAACGTGTTTTACACGGGCCAGGAAGCGACCCAGCAGATTGTCTGGGCGCTCGACTGGGCGTCGAACACGAAGAAGGCCAAGACCTTCTTCCTGATCGGCTCCGACTACATCTGGCCGCGCACGTCGAACAAGATCGCGCGGCGCCATATCGAACAGCATCTGCATGCGAAGGTGGTGGGGGAGGAGTACTACCCGCTCGGCACGACCGAGTTCGCGTCGCTGATGAACAAGATCAAGCTCGCGCGCCCGGACTGCATCTTCGCGACCGTGGTGGGCGGCTCGAACGTGGCGTTCTACAAGCAGTTGAAGGCCGCGGGCATCACGCCGCAGAAGCAATTCCTGCTGACGCTGTCGGTGACCGAGGACGAAGTGCTCGGCATCGGCGGCGACAACTTCGCGGGCTTCTATTCGTCGATGAAGTACTTCCAGTCGCTCGATAACGACAACAACAAGAAGTTCGTCGCGGCATTCAAGGCGCGCTACGGCCAGAAGTCGGTGATCGGCGACGTGACGCAGGCCGCCTATCTCGGCCCGTGGATCTGGAAGGCCGCCTGCGAGCGCGCGGGCAGTTTCGACGTGGACAAGGTGGTCGCGCATTCGGCCGGCATCGAAGTGGCGAACGCGCCGCAAGGCTACGCGAAGGTCGATGCGAACCATCACCTGTGGAGCCGCTCGCTGATCGGGCAGGGCCAGGCGGACGGCCAGTTCAAGGTCGTCGCGCAGTCGGAGCAGCCGATCCAGCCGAATCCGTTCCCGAAGGGCTACATGTAATCCGTCAACCGCAGCGGCGCGGCGGCCGATGACGCCGCCGCGCGAGGAGCGTTCGATGTCCGCTACCGATATTTTCAACATCACGCTGATGCAGGGCTTCGCCGGTCTGAGCCTCTTCAGCGTCCTGCTCCTGATGGGGCTCGGGCTCGCCGTGATCTTCGGCCAGATGGGCGTGATCAACATGGCGCACGGCGAATTCATGACGATCGGCGCGTATACGGTCTACTTGTTTTCGTGGTTTTCGCAGAACGTCTGGCACGCGCTCACGCCCGTGTATTTCTTCTTCGCGATTCTCGCGGCGTTCGCGCTGGCCTTCGCGGCCGGCTGGCTCGCCGAATGGGCGCTGATCCGCCATCTGTACAAGCGGCCGCTCGACACGCTGCTCGCCACCTGGGGCCTGAGCCTCGGCATGCAGCAGGTGTTCCGCTCGACCTTCGGGCCGAAGGAAGTGAGTCCGGCGCTGCCCGACTGGCTGATGGGTTCGTGGGAGCCCACGCCCGGCCTCGACATTCCGGTGAGCGGCATGTTCGTGATGGGCCTCGCGCTGCTGATGACGGGCGGCCTGCTGCTCGCGCTCTATCGGTCGCGCTGGGGCTTGCGCGTGCGCGCCACGGTCGCGAACCGGCCGATGGCGAACGCGGCGGGCATCAACACGCGGCGTACCGACCGCATGACGTTCGCGATCGGTTGCGGGATCGCGGGCGTGGCGGGTGCGGCCTTCACGGCGATCGGCTCGACGGGACCGACGAGCGGCTCGCTCTATATCGTCGATTCGTTTCTCGTCGTGACGTTTGGCGGCGCGGCGAGCCTGCTCGGTACCGTGGCGTCGGCGTTCGGCATCGCGCAGATGCAGTCGATCAGCGAGTTCTTTCTGTCGGGCTCGATTGCGCGCGTGCTCACGCTGCTGACCGTCGTCGTGATTCTGATGCTGCGTCCGCAGGGCCTGTTTGCGTCGAAGGTGCGGCGAGTTTAAGCGCGCGTTCATGCACAAGCGTCATTTACAGCTTCATTCGACTGGAGAGAGGAACATGGAACCCATCCAATCCGCGGCGGGCGGCGTATCCCCGCGATCCGGCCCGGGCGCGCCGTCGGCCGGCTGGCGCGTGCGCGTGGCGCGACTCGATGCGTCCGGCTACGCGGGCATCGTGCTGCTCGCGCTGCTGATCGTGGTCGTGTTTCCGCTCGCGCTCGACACGTTCCGCCTGAACCTGATGGGCAAGTACCTGACCTACGCGTTCGTGGCGATCGGCCTCGTGGTCGCGTGGGGCTACGGCGGCGTGCTCAGTCTCGGCCAGGGCGTGTTCTTCGGCCTCGGCGGCTACGCGATGGCGATGTTTCTCAAGCTCGAGGCGTCCGATCCGGCCGCCACGCACACGCAGACCACGCCCGGCATTCCCGACTTCATGGACTGGAACCAGCTCACCGCGCTGCCCACGTGGTGGAAGCCGTTTCACTCGTTGCCGTTCTCGATCCTCGCGGTGCTCGTCGTGCCGACCGCGCTCGCGTTCGTGATCGGCTACGCGATGTTCAAGCGGCGCGTGGGCGGCGTGTACTTCGCGATCATCACGCAGGCGGTCGCGCTGATTCTGTCGGTGCTGATCATCGGCCAGCAAGGCTATACGGGTGGCGTGAACGGCATCACCGACCTGCGCACGCTGCTCGGCTGGGACATCCGCACGGATCACGCGAAGCTCGTGCTGTATTTCGTGAACGCCGCGTTGCTGATCGGCGCGCTGCTCGCGTGCCGCTGGGTTCAGCGCAGCAAGCTCGGCACGCTGCTGCTCGCGATGCGCGACAAGGAAGACCGCGTGCGCTTCTCGGGCTACGACGTCGCCATGTTCAAGGTGTTCGCGTTCTGTCTCGCGGCGATGCTCGCGGCCATCGGCGGTGCGATGTTCACGCTGCAGGTGGGCTTCATGTCGCCTTCGTTCGTCGGCATCGTGCCGTCGATCGAAATGGTGATCTACGCGGCCGTCGGCGGGCGCATGTCGCTGGTCGGCGCGGTATACGGCGCGATTCTCGTCAATCTCGGCAAGAGCTGGTTTTCGGAGAGTTTTCCGAACCTCTGGCTCTATCTGATGGCGGCGATGTTCATCGGCGTGGTGATGGTGTTTCCGAACGGGCTGGCGGGTCTGTACGACGAGCATGTGCGCCCGCGCGTGCGGCGGCTGCTCGGCGCGGCGAACGAGGAGGCATGAAGCATGAGCAATACCGACTTTCTGCTCGCGATCGAAGACCTGACCGTGTCGTTCGACGGCTTCAAGGCGATCGATTCGCTCAATCTCTATCTCGAACGCGGTGAGCTGCGCGTCGTGATCGGCCCGAACGGCGCGGGCAAGACCACGCTGCTCGATCTCATCTGCGGCAAGACGAAGGAAACGGCGGGCAGCATCAAGTTCCGCAACGAGGAAATCACGCAGCTCGCGGAATTCCGCCGCGTGCGTAAAGGGATCGGCCGCAAGTTCCAGACGCCGTCGATTTACGAAAACCTGAGCGTGGCGCAGAACCTCGAAGTGTCGTTTCCGCGCGGCCGCAGCGTGTTCGGCGCGCTCGCGTATCGCGAGGACGCCGACGTGGCCGATCGCGTACGCGACGTGGCCGATGAAATCGGCCTCGCCGGCACGCTCGATCTGGAAGCGGGGCTGCTGTCGCACGGCCAGAAACAGTGGCTCGAAATCGGCATGCTGCTGATGCAGGACCCCGAACTGCTGATGCTCGACGAGCCGATTGCGGGCATGAGCGTGCGCGAACGCGAGCTGACCGCCGATCTGCTCGACCGCATCTGCCGCAACCGCTCGATGATCGTGATCGAGCACGACATGGCTTTCGTGGAGCGCATCGCGCACAAGGTCACGGTCATGCATCAGGGAAGGATTCTCGCGGAAGGGCCGATGGCGCAGGTGCAGGCCGATCCGCGCGTGATCGATGTCTACCTGGGCCACTGAGCCGGCAACCGAACGACAACACGGAGAACACATCATGCTGGAAGTCGACGATCTCGTCGTCAGCTACGGCCAGAGCGAGGTGCTGCACGGCATCGGCTTTGCCGTTGCGCAAGGCGAAAGCGTGGCCGTGATGGGCCGCAACGGCATGGGCAAGACGACGCTGTTCAAGGCGCTGATCGGCATGCTGCCCGCCAATCGGGGCACGGTGCGCGTGGCCGGCGCCGACGTTTCGAAGGACGAGAGCTACCGCCGCGTGTCGAAAGGCATCGGCTACGTGCCGCAAGGGCGGCAGATCTTCGCGTCGCTGACCGTCGAGGAAAACATCCAGACGGGCCTCGAAAACGCGCAGAGCCAGCGCGTGCCCGACGAACTTTACGCGTTGTTTCCCGTGCTGTTCGACATGAGAAAGCGCAAGGGCGGCAATCTGTCGGGCGGCCAGCAACAGCAACTCGCGATTGCGCGCGCGCTCGCGACCGACCCGAAAGTGCTGCTGCTCGACGAGCCGACCGAAGGCATCCAGCCGTCCGTCATCAAGGACATCGCCAAGGCGCTCAACCAGATTCGCACGAGCCGCCATATCGCCATCGTCGTGTCGGAGCAGGTGTTGAGCTTCGCGCTCGACGTGGCCGACCGCCTGTTCGTGATCGAGGGCGGGCGCTTCGTGCACCAAAGCACGCGCGATGCGGGCGACACCGGCCGCATCCGCGAATATCTGTCTGTCTGAGCGCGGCGCGGCGTTCGCGCGCCGCGCCGTATGTCAATCCGCGAACCCAGGAGCGAACGCCATGCCCGAGACTCTCATCAAGGTCGATCTGAACCAGTCGGCTTACGAAAACGAACAGGTGCACAACCGCTGGCACCCCGATATTCCGATGGCCTGCTGGGTCAAGCCCGGCGACGATTTCATCCTCGAAACCTACGACTGGACCGGCGGCTTCATCAAGAACGACGACAGCGCCGACGACGTGCGCGACATCGACCTGTCGATCGTGCACTTTCTGTCCGGCCCGGTCGGCGTGCATGGCGCGGAACCCGGCGACCTGCTGGTGGTCGACCTGCTCGACATCGGCGCGAAGGCCGATAGCCAATGGGGCTTCAACGGCTTCTTTTCGAAGACCAACGGTGGCGGCTTTCTCACCGATCATTTCCCCAGCGCGCAGAAATCGATCTGGGATTTTCACGGGGTGTACACGAGTTCGCGCCATATTCCGGGCGTGAATTTCGCGGGCCTGATTCACCCGGGCCTGATCGGCTGCCTGCCCGATCCGACGCTGCTCGAGACCTGGAACGCGCGCGAAACCGGCCTGATCGCCACCGCGCCCGATCGCGTGCCGCCGCTCGCGAATCCGCCGTTCGCGGCCACCGCGCACATGGGCAAGCTCGCGGGCGACGCGCGCGACCAGGCCGCCGCGCACGGCGCGCGCACGGTGCCGCCGCGCGAGCATGGCGGCAATTGCGACATCAAGGATCTGTCGCGCGGCTCGAAGGTGTTTTTCCCCGTGTACGTGGATGGCGCGGGCCTGTCGGTCGGCGACCTGCACTTCAGCCAGGGCGACGGCGAGATCACGTTCTGCGGCGCGATCGAAATGGCCGGCTGGGTGCATATGCGCGTGAATCTGATCAAGGGCGGCATGGCGAAATACGGTATTCGCAACCCCGTCTTTCAGCCCAGCCCGATCACGCCGACCTATAACGATTACCTCATTTTCGAGGGCATTTCCGTCGACGAGCACGGCGGCCAGCACTATCTCGATGTCACCACCGCGTATCGCCAGGCGTGTCTGAACGCGATCGAGTACCTGAAGAAATTCGGTTATTCGGGCGCGCAAGCGTATTCGCTGCTGGGCTGTGCGCCGGTGCAGGGGCATATCAGCGGCGTGGTGGACATTCCGAACGCGTGTGCGACCTTGTGGCTGCCCACGCAGATCTTCGACTTCGACATTCGCCCGAATGCCGACGGCCCGATCCGGCACATCCAGGGCGGCGTCGATCTGCCGTGTTCGCCGGATCTCGCGAACGCGTGACCGACACACTGAAACGACGCAGGAACAGGAGGCCGTCATGCCAATCTACGACTTCGAATGCGCGAGCTGCGGGCCGTTCTCGGTCATGCGTCGCATCGCGGATCGCGACAAACCGTGCCGCTGTCCGGACTGCGGCGCCGAAGGCGGGCGCGTCGTCAGCGCGCCTTCACTGGCGCTGATGGGAGGCGCGCGCCGCGCCGCACACACGACCAACGAACGTGCCGCGCACGCGCCGCGTCAGTCCGGCGACGGGCCGCCACTGCGCCATCGCGCCGGTTGCAGTTGCTGCTCGGGCGGCCCGGCGAAGCTCGCGGGCACGGCGTCGGACGGCCTCAAGCGGCCGGCGGGACGGCCGTGGATGATCAGCCACTAAGGTGTGCCGCGCGCGAGCCGATGCGCGAAGCAGCGGCCGTCGCGCGCGGCGTGAATGTGTTCAAGGAGGAAGCGTCATGCGACATGGTGATATTTCGAGTAGCCGCGACTGCGTGGGCGTCGCGGTGGTCAACTACAAGATGCCGCGTCTGCACACGAAGGCGGAGGTGCTCGACAACGCGCGCCGTATCGCCGACATGGTGGTCGGCATGAAGCAGGGTTTGCCGGGCATGGATCTCGTGGTGTTCCCCGAGTATTCCACGCACGGCATCATGTACGACCGCCAGGAGATGTTCGATACGGCGTCGACGATTCCCGGCGAAGAGACGGATATTTTCGCGGCGGCGTGCCGCAAGGCCAACGTGTGGGGCGTGTTCTCGATCACGGGCGAGCGCCACGACGAACATCCGCGCAAGGTGCCGTACAACACGCTCGTGCTGATCGACAATCGCGGCGAGATCGTGCAGAAGTATCGCAAGATCATGCCGTGGACGCCGATCGAAGGCTGGTATCCGGGCGACCGCACCTATGTGACGGATGGGCCGAAGGGCCTCAAGATCAGCCTGATCATCTGCGATGACGGCAATTATCCGGAGATCTGGCGCGACTGCGCGATGAATGGCGCGGAGCTGATCGTGCGCTGCCAGGGCTACATGTATCCGGCGAAAGAGCAGCAGGTGATGGTCGCGAAGGCGATGGCGTGGATGAACAACACCTACGTGGCCGTGGCCAACGCGACGGGCTGGGACGGCGTGTATTCGTACTTCGGCCATTCGGCGATCGTCGGGTTCGACGGGCGCACGCTCGGCGAATGCGGCGAGGAGGAAATGGGCGTGCAGTATGCGGAGCTGTCGCTCGGCATGATTCGCGACGCGCGGCGCAACATGCAGTCGCAGAACCATCTGTACAAGCTGCTGCATCGGGGTTATACCGGCACGATCAATTCCGGCGATGGCGCGAATGGCGTCGCCGAATGTCCGTTCGGCTTCTATCGCGACTGGATTGCGGATCCCGACGCCACGCGTCGCCGTGTCGAAGCGCTCACGCGCGCAACACCCGGCACGCCGGAATGTCCGATCGACGGCATTCCGCACGAAGAGTGAGTATGCGCGCCGTGGGCGTCGGGTGCTCATTGTGCGGCGGATGCGGCACGCCATTCAGGTTTTGCCGCAGCAACGAAGTCTTCGATGAGTCGCGCAACTTCGGTCGGCGCCTCTAGCGGCGCCAAGTGGCCGACGCCAGGAAGAATGTGCATGGTCGCTTGCGGAATACGCGGCAGCAGTTCCGTCCGCAATGTGACCACGCGATCCACCTGGTCCAGTTCCCCGGAGATGACGATCGTCGGTACGTCGATCGACGTTACCGCCGCACTGATATCTTCGCGCATCGCCACCTCCGGCCAGGCAGCTTTAGCCTGCGGCGCAGCCTTCAGGCTATCCTCGATGACCATTTCGCGGCAGGCGGCGTCGAGCGGTTTGGCGGTAAGTACGTGGTCGATAACGAATTCGACCGACTCGCGCGATTGATAGGCGCCCGTCAGCGTCGCTCGTTCTTCCGCGGAAAGCAGCATCGGTGAGGGTGGCGATGGCGCGACCAGCACAAGGCCTTGAAGCCCGTTCGGCCGTCGCGACGCGATGAACTGCGCGACCTTGCCACCCATCGAATGACCGACGAGTACGTAGCGTTGCAAACCCAGTGTCTCGATGACGCCCTCGGCGTCGGCCGCGAGATCGGCAATACCGTAGCCATCCGCCGGTGCATCGGACTTGCCCCAGCCCCGATGGTCAGTGGCGACGGTGCGATATCGGCTCGATAGCTGGTCTGTCACGCGTTGCCATGTCCGCGACGAGCCGCCGTAGTAATGCAGGAACACCAGGGCCGGGTCGCCTTGGCCGGCTTGGGTCACGTGGATTCGCGTGCCATTCGCTTCGATTTCCATTTGCGCTGCCTCTTCTCGGTTGGATGGATGAATCGTAGCGTCGCGCCTGCAATTTGATAATTGCACGCAGGATAGCGGCAGTCGATAATGATGTTATCGAATCAGGCGAGGGCGAAAATGGACCGATTGACCAGCCTTGGCGTGTTCGTCGCTGCTGTCGAAGAGGGCAGTCTGGCCGCGGCTGCGCGGCGCTTCGGGTTGTCGCCGGCGATGGCCGGGAAACACGTGAGTGCGATCGAGGCTCAACTGAATGCGCGACTTCTGCAACGCACCACGCGGCGTTTGAGCCTGACCGATATCGGCCAGACGTACTACGCTCGCAGCAAGCAAATTCTGGAAGCATTTGAAGACGCCAACCGGGAAGCGCATGATTCGCAACGCACGGCGCGCGGCGTTCTCCGCATTGCGGCGCCTGTCACGTTCGGTGCGATGCACTTGGGCGAGGTCACGGCCCGCTATCTCGAGGACCACCCGCAGGTCAACGTGGAAGTGCTGCTCGGCGACCGCTATGTCGATCTCCTGGAGGACGGCATTGACGTCGCCATCCGAATTGGGAGGCTGCAGGACAGCGAGCTCGTTACAAGTCGCATCGCGCCATGTCGAATGGTCATGTGCGCGTCGCCCGCGTACATCGAACGGCATGGAATGCCGCGTAAGCCGAGTGATCTGCTTCATGCACGGCGGCTCGTCTTCAGCGAGGCCGTCTCAGCCGGGGATTGGACATTATTCGATGCGAAGAACCGCGCGCATGTTATCGAAGGGCCTTGTCGAATCGCTGCCAACAATACCCAGATGCTTCTGTCTGCCGCGTTGGCGGGCGCCGGCGTCGCGTACGGCCCGACTTTCGTCTTCGGGGAGCATGTGCGACGTGGCGAGCTCGTCGCGCTACTGCCAGGCTACCGAGCAACCGAGTTGACGATACAGGCGGTCTACCCGAGTGCGCGGCGCATCCCGCTCAAAGTTCGACGGTTCGTCGACTACCTGACTGCAGCGTTGGGCAACGAGCCTCCGTGGGATCGGGGTATGAAGAGGTAGGTAGTGACAAGCCGCTACGCGCGATCGGTTGGCGCCGGTTCAAGTAGAAGTGGTTCCGAGTGCCGACATCAAATAATCGATCACCACCCTGACTCGCGTCGGTACGCGTCGACCGGCTGGATAGACGAGGTGGGTCGCCATGCGTTCCGGCTGAAACTCGGGCAGGAGGACTTCGACCTGTCCGGTATCGATTTCCGCTCCGAAAAGCCATCGTGGCGCCTGGGCAATACCGAGCCCGTGCAGTACCGCGGCGCGCACCTGCTCTGCGTCACCCGTCAAGAAAGACCCCTGAGGAACGCGATGAACGGTTTCCCGCCCGACCTTGAAGCGCCAAGGGCGGCGCTCATGGTTTCGAGCGAAGACGACGCCTGTATGTCCGTCCAGATCGGCCAGCCGGGCGGGCCTGCCTTTGGCTGCGATATAGCCCGGACTGGCCACGAGCAGCGATTCCGTCTCCGATAGTTTTCTTGCGGTCAGCGAGGAATCCACCAGCGGCCCGTGGCGGATCGCCAGATCCACGCCTTCCCCGACCAGGTCGACCTGTCGTTCGGATACGGATAATTCGAGCTCAACGTGCGGATAGTGCCGAAAGAACCCGGGAAGGAGTGGCGTCACGCACAGGCGGCCGTAGGCAGGCGCGGTCGTCAATCTCACCAAGCCTTGCGGAGATTGCTGTCGTGTCCCCACCGACGACTCCAGCGAATCGAAGTCCTCCATCAAGGGCTTGGCCGACTCATAGAACGCCTGGCCCGCCGCGGTGATCACCACCTGACGCGACGTTCGCAACACCAGCTGAGCGCCGAGATACTGCTCCAGCGCGGCAATCTGCTTGCTTACGGTTGGTTGTCCAATGCCTTCCTCTCGCCCCACGGCGGAAAAACTGCCGCATTCGACTAGTCGAACAAACAGGCGAATTGCATCCAGACGATCCATGAGATTCGTATCGATCCATTCTGTATTGGAATCGATGGTATGCCGGGAGACTGCGTTTCGGCAACAGGCGGACTTGTTTAAGTTACCGCCTGTGCAGTTACCGTCATCACTGTTTACCGCTGGAGAAACGCGTCATGAAAGCGATTTGCGTTACCGCTGAACGCTCGTTGGAAGTACGGGATATCCGGCCGCCGAGCCGGCCGGAAGCAGGCCATGTGCTGATCGACATGGAGGCATCTGCAATCAACCATGGCGACAAGATATTTTTGCGTGCGCGTGCTGACGATGGCAAAGCGCTGCCGGCGAGCCAGCACGGCGTGTGGGGCGCATCCGGTGCGGGGATGGTGGTGGCGACGGGTGCCGGTGTACCAGAGCGTTATATGGGTAGACGCGTCGCTGTCTACCGCTCGCTGAACCGTAGCGCGTACAACATCGGGCTTTGGTGCGAAAAAGCGCAAGTGCCTTACACGAGTTGCCTGATCTTGCCCGAACACGTCAGCGCACGGGACTATTGCGGGTCGCTGGTCAACGTGATCACAGCCTATGCGTTTCTCGAAACGATTAGCGAGGCCGGGCACCACGGCGTGATCGCCACGGCGGGGAACTCGGCAACGGGGCTGGCGCTCGCGGCACTCGCTCGTCAGAGAAATATGCCGGTCATCTCCATGGTGAGGAGCCAGGCTGCGCAGGAGGCGCTGCAACGCGATGGTGTCGAGCATATCGTGCGCGCCGATGAAGACTTTACCGACACACTTGGAAAGCTGTCCTCGGAGCTTGGAACGACGGCCGTATTCGATGGCGTGGGCGGTGCGCTGACCGGCCGGATGGCGGCCTGTCTGCCGTTGCACTCGTCCGTATATTTCTACGGCACGATGGCCGGGCCCGTTCCTTTTCCCGTGTCGGCTCCGCTCTTCATGATGAAAGACCTATCGATGCAGCGTTTCAGCAATTTCGAGAGCCGCACGGTGCGAGAGCATGAAAGGCTGGTGGCTGCGCTGAATGCGCTCGAGAGCGTGATCGGCGATCCCGTGTTCAGGACGCGCGTCGGTCAGGAATTCAGCTTCGATCTGATCGACGACGCCATGGCGTACGAGTCCGTCGACGGACGAAAGGCGATACTGACAAGCCGGTCGTGAAGCATCGATGGGGCGTATTGGTTATCAACTTCACAAGAAAACGCGCGCGGTCACGAGGCTCGCGCGCAAACTCGGAGAAGGGTTGCCAGGCGGACAATTCAATTACCGCTCGCCGCGACGGTGTTAGCTACCCCGGCGCAATCGCGCCGGTACTTCTGCATCAGGCGCGCCTGCGCCGAATCGATATCGTCGGGATAGCTGCTCTCGTCTCCGGACGACGGGTCGTAGCCGACGGACTCCAGCACGTTCAGTTCGTTGACGAGCTGTCGGTGGGAGACCGGGCCGTTCGTGTGCACGAACGGATAGTCATGGCATTGCGCCGACGTGAGTTTCGTCTCGGCATGCGCGGAGACGCTCGATGCGAGCATGGCGGCGCAGACGAGGTAACGGACGGGATGATGCATCTTCGGCTCCTGGATAGCGTTGGGTCGAGGCCGTACGGCAGGATGCCTGCGTCGGCCGCAAGATGAAGATTAGGGACAGCGGACTATCCAAGCAGCAGCGCGAGGATGAAACATGTTTTAGGAAAATCCGCATCGGGTCATGCATTGGCTGCCGCATGCACTGAAAGTTAAAGAATCCTTCATGCCTGTGTTCCCGGATGGTCAGGCGCAGCGGCGTATCGTCGAGCGATGGATCATTCGATGCCGCGCACCGCGCGGTGCGCACTGGGGGTAATGCAATGAAATCGACCGTCATGACGGCTGGACTGATCGCGCTGGCGTGTTCGTCGCTGCCGGCGTTCGCGAAGGTGCAGGGAACCGGGCTCGCGATCGCCGATGTGACGCTCGCGCACGCAAAAACCGAACATAGAGATCGTGCGATCGATGCCGAGCGCAATCTCGCGTCGCATCGCGCGGACAGATCGAGCACGCAATCGCACCAGGGCTGAGCTGCCCGACGTTCGAATCGATAGCGCGAGCCGCTACGGTTATCCGGTGACGCCGCCGGACGCATGAACGCGCGACTCCGGCCGAGCAACGAACATGACGGGCGCCTGCCGATGGCAGCGCGCCCGTCATGTTCGTTTACGAGCCGAAGAACGGCACGCAGAAGTCGGGCGGGCCGACACAATCGTCTGGGCCGTCGGGCCGCGCGGAGGCGCACCCGGACAACATGACGCTGACAGCCATCGCGACGAGTGCGATACGGGCGGAACGAGCGAGCAACGGACGAAGTTTCATGAAGTTTGAGCCATTCGGTGGACGGCTGGCGGCGCTGCCGGCGTGAGCCGGGCACCCCGCCCGGCCGCACGGTCGCGCGCATCAATGCGAATAGAGCGTGGAGTTCAGGTACTTGAGTTGTCCGTCCTGTTCGGCGTGCACGAGCTCGGCATGGACCTCGGCGCGCGTCTTTTCATGAATCAGCTGGCCGTAGGGCGGCACCCATTGGCCGGCAGCCTGAGTGCCTGGCACGCCGTCCTTGGTGGCGGCCGGGGAGATCTGCACCGGCCGGCTGCCGGTCAGTGCAAACGCGGGAACGGACAGCGTGCCGATTGCGGCGAGCAGGGCAGTGGCGATGACGTTGGCGGTTTTCATGTTGGGAGTCCTCATGATGATTGAACGGGTTCATCCACCGGCGCGGCGTGTCGGTGTCGCGCACGGGTTGAGGACAAGCATAGGGGGCGGACATTAGCGGATCGGCATACGCAACGTGAAAAGAAATTCATGCATCGGCGCGCAGTCGCGGCGGCATGAAACCGGCATGTCGTGAAGCGTTCCGCGCGATCGGGCCGACGTAAAAAACGGCACCCGTCGTCGCGACGGGTGCCTTGAAATACGACACGCCTCGTCCGTGTCGCAAGGGAATCAGTTCGTTGCACAGGCCGGCGTCGCGGCCGGCGCTTGCGTACCGGATGCGGCTTCATCGGTCGACCACCCGCCACCCAGCGCGGCGATCAACCCCACCGCCGCCAGTTGCCGGCGCGTGTCCAGCGCCAGCATCGCAACCTTCGTATTGAGTTCGGTGGTCTGCGCGGTTACCACATCGAGATAGCTGACGACGCCGTCCCGATAGCGCGACATCGACAGCTGCAACGTGCGTTCGGCCGCCTCGAGTGCTTCCTGCTCGCGATCGGCTTCGTCGCCGAGGTGATGCGTGAGTGCGAGGTTGTCTTCCACCTGCTGACACGCGTCGAGCACCACCGCGCGGTATTTCGCGCCGTTCTCGGCCAGCTGCGCGCGCGCCTGGTCGGTGAGCGCCTGGCGCCGGCCGCCGTCGAACAGCGTCAGCGCGAGGCTGGGCCCGATCGACCAGATCTCGTTCGGCGCGCGGAGCCAGTGGCCGAGGCCCGAGCTCTGGTAGCCGCCGACCAGCCCGAGCGTGACGTCGGGGAAGAACGCCGCGCGCACCACGCCGATCTTCGCGTTGGCGGCGGCCATGCGCCGCTCGGCGGCCGCGACGTCGGGTCGCCGCTGCAGCAGCGTCGCGGGAATGCCGGCCGGGATCGTCGGCAGGTACGCCGCATTCAGGTTCGGCGTCAGCGAGAACGACGACGCCGGTACGCCCGTAAGCGTCGCGATCGCGTGCTCGTCGAGCGCGCGCCGGGCCCGTATGTCCTCGGCCGACGCGCGGGCCGAATCGAGCTGCGTCTGCGCGCGCGACACGTCGAGATCGGACGCGATGCCGCCCGCGTGCCGGCTCATCGTCAGGCGCAGCGCGCGCCGGTAGGTGTCGATCGTGTCGGCCAGCAACCGTTGCTGCTGGTCGAGCCCGCGCAGGCTGAAGTACGCGCTGGCGAGGCTGGCCTGCAGGCTCAGTTGGACCGACGCGAGATCGTCGGCGCTGGCCTGTGCGTCGGCGCGCCCGGCCGCGACTTCGTTGCGGACTTTCCCCCACAAGTCGAGGTCGTAGTCGAAGCCGGCGTCGAGTGTGTTGTCGCCATAGACGTTCGGCTGGTTCGCGCCGCGCAGCGGCCGCGTGGCCGATTGGCGGTTGCTCGAGACCTGCGCGCCGAGGCCGATGGTCGGGAACAGCCCCGAGCGCGCCTGATCGAACAGCGCGGCCGCTTCGTCGTGGCGCGCCACGGCCGCGGCCACGTCGGGGTTGGCCGCGGCCACCCGTGCCTCGAGCCGGTCGAGCACGGGGTCGCGAAACGCCGTCCACCAGCCGTCGCGCGCGATGCGGTTGGCCGGCTTCGCGGCCTGCCAGCCGCCCGCTTCCTTGAAGCTCGCCGGCAGCGCCGTTTGCGGCGCGTGATAGGCGGGCGCGAACGAGCACGCGCAGAGGAACGCGACGCCGGCGAGCATCGCGCAGAGCCGAAGCCGGTTAGCCATGCGCACGCTCCGTGTCGCGCTTGGCAGACGCAACGGTGGGGGCCGGCGCCGCGAGCCTGACCGGGTCGCCGTCGGCCAGCGAATCGGGCGGATTGTCGATCACGCGATCGTCCGGCGCGAGGCCGGTCGCGATCTGCACGTGCGTGCCGAGATCGGTCGCGATCGTCACGGGCTTGAATACCGCGCGATCGTCCTTGCCGACCACGGCGACCTGCAGGCCGGCCTGCCGGAAGATCAACGAGCTGGCCGGAATCGTCAGCACGTGGGTGCTGCCGGCCGGCAGCGCGAAATGCACTTCGGTGTATTCGCCGGGGATCAGCTTGCCGTCGCGGTTGTCGACCATCAACTGGACGAGCAGCGTGCCGGTTGAATCGGCGATCGCGTCGTCGGTATCGGCGAGCGTCGCCCGGAAGGTCTCGCCCGGATGCTCGGGCACGGTCAGCGTGGCCGTCATGCCGGGCCGGATCGCGGCGGCCTCGTTCTGCGGCACGCTCACGTAGACGCGCATCCGGTGGACGTCGGACACCGCAAACAGCTCCGGGCCGGCGCCGCCGCCGGCCGAGATCAACTGGCCGATGTCGGTCTTGCGCGCGGTGACGACGCCGTCGAACGGCGCGACGATGCGCTTGAACGCCTCCAGCGCGTCGAGGCGCCGCACGTTTGCTTCGTTGGCGGCGACGATCGCCTGCTTGGCCGCGAGGTCGCTGGTCTTCTCGTCGGTTTCCTGCTGCGACACCGAATCCTGCGCGAGCATCCTGGTCCAGCGCGCGGCCGTCGACGCGGCCAGCTTCTCGTTGGCGAGCGAGCTCTGCAGGTCGGCGCGCGCCTGCTGCAGTTGCTGGTCGAGTTCGGGCGTATCGATCAGTCCGAGCAGTTGCCCCGACTTCACGTGCGCACCGATATCGGTGTACCACGCATGCAGGTAGCCCGACACCTGCGCGTGGATCGGCGCGCTCTCGAATGCGGACAGATGGCCGGGCAGCACGAGCGTCCCGCCGTCGCCGCCGGCCGACGGCGTGTACGCGACCACGGTCGGCACCGCTTGTTCGGCGGACCAGGTCGTCATTTCCTGTTTCGCGTGCGCGCGGCCGACGATGCCGGTCGCCACGATGCCGACCGCGATCAGCGCGGTGAGCGTGGCGACGAGCTTGAGGTTGGGCAGCCGTTTCGGCGACTTGATATCGATCTCAGTGGACATGGGAAGCTCCGGACGCGGAAAGGGAGGAAGCGCGGGACGCGTCGTGCTTCAGCGCGTCGCGCCGATGCACGAGGCTGAACACGACGGGAACGAAGAACAGCGTCGCGATCGTCGCGCACGCGAGGCCGCCGATCACCGCGCGGCCGAGCGGTGCGTTCTGTTCGCCGCCGTCGCCGAGGCCGAGCGCCATCGGCGCCATGCCGATGATCATCGCGAGCGCGGTCATCAGCACCGGGCGGAAGCGCGTGAAACCGGCTTCGAGCGCGGATGCCAGCGCGTTGCCGGTGTCGGCCAGGCGCTCGCGCGCGAAACTGACGACGAGGATCGCGTTGGCGGTGGCCACGCCCATGCACAGGATCGCGCCGGTCAGCGCCGGCACCGACAGCGGCGTATGTGTGGTGAACAGCATCCAGACGATGCCGGCCAGCGCCGCCGGCAGCGCCGAGACGATCACGAAAGCGTCGGCCCACGAATGGAAGTTCACGACGATCAGCAGGTAGATCAGCACGATCGCGCCGACGAGCCCGAGCAGCAGGCCGGCGAACGCGCCGTTCATGGTCTGCACCTGGCCGCGCAGCGTGACGGTCGAGCCCTTGGGCAGATCCTTCGCGGTGGCTTTGACGATGCCGTCGATGTCGGCCGCGACCGCACCGAGGTCGCGCCCCTGGGTGGTCGCGTAGATGTCGAACAGCGGTTCGATGTTGTAGTGCGACACCACTGCGTTGCCGACGCCGCGCGTGATCGTGGCCAGGCCGCCCAGCAACTGGGACTGGCCGTTCGCGCCGGTGACCGGCAGGTTCCGCAGCGCCGACAGCGTGGTCATCCTGTACTGCGGCGTTTGCGCGACGATCGGATAGGACACGCCGTTGTGCGGGTTGAGCCAGTAGGTCGGGTCGACCTGGCTGGTGCCGGCCAGCGTCGCGACCACCGAGTTCGTCACGTCCTGCTCGGTGATGCCGAGCTGGTCGGCGCGCGTGCGATCGACCGTCACCGTGAACTGCGGATAGGTGCTGGCCTGCTGGATGCGCGGATCGGCGACGCCGGCGATCAGCCGCAGCTTGCGGTACAGCTCGCGCGCATAAGCGAGATTGGCCTGCTGGTTCGGGCCGGCCACCTGCAGGTCGACCGGCGCCGGCGCGCCGAAGTTGAGGATCTGGCTGACGATGTCGGCGGGCAGGAACGAGAACGTGGTGCCCGGATAGGCGCGCGGCAGGCGTTCGCGCAGCGTGTGCACGTAGTCGGCGGTCGGCGCGTGATCGTGCGACAGCGAGATCAGGATGTCGCCGTCCTGCGGCCCGAGCGTGCCGCTGTTGTTGTAGGTCAGGTTGATCCCGCTGTTCGGCAAGCCGATGTTGTCGATCACTGCGCGCAACTGCGCGGGCGGGATCACGCCGCGAATCGTGTTCTCGATGCGGTCGAGCTCGGCGGCGGTTTCCTCGACACGTGTGCCGACCGGCGCACGCACGTGTAGCGCGATCTCGCCGGAATCGATGGTCGGGAAGAAATTGCGGCCGAGCGACGGTGCGAGCAGGAAGGACGCGGCCACGATGCCGAGGAAGGCGACGACGAACGGCTTGCGGCGCGTGAGCGCGAGGCCGAGCAGGATTCGGTACGACGCGCGCACGGCTTCGAAGCGGCGCTCGAACGCACGCTGGAAGCGCACCAGCGGGTTGCGCGACGGCGGGACGTCGTGCGCGCCGGCATGGCCCGCGTGCGGATCCATGACCGCGGCCAGTTCGCCCGACGCGTGACCGGCCGATGCGTGCGGCTTAAGCAGGTATTGCGCGAGCATCGGCACGAAGGTGCGCGACAGCACGAACGACGACGCCATCGAGAAGATCACCGCCTTGGCCATCGGCACGAACAGAAAGCGCGAGATGCCGTCGAGCATCAGCATCGGCACGAACACGATGCAGATGCACAGCAGCGAGACGAGCGCCGGCATCACGATCTGCTTCGCGCCGTCGACGATCGCGGTGCGCGTGTCCTTGCCCTGTTCGAGGTGCCAGTTCACGTTCTCGATCGTCACGGTCGCATCGTCGACCAGGATCCCGACCGCGAGCGCGAGGCCGCCGAGCGTCATCACGTTCAGCGTTTCGCCGGTGGCCGCGAGCAGCGCGATCGCCGACAGCACGGCCAGCGGGATCGACGCGGCGATGATGAGCGTCGAGCGCCACGAGCCGAGGAACAGCAGGATCATCAGCGAGGTCAGCGCGGCGGCGATGATGCCTTCGCGCGCGACGCCGCTGACGGCGCCGTTCACGAAGGTCGACTGGTCGCCCATCGTGACGAGCTTCAGGCCCGGCGGCAGCGTCTGTTCGACCAGCGGCAGCTTCGCCTTCACGCCGGCGATGATGTCGAGCGTCGAGGCCGAGCCGTTCTTCAGGATACTCATCAGCACCGCGCGGTGGCCGTCCACGCGCACGATGTTGCCCTGCGGCGGGAAGCCGTCGCGCACATGCGCGACGTCGCGGATATAAATCGTCGTGCCGTCGACCGACTTGATCGGCAGGTCGTTCAACGCGTCGAGCGAGAGCGGGCTGTTGTTGAGCTTGATGTTGTATTCGAAGCGGCCGATCTTCTGCGTGCCGGCCGGGATGATCTGGTTCTGCTGCGCGAGCGCGTGCGCGACGTCCTGCGCCGACAGCCCTTTCGACTGCAGCGCCTGCGGATCGAGGTCGATCTGCACTTCACGTGTCTTGCCGCCGTACGGCGTCGGAATCGCAACGCCCGGCACCGACAGCAACTGCGGTCGAATGAAGTTGACCGCGTAATCGCCGAGCTTCTGTTCGTCGAGCGTGTTGCTGGTCAGCGCGATCTGCAGCACGGGCACGGTCGACGCGTTGTAGTTGAGGATCTGCGGCGGCGTGGTGCCGGGCGGCATCTGCTTGAGCACGGTCTGCGAGATCGACGTGACCTGCGCGGTCGCCGTGCGGATATCGACCGTCGGCTGGAAGAAGATCTTCACGATGCCGTAGCCGCGGAACGATTGCGACTCGATATGCTGGACATCGTTGACCGTCGTGCCGAGCGTGCGCTCGTAGTACGTGATCACGCGTCCGGCCATGTCGTCCGGCTGCAGACCCGCGTAGTTCCAGACGACGCTGATCACCGGGATGCGGATGTCCGGGAAGATGTCGATCGGCGTTCGGACCGCCGCGAGCGGGCCCGCGATCAGGATCAGCAGAGCCAGTACGACGAACGTATAGGGCCGGGCGAGCGCGAGCCGGACAATTTTCAGCATGAGGTGCTGCTCCGTTCAATATCGTCGTGAAGAAGAGCCGGATGTGCGCGTCGTCGGGAAAAACCCGAGGCGCAACCGATGAGCGCATTCTGCGGAGCGGCCACTAACAGCCGGTCGCAAAAAAGATGAAACAAGTTTTAAGGAGCGGGTGGGCTTAACCGGGCAGGATCGTCGGGATGTGTGCCACCGCGTGCGCGATGCCGGGGGAATCAGGCGGCGGCGAGATGCGTGGCGGTGCGGTCGGGCGTGCGATAGTGGGCAACCACATAGCCGATGAAGCTGCGCACTTTTCCAGCGCTTTCTAAAAAAAGATTCATGCGCAGATCACGAATCTTCAGCCGGTTCACGTGTACCGACGTCGATAATTGGATCGCGTAATTCCGGCAAGGACGACAAAAATGACACAACCGTTGAGCATCAAGATGATCGAGGAGCGCGGCAAGCTCGTGGTGCTGATGTCGATCGAACGGGGCGCGGCCGTGCTCGATCCGGAAGACGTGGACGCGGTCATCCAGTACTTGAGCTTGCTGCGCGCGTCGATGCAGCCGGCGGTGCCGGAGCGTCCGCCGCACGGGCAGCAATTCGTGACGGAAATGGATCCCTGCTGGTATGCCGAGCGCCATCCGGTGCAGGGCGGCGTGGTACTGTTACTGCGTCATGGCGGGCTCGGTTGGGCAAGCTTCGCACTACCGCCGTGCAGCCTCGAACGGTTGCACGCTTCGCTGACGCAACTGCTCGAGGACGAGCGGCGAGCGATCGGCCTGCCTCACTGAATCTGTGTCGCGAACGTGCTTGCATGCAGCGTCGTTGCGACGGCGTGATTCGGTAGCAGCCAGTGCGTGAACGCCGCCTCCCGGCACGGGCCGCGGCGCGCGCTATCCGCGCCCGACGAACGGCATCGCAGTCGCCATGATCGTCATGTTGAGGATGTTGGTATCGAGCGGCAGATTCGCCATCTGGACGACCGCGTTCGCGACATGCGCGACGTCCATCCGCGGCTCGGGCGCCAGGCTGCCGTCCGCTTGCGGGACGCCTTGCATCATCCGTTCCGTGAGCGACGTCGCGGCGTTGCCGATATCGATCTGGCCGCACGCGATGTTGTACCGGCGGCCGTCCAGCGCCAGCGACTTCGTGATACCGGTCACCGCGTGCTTGGTGGCCGTGTACGCGATCGTATCGGGGCGCGGTGCGTGCGCAGAGATCGAGCCGTTGTTGATGATCCGGCCGCCCTGCGGCGTTTGCGTTTTCATCAGCCGCCACGCGGCGCGCGCGCACAGGAAGACGCCGGTCAGGTTCGTCGCGACGACGCTGTTCCACACGTCGAGTTCGTATTCCTCGAGGGACACGACCGGGGCGTTGCGCCCGGCATTGTTGAACAGGACATCGAGCCGGCCGAACCGTTGCGCGATCTGTGCGAACGCGTGGTCGACCGAGGCCTCGTCGGTGACGTCGACGGGAAACACTTCGGCGTCGCTGCCGGCGGCGCGGATCGCGTCCTGCGTGTCGCGCAGCGACGCCTCCGTGCGCCCGAGCAGCGCGATGGTGAAGCCGGCCTGGGCGAGTGCGAGGGCCGCGGCGCGACCGATGCCGGAGCCGGCGCCCGTGACGGCGGCGAATTTCTTCGAGACGGACATGGCGTGATTTCCTGCGGGTTGAATGACGGGGGAGGTGGCCGAGGGTCGATGCCGTCGCCACTTCGACAATGTAGTCGAAATGCATGATGCCCGGATTCGGGCGGCATCGTGAAACACGCTCGCCGCGACCGCGACTATTTCTTCCTGCCGGGCGCGATTTTCCGGCTTCGCGCGCTGGTGTCCGCGAATAGCGCCACGACGACGTCGCGCAGCCACCGGTTCCCTTCGTCCTGATTGACCCGCGTGTGCCACAGCATATGGATCGGCGCGCCGGGCAGCGTGACGGGCAGCGCACGCCAGCCGAGCGAAAACGGCGCGGCGAGCTGCAGCGCGAGATGCTCGGGCACCGTCGCGATCAGGTCGGTGCGCTGCAGGATGTAGCCCACGCTCATGAAATGCGGCACCGTCAGCCGCACCTGGCGCTTCACGCGGCGCCGCGTCAGCCATTCGTCCACTTGCCCATGCCCGGTGCCGGCCGACACCACGACCAGATGTTCGGCGTCGCGCCACGCGTCGACCGTCAGCGGCGCTCCCTCGAGCGGGTGCCCGCGCCGGAACAGGCATACATAGCGCTGATCGAACAGCCGGCGCTGATAGAACCCGCCCTTCAGTTGCGGCAGCAGGCCGATCGCGAGATCGACGCGGCCGTCGGCCATTTCGTCGCCGAGGTTGACGCTCGTGTTGCGCACGGTGTTCAGCGCGATGCCCGGCGCCGCATGCGACAGGTGTTCGAGCAGCGCGGGCAGGAACACGACTTCGCCTATATCGGTCATGCCGATCGTCAGCGTGCGCGTGGCGCGCAGCGGATCGAAGCCGGTGTCGGGGTTCAGCGCCGCGTGCAGCGTCGCGAGCGCCTGCGACACGGGTTCCGCGAGACGCAGCGCGAACGGCGTCGGCACGACGCCGCCGGGCCCGCGCACGAACAGCGGATCGCCGAGCCGGCGGCGCAGCTTGGCGAGCGCGTTGCTGACGCCCGGCTGGCTCATGTTCATTTGCTCGGCGACGCTAGACACGCGCCGTTCCTGCATCAGCCGCTGGAAAAGCAGCAGCAGGTTGAGGTCGATGTCGCTCAGTTCCATCGGTTGTGCGTGGCTCGGTTCATTGCATTCAGTGATGAAGCAGATTCATTTCATTTTATTGCCGGATAAAAGTCCACTCCTGAAAATACCGATACGGCACAGGCATTCGACATGACCGCCGCGCCCGTCGCGCCCCTCACATACGCCTATCGGAGACACCTTCATCATGCAGACGAACCTGAAGATCGCGATCGTCGGCGCCGGCATCGGCGGCCTGACCCTCGCGCTCGCATTGCGCGAGCACGGCATCGATGCGCAACTCTACGAGCAGACCCCTGAATTGCGCGAAGTCGGCGCGGCGGTCGCGTTGTCCGCCAATGCGACGCGTTTCTACGAACGCATGGGCTTGCGCGCGGCCTTCGATGCGGTATGCGCGGACATCCCCGGCCTCGTCTATCGCGACGGGCGCAGCGGCGCGGTGATCGGCCATCATCGCGGCGAGCCCGACTACCGCCGGCAATTCGGCGGCGCGTACTGGGGCGTGCATCGCGCGGATCTGCAGGCCGTGCTGTCGACGGCGGTCGGCCTCGACCGCATCCATCTCGGCCATCGTCTGGTCGACCTCGCGCAGCACCCCGATCGCGTGACGCTGTCGTTCGACAATGGCACGCAGGTCGACGCCGATCTCGCGATCGGCGCGGACGGCGCGCGGTCGATCACGCGACGCTGGATGCTTGGCTACGACGATGCGCTGTATTCGGGCTGTTCGGGCTTTCGCGGCGTGGTGCCGGCCGCGTGCACGGACCTGCTGCCCGATCCCGACACGATCCAGTTCTGGATCGGGCCGCACGGGCATCTGCTGCACTATCCGATCGGCGACGACGGCGACCAGAATTTCCTGCTGGTCGAGCGGCATCCGTCACCGTGGCCGTCGCGCGACTGGGTCATGCCGGCCGAGGAAGGCGAGCAATTGCGTGCGTTCCGGCACTGGCATCCGGCGGTGGTGCAGATGATCACGGCCGTGCCGATCAGCCAGCGCTGGGGGCTGTTTCACCGTCCGCCGCTCGGCCGATGGAGCCGAGGGCGCGTGACGTTGATCGGCGATGCCGCGCATGCGCTGGTGCCGCATCACGGGCAGGGCGCGAATCAGTCGATCGAGGGTGCGGTGGTGTTGGCCGCGCAATTGGCGAAGGCCGGCCCGGGCAATTGGCGCGAAGCGCAGGAAGCCTACGAGCGGCTGCGTCGCGGCCGGACGCGCAAGGTGCAATACGCGTCGATCTCGGCAGCCGACGTGCTGCATCTTCCCGACGGGCCGGCCGCGCACGCACGCAACGCGCGTCTGGCCGACCGCGATCGCGTGCTGCATCACCTGGACTGGATCCACGATTTCGATGCGCTCGATACGGAGCCGAGCGAGCGGCAGGGCGGGACGTGGCTTTGAGCGGCGGGCGGCGCGCCGAAGCGCGGCGCGCAGGGCACGGCGGCCCTCGACGGCGGCGGCCGATTACCGACCCGCCAGCCCGAAACGGTCGGCGCAACGCCCGCCGGCCATTACTTCACGCACTCCAGCGCATACTTCAACCCCTGCCCGAGCAACCCGCGCCACACATCCCACGTATGCCCGCCGTCGACGATGCGCAGCTCGGCCGGGTTCTGCGCGCGGCGCAGGTGCGTGTACAGCACGCTCGATTCCGCCTGGATCGTCAGGTCGTCGTCGCCGGCGGCGATGAACATCGGCACGCGCCAGTTGCGCGCGAAATAGCCGCGCAGTAGCGCCGGGTAGTTCAGTTCGTGCCACACGCGCGAATCGAACTGCCGATCGCCGAACACGCCGACGTAGCGCGCCGCGGAATTGAGCGGCGGCTCGTTCGCATAGATCGCGGGGCTTAGCAGCATCGCGCCGCAGAACAGCCCCGGTTCGAGCAGCGAGAAACGCAGCGCGCCGAAGCCGCCCATCGACACACCGCCGATCGCTCGGCCCGCGCGCTGGTTCGACACCGCGAAGTGCGCTTCGACTTCGGGCAGCAGGTCGTTGAGGAACGCGCTCTGCATCTTCTCCTTGCGGTCGACGTACCAGTCGGTGCCGCCCTGCGGCATCACGATCACGACAGGCGGAATGTCGTGGCGCTCGATCAGCGTGTCGGCGGTGGCCTGCAGCCGGCCTTGCGTGACCCAGTCGTTCGCGTTGCCCGCGTTGCCGTGCAGCAGGTACATCACCGGGTAGCGCGCGCCTTCCGGGTTGTAGCCGGGCGGCAGGTAGACCGTGTACGACCAGTCGCGCTTCAGCGACGCCGACCGGAACGTGCGCAGCACGACGCTGCTGCCCGGATTGACGGGCGGCTCCTGCGCGGTCGATGGCGTCGTCGCGGTCTGGACGGCCGGCGGCGCGGGCGATATGGCCGGCGCGGCGGCAGGCGCGGCCGACGGCGGCGTGGCGTGGGCAGTGGCGATCGCGCCGGCGATCAGGGCGAGGGCGAACGGAAGGGCGAGTCGGCGCATGGCGAATCGTTTCAGGAGTGGCGCCGGCTATCGTAGCAGCGGCGCATGACGGCGCGGCGCGTCATGGCCGCGAACCGAACGGCAGCCGCGCGACGAGCGGCCCGTAGAGTTTGGCGACGAGATACAGCAGCCCGATCGCGACCACGTCGGCGGTCAGGCCGAGCGGCACGTCGAGATAGCCTTCGGTCGCCTGGTAGAGCAGCGAATCGACCGCGAGCGAGATGCCGGTGCCCGCGACGAAGCACAGCAGCCCCTGCCGGCCGATCGTGCCGATCCACGGCATCGCGTGCGCGACCTTCTTCATCCAGCCGAGGTGCACGAGCTTGGCGGCGAGCCACGCGATCGCGAGGAAGTTCACGAGCCGCAGCGCGCCGAGGTTCTGCTTGATCGATGGATCGGTCGGGAACGGCTCGATGCGCAGCCGGTAGTACGCGCCGGCCGCGACGATCGCGAGCGCCGCGGCCGTCAGCAGCCAGCCTTGCGGCTTCGGCGCGAGGGTCTGGTAGACGGGCTGGCAGCGCGCGATCACGCCGAGCACGAACAGGAATTGCCACGCGAACGGGTTGAAATCCCACGGCGCGCCTTCGACGGTCGGCAAGAAGCGTGCGACGTGCGGCGCCGCGTACCACAGCGATCCGCTGAACGCGAGCATCAGCCAGGGCTGCGTGCGCGCGAGCGGCAGCGCGAGCGGGACGAGCAGCGCGAAGAACGCGTACATCGGCAGCACCGACGCCAGGTACGGCTGGCGGCGGAACAGCAGGATGTCGCGCAGCGCGGCGAGCGGCTTGTGCAGCAGCCCGTCGAGATCGTTGGTCGGCATGTTCGGGCCGTCGATCGCGAACGCGTTCAGCGCGGCGGTGATCAGCAGCATCAGGCCGGCCGTCACCAGGAATGCGCGGTAGATCTCGAACGCACGCCGGATGAAACGCTGGCGCGCGGCGGCCTCGTCGTGCCGCTCGGCGAGCGAGTTGTATGCAATGGCGGTCGCGAAGCCGCCGAGGAACACGAACACCTCGGCCGCGTCGCACAGCGCGTACGCGTGCAGCGTCACGCGCGACAGGATGCTGCCGCCGATGTGGTCGACGACGATGACGAGCAGCACGAGGCCGCGGAAGAAATCGAGCTCGGCGTAGCGGCCGGCCCGGGCCGGCGCGGTCATCGGAGCGCCTTTCGGCGCGGGCCGCGGGCACGGCCGGCACGCGCCGCGCATGAATCGGGGTCAAGCATGACTTCGTGAAGAAATGGCGAACGGATGCGCATTGTGCCATCGATGCGAAGCCTTCCGGGTTTACGCGAATGGCGGGCCGGCCGGCCGCTACCGACAAGCCCGGTCAGGCCGTCCGCGCAAGGGGCAGTTGGACGAGCGCAACGCTTTGCGCGCGACGACCTGCACCCGATGGACGGGCGGTTTGCGTCGTGACACCATTTTGTCCTCACGCGGCCGCACACCGCGTCGTCCGCCCTGCGGGCCACACATACAACAGATCGAACAATTCGCCGGGCGCATGGCCTGCCCGGCCCCCGGCTCCGGAGATTCGTCATGAGGAAGCACGTCATTTTTGCCGCCGCGCTCGCCGCCTTCGCCGCGCCGGCCTTTGCCGAGACCAGCGTGACGCTGTACGGCGTGATCGACGAAGGCTTCAATTACACGAACAACGTCAACGTCAATGGGGTCGGAAAGACCAATTACCAACTCGCAAGCGGCTATGCGCAGGGCAGCCGATGGGGCCTGAAGGGCAGCGAGGATCTCGGCGGCGGGCTGAAGGCGGTCTTCACGCTGGAAAACGGTTTCGACGTGAACAACGGCCGGCTCGGCCAGGGCGGCCGCATGTTCGGCCGTCAGGCGTTCGTCGGGTTGTCCGAGTCGCGCTTCGGCACGCTGACCTTCGGCCGTCAGTACGATGCCGTCGTCGACTATCTCGCGCCGCTGACCGCGAACGGCAACTGGGGCGGCACGCTGTTCTCGCACCCGTTCGACAACGACAACACGGACAACTCGTTCCGCGTCAACAACACGGTCAAGTACGCGAGCGCCGACTGGAACGGCCTGACGTTCGGCGGCACGTACAGCTTCAGCAACAGCACGGGCTTCTCGAACAACCGCCAGTACAGCATCGGCGCGCAGTATTCGCTGGCCGGGCTGCAGGTCGCGGCCGCGTACCTGCAGGCGAACAACCCGGGCATCGGCAACGCGGGCGCGATCGCGGCCGACGACGCGAACTTCGTCGCCGATCGGCTGCGCATCTTCGGCGGCGGCGTCAACTACACGTTCGGCCCGGCGACGGTCGGCGTCGTCTATACGAAGACCGACGTGAAGAATCCGGTATCGACGGTCTACCTGCCGGCGTCGACGTTCGCCGGCCTCGGGCTGACCGCGACGAAGTTCCAGAACTTCGAGATCAACGGCAAGTACCAGCTCACGCCCGAGTTCTACCTCGGCGCGCAGTACGTGTATACGGACGGCAAGTACGACGCCGCGGCCGGTTCGTTCAAGCCGAAGTACCACACGGTCGGCCTGATGGCCGACTACAGCCTGTCGAAGCGCACCGACGTGTACCTGCAGGGCGCGTGGCAGAAGGTGGGCGGCGACAAGACGGGCACGGCAGCCGACGGCGGCTATGTCGTCGGGACCGACGGCCCGTCGGCGTCGTCGAATCAGTTCGCGGTGCGCGCCGCGATCCGCCACAAGTTCTGAGTGCGCCGGCGCCGGGGCGAACGGCCCCGGCACGGCCGCCGTCAGTCCGCCCGGCGTGTGCCGCCGAGCGTTTCCGCGAGCCAGTCGACGAAGATCCGCACGCGCGGCGCGAGATGCCGGCCGGTCGGAAACACCACCGACACGGGCAGCGGCCCCGCATTCCATTCCGGCAGCACCTCGACCAGCGAGCCGTCGGCGAGCAGCGGCGCGAGCCCGTCGCGCGGCGCCTGGATCAGCCCGAGGCCCGCGAGGCAGCACGCGAGATACGCCTGCGAGCTGTTGACCGACACGACGCTGTGCATCTTCACCGTGTGCATCTCGCCCGAATCCATGTCCGTATATTCCCAGTCCAGCTCGCGGCCCGTGCGGCTCGAAAAATAGCCGACCGCGACGTGGTCCGGCAGATCGTCCGGCGAGCGCGGCGTGCCGTGTCGCGCGAGATACGCGGGCGACGCGCAGTTGATCTGCGCCATTTCGCCGACGCGCCGCGCGACGAGCGACGTGTCGGACAGCACGCCGACCCGCACCGCGCAGTCGATGCCGTCCGCGACGAGATCGACGAAGCGGTCGGTCGTGCTGATCGCGATGCGCAGGTCGGGATAGCGCGCGTGGAAATCGGGCAGCGCCGGAATCACCTGGTTCAGCGCGAACCGCTCGGGCAGATCGACGCGGATCACGCCGCGCGGCGACGCGCCGGCATCCTCGAACAGCGTCTCCGCATCGTCGAGATCGGCGAGCAACTGCACGCAGCGTTCGTAGTAGGTCGCGCCCTCGGCGGTCAGCGCGACGCGCCGCGTCGTGCGTTGCAGCAGGCGGATCTTCAGGTGCTTTTCCAGATACTGGACGGCATTGCTGACCGTCGGGCGCGGCAACTGGAGCTGCTCGGCCGCTTTCGTGAAGCTGCCGAGATGGGCGACGCGCGCGAAGACGCGCATTGCTTGCAGATGGTCCATGCGGGCGAGAACCTTGGCGGGAACGGGAACAAGGCTCCATTGTTAATCAGCGTCGAATGGTTTGGTGGAGCGTTTCGCGTTTATCGCGCGGCGTCGTGCGGCCAGAATCCGTTTCATCCACTCACCATTCGAAGGAAACGGACATGGACAGGCGTCAACTGGGCCGCACGGGCCCGCAGGTTTCGGCGATCGGGCTCGGCTGCATGGGGATGTCGGATCTCTACGGGCCGGCCGATCGCGACGAAAGCATCGCGACCCTGCACGCGGCGCTCGACCACGGCATCACGCTGCTCGATACCGGCGACTTCTACGGGATGGGCGACAACGAGATGCTGATCCGCGACGCGCTGCGCGGCCGCACGCGCGACCAGGTGCTGATCAGCGTGAAGTTCGGCGCGCTGCGCGATCCAGCCGGCGGGTTTGCCGGCTACGACGCGCGGCCCGCGGCGATCCGGAACTTCGTCGCGTATTCGTTGAAGCGGCTCGGCACCGACTACCTCGACATCTACCGGCCGGCGCGGGTCGATCCGGCGGTGCCGATCGAGGAGACGGTCGGCGCGATCGCCGATCTCGTGAAGGCCGGCTACGTGCGCCATATCGGGCTGTCGGAAGTCGGCGCGGACACGATCCGCCGCGCGGCCGCTGTCGCACCGATCGCCGATCTGCAGATCGAATATTCGCTGCTGTCGCGCGGGATCGAGGCCGAGATCCTGCCCGTCTGCCGCGAGCTCGGCATTGGCGTGACGGCCTACGGCGTGCTGTCGCGCGGGCTGCTGGGCGGGCGCTGGACGGCGGCGCGGCAGGGCGAGCGCGATTTCCGCGCGGCGAGCCCGCGCTTCCAGGGCGAGAACCTCGCGCACAACCTCGCGCTCGTCGACGCGCTGCGCGCGATCGCCGACGAGAAGGGCAGCAATCCGGCGCAGGTCGCGATTGCGTGGGCGCTGTCGCGTGGCGCCGACATCGTGCCGCTGGTCGGCGCGCGCAAGTGCACGCAACTGCAGGACGGTTTGCTGGCGACAGAATTGCAACTAACGGTCGAAGAGCTTGCACGCATCGAAGCGGCGGTTCCCGCCGGGGCGGCTGCCGGCGAGCGCTATCCGGCCGCGCAGATGGCGCACCTCGACAGCGAGCAGGGCCGGGGGTGATTCATGGGGCCGGATCAGCAGGGCCCCGAAGCCCCGTCCGGCGGGCCCGAGCCAGCCTCAGGCAAAGCCAGATGGCGGGCGGCATGGCGGGCAGGCACCATCGGCGCCGTACTCAACGGACGGAATGCCGCCATGCCAATTCATACGCTGACGATCATCGTGCTGGTTTTCCTGCTGGCCGGCGCGGTGAAGGGCATGATCGGGCTCGGGCTGCCGACGATCGCGATGGGGCTGCTGACGCTCGCGATGCCGCCGTCGGCCGCGGCGAGCCTGCTGCTCGTGCCGTCGTTCATCACCAACGTGTGGCAGTTATGGCTCGGCCCGTCGTTCGGCGCGCTGCTGCGCCGGCTGTGGCCGCTGCTCGCCGGCCTGACGGTCGGCACGCTGACGGGCGGGCTGCCTGCGCTCGCGGCCGGCAGCACATGGACGCACGCAGCGCTCGGCATCGTGCTGGTGCTTTACGGGCTGTGGGGGCTGGCGGCGGCGCGGCTGCCCGCCCCGGGCCGCCATGAAACATGGCTGTCGGCCGTGGTCGGCTACCTGACGGGCGTCGTGACGGCTGCAACCGGCGTGTTCGTCGTGCCGGCGGTGCCGTACCTGCAGGCGCTGCGGTTGTCGAAGGACGATCTGATCCAGGCGCTCGGGCTGTCGTTTACCGCATCGACGATCGTGCTCGGCTTGCAGTTGCGCGTGACGGGTGCGCTGCAGACGGTCGATCTCGGCGTGTCGGCGCTCGCGCTCGTGCCCGCGCTGGCAGGGATGGCCGGCGGGCAATATGCGCGGCGCGTGATGAGCGAGAAGATGTTCAAGCGTTGCTTCTTCGTCGGGCTGATCGCGCTGGGCGCGTATATGGCGGGATCGCGGTGGTGGTGAACGCGGGCCCGGGCGCTGCATGATCCCGAAGCCGGTTTCGGCAACCGGCTTCGGGAAGGGGCGCGGGAGCGCGGTTTTGCCGCTTACGCCGGATCGGCGTACCTCAGCGTCCAGCCGACCGTGCGGGTCGCGCCCGCGCCGAGCGCGAACGGTTTCGTCGTGCACGCGAAGTTCGAATGCAACTGCCCGATCGGCGTCGTCGACAGCGGATTCGTCGTGCCGTTCGCCGTGTCGAAGGCGGACAGCGCGCAGTTGTCGAAGCCGGACGCCGCATAGCCTGTCGCGGCGCTGTTCGCGTACGTCACCGACACGCCGTCGCCGTTGGCCTGCGTCGACGCGAAATCCGCGAACGACGTGAAGTCCGTCTCGACCGCGAGGTTGCCCGCGAGCGTGCCCGAACTCAGCGTATCGCTGCGCGAGATCGTGCCGTGCGCGAACGTCAGCACCGTGTGCACCTGCAGGTCGAGATCCGTCGTGTACGCGGCGTTCTTCGATGCGAGGCGGAACTTCGTCGTATCGAACGACACGATCACCTGGCCGTTGCTTTGCTGCACGTTCAGGTTCTTGTAGTACGTGACGGGAATGTAGGTCTTCGCGTTGTACGTCACCTGCGGCACCAGCAGCGCATAGCCGAGGTCGGTCGTGCCGTAGATCAGCTTGTCGGAGAACGGCACCGGGTAATACGGCGTGTACGCGTTATAGTCGGGCGCCTGGCTGAGGTTCAGGTTGATCACGCGCCGGCCGTCGCGCACGGTGAGCAGCGCGGCGCTGTACGGATGCGCGGCATCGCCCGGCTGGTTGTACCAGGTGAGCGTGTAGCGCGGCAGCGCGTCGAGCCACGCGCGGTAGTCCGCATCGGCCATCGGCGTCTGGCCGCCGAAGCCGAGCTTGTTCCACCATGCGTTCACGTACAGGTACTGGTGCAGCAGGCTGAAGTTCTCGCCCATCACGCGCGGCTTGCCGCGATACGTGTCGGTGCCGCGGCCCTTGACCCACATGTTCACCGACGGCGTCGGCAGCGACGGGTCGTACCAGTACGTGTCGAAACGACGCGCGGCCTGATAGATGAATGCATACGCAACCTGTTTCTCGCGATCGGTCAGCACGCCGGCATTGGCCGCGGCCGTCAGCACCTCCATGAACGCGGAATCGCCGTACGGGCCGATCGAGCGGCCGTAGTTGAAGCCCTGGCCGTCGGCGTTCAGCTGCGGCAGGATCAGGTCGACCGACTTGCGCAGATAGCCCTTCAGCTCCGACGTCAGATTCGCTTCGTTGCCCATCTCGAACGTGCGCTCGACCACTTCGCCGATCAGCAGCGTGCTGTAGCGGTCGAAGCGCGCCTGGTCGTAGTAGGTCGTGTGCGTGTTGGATGCTTCGTCGGAGAACCCGCCCGACGAATCGTTGCGGATGTGGTTCGTCAGCGTGTACAGCAGCGCGTCGCGTGCGCTCATCGTCGCGACCGCCGGATCGGTCTTCGATGCGAACGACGGGCTGCTCCAGCCGAGCTTCTGGCGCAGCCCGGCAATGCCGTAGGACACCGCATAGTAGTTCTGCGCGGTGTTGAGCGACGCGATGTCGATCGGCGTGCCGGCGGCCGGGCAGGTCGTGGTCTTGCCGCTCGCATCGGGGCCGAACATGTCGCAGAACGTGAGCCGCTGCTGCAGCGTCGCCAGCATCGCATCGCTGAAGACTTCGTTGAGCATCCCGTGCGCCTTCAGGTTGTTCAGCGCGACGAGGTAGTAGTACTCGCCCCACGAGGTATTCGCATACGCATAGTTGCCGCCCGACTGCGCCATCATCGCGGTCGTGATCGTCTGGTACGTCGCGAGGTAGCTCGCGTATTGCGGGTCGTTCTTCGACTTCATGTCGATCAGGATGTACGACAGGCCGAGCGCGAGCTTGCCGGGCAGGAATTTGTCGCCGGTGTTCGTGTCGAGCACGTGGACGGGCGTGCCGTCGCCGAGATCCATCACCACCTGCGTGAAATCGGGCGATTTCCGGATCAGGTCGAACAGCGCGCGCATCTGGCCCATCATCGTGAGCGGGATGTTCGTGCCGGCCGGCACGCGGGTGTCGGGCGCGCCGTAGACGAGCGCCTGCAGCGAGTTCGCTGCGAGCGTGGGCGGGGTGGACGTAGTGGGCGCCGACGGCGTGTCGGTCACGTCGTTGCCGCCGCACGCGCTGACGAGCACGACGGAAAGGGCGCTGAGCGCGGCGCCGAGCGTGAATCTGCTGCGCGGATGCATGGTGTCTCCAATTTTGAATAGTGATGAAGCACGGGCACGTGTCGCCGATGCCGCGCTCGGTGCCCGTACCGGGCGTCCGCCTTGCAAACTCTGATCCTTGAAGACGGACGGCCCGAATCGCAAATCGGGCAGGCAAGCGTTCCCCCTGCACGGGCCGTGATCGGCGTCGCGCTCGAGCATTGGAAAACGTTTTCCAAATTTAGGCATCGATCGGCGCGATGTCAATGAACTTTCACATCGGATGCGCCGGTAGAAACCCGAATGGAGGAAGCAGGGGCGTGCGAAAGGGGAATCGGAATTACGCGTAAATCGCCGGGATGTTTATCTTGACGATCGCGTGGTCATCGTGCGAAAGAAAAGCTTTGAAGCGGGGAGGGCGAGCATGGGCGGGAAACGGGTTCTCGGTGCATGAAGAGGGAAAACGTTATCCATAAGAATCGGGATGCAGCGAACCGCTCACGGCTGCCCGCCGCCGCATGCGCCGACCCGCCGTTTCGACGACGTTCAAAGCTGCTTCTCGATCGCCGCCTTGTCGATCACCGACCACACCTGGCGGATCTTGCCGTCGTGAAACTCGTAGAACACGTTTTCGGCGAACGTGACCTTGCGGCCGTCGACGGCGAGCCCCATGAACGTTCCTTTCGGCGAACACGCGAAGCGAAGGCGGCACGCGACGCGCGGCGGCTCGCACACGAGCAGCCGGATGTCGAAGCGCAGATCGGGAATGTCGTGGAAGTCCTGCTCCAGCATCGCGCGGTAACCGGCGAGGCCGAGCGGCCGGTCGTTGTGGATCACGTCGTCGGACACGTATTCGCCGAGCGCCGTCCAGTCCTGCCGGTTCAGGCAGTCGATATACGCGCGATAGCGGGTTGCGAGATCGGTATCGGTCATGGCCAAGTCTCCGTATGTCGATGGGGCGAATCGAATGCGGCGCGCGTTACGGCGGCGACGCGTCGCCCGACAGGAACGCGACGAATTCGCGCGTGTACTTCGGCAGCGCGTCGAACGACCGCGCGCAGAGCGTCAGTTTCCGATGGCTCCATGGATCGGACAACTCGACGAGCCGCACGTCCATCGTCTGCATCGCGCGCTCGGCCGCATGCCGCGACACGATGCCGATGCCCACGCCGCTCGCGATCATGCGGCAGATCGCGTCGAAGCTCTTCAACTGCACGCGATAGCGGATCCGCTTGCCGAGCGCGCGCGCCTGGTCGGCGAGATGCACCTGCAGCGCGCTGCCGTCGGTGAGGCCGATGAAGTCTTCGCCGGCGATGTCGTCGAACGCGACCGCGCCGTACGACGCGAGCGGATGCGCGGCCGGCACGACGACGATCAGCCAGTCTTCGCGGAACGGCTTCTGTTCGAGGCCACCGAGCCCGACCGAATCGGCGACGATGCCGACCTCGGCCGTCTTGTTGCGGATCGCATGCACGATCTCCTGGCTCGAGCGTTCCTCGACGCTGATCGACAGCTTCGGATGGTGCGGCAGGTAATCGGCCAGCGCATCGGGCAGGTATTCGCTCAGCGACGCGGTGTTGCACAGCAGCCGGATGTGGCCGCGCAGCCCCTGGCCGTATTGCTGCAGTTCGCCGCGCATGTGATCGATCTGCTGCAGCACGGTGCGCGCGTGGTGTTCGAGCGCGCGGCCCGCGTCGGTGGCCTGCGCGCCGGACTTGGTCCGGTGCAGCAGCGGCACGCCCAGCTCGTCCTCCATCCCGCGAATGCGCTCGCTCGCGGCCTGCAGCGTGATGTGCGTTCGCTCGGCGCCGCCCGTGATCGTGCCGGCTTCGCAGATGTTCAGGAAGAGCCGCAGGTCGGTCAGGTCGAAGCGCATGATGGGCGGAGGGATGGATGGGGGAATGGCCGATAAGTTAGCAGGAACCGCGGCGGCGGTCTCAGGGCCAGCCTGAGACCCGGTTCGCCGCTTCCGCATTTTCGGGGCGCGATCGACGCCCGATCATGGACGCACATCAACCGGGGAGCCTGCCATGCAGATCGATTCGTCGTGGGGCGTGTCGTTCAAGATCGCGCTGCATCTGCTATTCCTGTGCATCGGTGTCGCGTGGGCCGGTGCCGAATTCGTCGCATGGTTGCGGTGAATGTCGTCGCGCGCGACTATCGAAACAAATGAGCCATAGTTTTTTGCGACGAAAATTCTTCCGTTTTTCTGCGCCCAAACCATCAAGTTTTTCCGGATCGGACCGTATTACCGGTAGCGAATGCCGGCCGGCATCCGGTCCGTGATCGTTTGTCATCATTGTTTGCATCCGGTTACACGTCGGCCGTTCCGTTTTTGAGATGCTTGAAAGATTGTCAAACCGGAGTCGGATCGTCCATGAAAACGCGCGAGATTCACCGCAAGGCGGCGTGGCTGTCGGGCCTGGCCGCTGTGCTCGTCATGGCCGGTTGTGCAAATACGCAGTCCGTTCCGCCGAGCGACACGCTGGCGGCGCAGCCCTCTGATTCGAGCTCGTCCGCCGCGGCGCCGCCGGCCGCCACGATGCCGGCCGCGCCGATTCTCGTCGCGCGGAAGTACGTCGTGAAACGCGGCGACACGCTGACGGGCATCGCCACCGCGAACGATTGCAGCGTGGCCGACTTGCGCACCTGGAACAAGCTGGCCGCGAACGGCAGGCTGCGCATGGGGCAGGTGCTGCGGATCGTCAAGCAGCAGCCGCTGCCGCCCGCGGGCGCGGCCGGCACGCAGGTCGTCGCGAACAATGGTGCGGCGGGGAATCAGGGAACTGCGCAGGCAACGTCGCAGGCCACGTCGCCGGCCAGCGCGTCGACCGCGAACGACCGTCAGGTCGTCAAGGAAACGAAGCGTCATGCGGGCGGCGTCGCGCTCAAGTGGCCGGCGACCGGCAAGATCGTCGAAGGGTTCCGGCCCGGGCAGAACCGCGGCATCCAGATTGCCGGCCGGCCGGGCGACCCGGTCCGCGCCGCTGCCGACGGGCGCGTGATGTACGCGGGCACCGGCCTGAACGATTACGGCAGCCTGATCATCGTCCAGCACAACGCGGATTTCCTGACCGCCTATGCGCACAACCGCAAGCTGCTCGTGAAGACGGGCGACATCGTGCATCAGGGCGATGCGATCGCCGAGATGGGCGACCTCGACAACTCGCGCGTCGCGCTGCTGTTCGAGGTGCGACGCGACGGCAAGCCGGTGAATCCGATGCCGTACCTGCCTTCGTCGCAAGGGTGAAGTCGGGCCGTTTCGCTGGAACGCGGCGGCGGTCGCTGCTACGCTAGGTGTTCATGCGAATCCCGCCAGCGCGCGGGGCCGACGGGCGTCTTTCGGGGATGCGCGGCGAATGCCGTCGCGGGCCGGCCGTCGGCGTGAACGGCCGCGCGTCGCCGACGCGCGGCTGCGTCGCTTCGCGCCACCGTTTCCGACAGAACAGACCTCATTCATGGAACACTCTCCGACACGCCGCTCGCTGTTGCTTGCCGCCGTTGCCGCGCCGTTCGTTGCCGCGTGCACGTCCGCGCCGGTCGCCGACCAGGGGCGCGCCCATACCGCGCACGCCGAACTCGCCGCGCTCGAAAAAGCCTCGAACGGGCGGCTCGGCGTCGCCGCGCTCGATACGTCGAACGGCGTGCGCATCGCGCACCATGCGCGCGAGCGCTTCCCGCTGTGCGGCACGTACGCAGTCGTGGCGGCCGCCGCGATGCTTGCGCGCGGCTCGCTCGACGCATCGCTGCTGCCGCGCCGCATCCTGTACCGCCGCTATGGAATCGTGTCCGGCTCGCCGGTGACGGAGAGCCACGTCGACACCGGCATGACGATCGCGCAGCTGTGCGCGGCGATGCTGCAGTCGGGCGACAAAGGCGCGGGCAACCTGCTGATGGGCGTGCTCGGCGGCCCGCAGGCCGTCACGGCGTTCGCGCGCGAAAGCGGCGACACCACCTTCCGCCTCGATCATTGGGAACCCGAACTCAACAAGGCGGCGCCCGGCGACGAGCGCGACACGTCGACGCCGGTCGCGATGGTCGACACGCTGCAGCGGCTGCTGCTCGGCGACACGCTGCGCGAACCGCAGCGCGCGCAACTGACCGAATGGATGGTCGGCGGCGCACGCGGCGCGACCGGCATCGCGGCGGGCGTGCCGCCCGGCTGGCGCGTGGCCGACAAGGCCGGCACCGGCGGCTACGGCACGACGACCGACGTCGCGGTGCTGTGGCCGCCGTCGCGCGCGCCGATCGTGATGGCCGTATCGTTCACGCAGCCGGACGCCGCTGCCGCGGCGCGCGCGGACGTCGTCGCATCGGCGGCGCGCATCGCGGCGGGCGCGCTGACCGCGACGGCCTGAACCTTCGGCGTCTCGCGCGAAGCCGGCGTTTGGCTTATCGTGTCGATCAGCGCGCGCCCGCGTCGGCGCGCGGTCCTTCCGCGTCGTTTTCCGTTCCCGTTTTCCGTTTTCCGTTCGCCATGCGCCGACTTCCGCCCCTGCACGCGCTGCAGATCTTCTCGACGGTGGCTCGCCACCGCAGCTTCACGCGCGCGGCCGAGCAGCTGTGCATCACGCAGGGCGCGGTGAGCCGGCAGATCCAGACGCTCGAGGCGCACTACGGTTTTCCGCTGTTCAGGCGGCATGCGAAGGGCCTCACGCTGACGGCCGAGGGCGAGCAGTTGTTGCCCGTGGTCGACGAGAGCTTCGCGCGGATCGAGGACATCTCGATGAAGCTCACGCGGCAGCGCACCGATCTCGCGCTGAAGGTGCCGACCTGCGTGATGCGCTGGATGCTGCCGCGCATCATGCGCTTCCAGGGCGAACATCCCGATCTCCACGTGCAGATCACGACCGCGTGGCAGCACGTCGTCGATTTCTCGAGCGAGCCGTTCGATGCGGCGATCGTCTACGGGACGTCGCCGGGCCCGGGCGTCGTCGCGCTGCCGCTGTTCGACGAGCGGCTCACGCCCGTTTGCGCGCCCGAGCTGCGGCAGGCGTCGCCGCTCGCCGCGGTCGGCGATCTCGCGCGCCATACGCTGCTGCATCCGACGCGCGACCACCGCGACTGGCGAGCCTGGCTCGACCATGCGGGCGAGCGTGGCGTCGATCCCGCGCGCGGGCCGACGTTCGACACGCTCGATCTCGCGACGAACGCGGCGATGCAGGGCTTCGGCGTCGCGATCGGCGACGTGACGCTCGTCGACGACGACGTCAGCGCGCGCCGGCTCGAACGGCCGTTCGACATCGTGCTCGAAACGGGCGCACGCTACTTCTTCGTCTACCCCGAGAACCTCGGCAGCCAGCAGAAGATTCGCGCGTTCAGCGACTGGATCGCGCGCCATCGCGACTGACGCACGGCCGTTCCGGCAGCGGGTTCTACTGGTAGCTCACGACGGCGATCATCGGCGCGCGCGCGTTGCCCGGACGGTCAGGTAAAACGATTGCGCGCGAGGCCTGCGTAAAGGTCGTGGTCTTGATCGTGCGCAGGCTGGCCGCGTCGACGAACGCGACTTGTCCGCTCGCCGGGCGCGGGCAGTCGGGGCGCACGTGCGCATGCGCGGCGTCGGCGGTGTCGAGCGCGAACGAGCACGGCGGCTCGACGATCATGCCGGTGAAGTGGATGATGCCGGACGCGCCGGCGGCAAATGACGAGGACGAGGCCAGAAGCGAGGCAGCCAGGGCAAACGAGGCGGCAAACAGGCGATGCTTCATGACAGGCTCCAGAGAGGAAGCGCGTCGCAGCGAGGCCGCTCGAATGGCAGTCCGTCAACGCTGCGGTGCTGTATGCGTAAACGGCAATTTCATCGAACCTCTTGAGTGAGAAACCGGAAATAACGACGACGAGCAAACGACGCCGTGTTCCTTCAATCAATTTATCTCAAAATTGAGCGGCCGCAAGTCAGGGTATTGCCGATGACGTAAGCTCGGATGACGCGCGTCAACGGATGCGGGATTCGCAGGTAAATCGTTGAGGGCTCAACGAATCGGTATTCCTGACGATGACGATTCGCCAAAAGAAAACGGCCGCTCGTGTGGGACGAGCGGCCGTTTGCGTCGGAGCGCGGTGTGCGGTGTTCAGCCCGCGCGCTTGCGGATCGCACCCACGACGACGAGCAGCACGATCGCGCCGATGATCGACGCGATCCAGCCGGCGCCCTGGCCCGGCGCATACCAGCCGGCCGCGCGGCCGACGTAGCCGGCGATCAGCGAGCCGACGACGCCGAGCACGATGGTCAGCAGGATGCCCATCTTGTCGTCGCCCGGCTTGAACGCGCGGGCGAGGAGGCCGACGATGAGCCCGACGACCAGGGTTTCGATGAATTGCAGCATGAACGCCTCCCTATGGCGATTGAGCTATTGACGAACGGAAATGGACCGGCACGGCGCACCGAGGTTCCCGGCGGCGGGAACTGGCGTGCGGCGCATCGAGTATCGCATGGCGCCGTGTCGCGTGGATGTCGGCGTTGCGGGAGGGCACGCGTCAATCATTGATAGTCGAGCAGGACCTGCGCCGCGGCATGAACGGAACCGCCGCCGATCTGCGCACCCGTTTGCAGGTAGGACGCCCGCAGCGGAATCGACGGAGATCCGCCAGTGGCCCGGTTGTAGTTCGTCACCGGGTGCGATTTGCGCAGCGTCAGCGGCTGGCCGGTCGCGGCATCGGCGATATGGATGCCGATGCCGCGGGCCGTCGCATCCGGACGCAGCTGCATCCCGCCGGGCGTGCCGACGACCACGTCGTCGAGCGGGGCCAACTGGTACCCGATCCGGTTGTAGCCGGCCGGGCAGTTGTTCAACTGCACCTGGAAATCGGTCGCGCCGGCAGTCGAACCCACGCCGTTGAAGTCGCGCTGCTGCACCGGCGGCAGCGTGACGGTCTGGTCGGGAATCGAGCACGTTCCGTTGACGAAGCTGATTTTCGCGGCGAGGAAGACCTGCGACGACCCGCCGAGCAAGCCGGACTTGTAATAGATCGTGTAGTACGCGCTGATCATGCCTGTATTGAGCGACCCGTCCTGCGGCTGGCGGCTGTCGCGAAACAGCATGACTTCGAGCGAGTTGCGCAGCGTCGTCTTCGTCGACGACACGGCCACGTTGCCGTCGACGATCATGCGCGTGGACAGGCCGGACACATTGGTTTCCAGGTCCGGGCCGTCGGACACCTGTACCCCGCCTTTGGGATACATCTTGATGCTCGTGATCTGGCACGTGCTCGCGCCGCACACGTCCTGCGGCGTGAAGTAATGACGGGCGACAGTCGTTCCGGGCGTCGCGTTGGACGGGCTCGACACCGTTGCCTGCCCGAATGCATAGAGCGACGCTGCCGCCGCGTCGGTCGCCAATGCAGCGCACGCGAGCAGAAAGGTCGACGCCACCGCGATCATGCGGGCCGTGTGTCGGGCCACGCCGCCACGAGTGCCGGGCATGCGCGCGATGCCTGCCTGGCTCGTCATCCGGGGCGATTCGAACGATGCATAAAGGTTTGTCATCTGGGTTCCTTATTGAATGGCGGTGGCCGTCGAGTCGGCCCGGCAGACGCTCGCGACGGTCTGGATGCCCGGCGATCGCCCGCGACGTTCCGCGACGGGTAGCTCGTAGGCGATCCGGCAGACCGAGCGGCCGTCGTCGCCCCATTGAACCGTCAGCGTGCCGCGGTCGTCGAGCCCGCGCGCGAAGATCTTGCTTGCCTGGGCGACGACGCCGACTTCCTTGCCGGCCTCGTCGTGCACGACGGCGCCGAACGGCAGCGGCGTGCCGTCGGCTTGCGGCGCGCGGACGAGCGCGGCGCGGCCGGTGTCGGTTGCAAACCGGATGAGCGGCACCGCACCGGCGCGCGGCGCGATCTGCCGGCTGGTTTCCTTCAGCTCGACGTCCATCGAGATTCCCTTCGGATCGAGCGCGACCGTATTGAGGCTGTACGGCGTCAGGTAAGGCACGACCGCGTAACCGTTGCCGTCGACCTTGACGCCTGCCGCGTTCGTGATGCGTGCGCCAGCGGCGCCCGGCGCCTCGACGATCGCGAACGTTTCCGACACCGGCTGCGAGAACGTGATGCCGCCGCGGTGCGCGACCAGTGCGCCGCGCACGCCGAGCGAGCCCTGCTGGAATTCCGTGCTTGCGCCCGCGCTGGCATTGATTTCGGCCATGCGCGTGCGGTACGTGACGTTAGCGCTGCCGTCCGTGACCGAGCCTGGCCCGGACGAATGGTTCGCGCTGACGCTGTACGACAGCGCGTGATCGTCGCCGAGCGATCCGGACAGCGTCGATTGCAACCGGGTGCGGCCGAGCGTGTCGCGCGACACATTGCCCGAGACGGTCATCGGGCGCGCGTGGCCGAACGGGATCGTGACGCTCGCGTAATAGAGCGTGCCCATGTCGCCGCCTGCATTGCGCTGCCGCGTCGCCGTCAGGCTGTAGGACAGGTTGCGGAACTGGTTCGTATAGCCGATCGAATAGTTGACGTCCGAGCCCGAGCGGTTCCAGTAATTCACGGCCGATGCCGTGGCGTTGATACGCCCGCCGGTCACCCCGAGGCGCTGCGTGAGCGCCAGCGACGCGCGATGGCGTTGGCGCCACACCGAACTCGCCGAGTGGCCATCCCGGACGGCATCGCGCGCCTGCATTGCGTCGGTGAGGCCGAAATAGCCGTCGGTGGAATAACGATACGCGGCAAGGGCGATGTCGGTGCCTGTCGCCTCGACGGATTTCGCGTAGCTGACGCGCACGCTCGACCCGCTGTAGCGTTTCGCGCCGGGGATCGCGGTCATCGCATGCGTCACGTCCGCGCCGAATGCGCCGAACGCCGTATTGAGGGCGCCGCCCAGCATCGCGGAGACATAACCGCCGGCGAGCGTGACGCCGCCGTAGCCCGTCAGCAGGTTGGTCAGGCCGCGCTGGTACGTAGCCTGGGCGAACAGCGGCTGGCTGGATCCGTACGGATTGCGCAGCATGCCCGCGACGAAGCTGTATCGGCCGATGCCCGGCCGCAGCGACATCGGCACGGCGGCATAGGGCACCGAGAACGTATGCACGGAGCCGTCGGCCTCGGAGACCGACACCTCCAGGTCGCCGCCATACCCGGTCGGGTAGAGGTCGTCGATTTCGAAGTTGCCGGGCGCGACCGTCGTCTCGTAGATCGTCACGTCGTTCTGGCGGATCGTCACCTTCGCGTTGCTGTTCGCGATGCCGCGCACCACGGGCGCATAGCCGCGCAGCGAGTCGGGCAGCATCCGGTCGTCCGTTGACAGGCGCACGCCGCGGAACTGCGTCGAATCGAACAGTTCGCCGGACGTGTAGCTTTCGCCGATGACGAGTTGCGACGACAGCGAGGGCAGGTCGCGCTGGAGATAGGTTGCGATGTCCTGGTACCGGCTCTGGCCGCGCGACGACCATGAATAGGATCCTTCATGCCGAAAGCGCCAGTTGCCGAGGTTCACGCCGCCGTTCAGGCCGAGGTAGCCTTGCGTCTGGGGGGGATGGCCGCTGGCTTTCGACGTGTAGAGGTTGAAGTTGTAGCCGAGCAGGCCGACGGTTTCGCCGGCCGTCCATTGATCGGGGCTCACGTAGCCGCGCGCCTTGCGCGCGAGCGACGCCTGCGGAATCGAGAGCCGCAGGATCTGCCGCGTGAAGTCGAACGTCGCGCTTGCGTCCGGCACGACTTCTTCGATCCGCAGGCATGCGCGGTCGTTGGCAAGCGCGCCGACGACTTCCGGCGCGAGCTTGCCAAAATCGAGGCCGACGCGTTCGAGCAGCGTGCGGTCGAAGCACGGCCGGGCGTCACCCGAGTCCGGCGCGGCCGCGAAGCGCACGTCGTAGCGGCCGATCCAGTCGGCGCCGACATGGATGTCGGCGGTATACATACCCGGGGTCGTCACGTTGCGCTGCGCGAAGCGCGAGACGTCGAACTGCTTGCCCAGGCGATTCTGCAGGAATGCGCCGTCGAACTCGACTTGCGCGAGCGTGCTTGCGGCGGCGGATTGCGGGTTCGCGCGGCCATCGCTCGACCACGCGCCGACGCAGGCCGCCACCAGCAGATGGATCGGCTTGATGCGTGGGAGGTCGGCCACCCCGTGGCGCGACGGTCGAGTCGTGGTCATGCGAAGTACTCCATATTTTTTTCGGATCGAACGGATGCGTTTCGCCGCTGCAGTCGCTCGGGCATGTGCGGCGCTGCGTGGCGAATGGCGAATCCGGGGATTCCGTGCCGTCCGGCCGGGACGGCGGAAATGGCGGCGGACGAAGAGGAGGAGCGGACTGCGCGCCGGTGATGCGCGCGGCCGAGCTCGGCCGCGCTATGGGGCGACGGCGACCGGACGCTTGATGTCGGTTGCGCGCCCCCAGTCGTTGATGCTGCCGAATTCGACCATTGCATCCGCGGCCGGCGCGGTGGCGAGATGCTTGATCGGGAATCGTTGCGTGCTTCGCGGCAGCACGTAGCCCATGCCGGCGTCATGCTTGCGGCCCGCGGAATTCAGCAGGACGTTGCCGAAATTGACGACGAACGACGTCGGATTGCTTACCTCGAGCGCGTAGCCGCCATCGACGTGAACCACGCGCCAGTCGAGCTGGTTGGGCGCATCGTCGGCGTTGCCGGTCAGCCCGTCCGGGCGATACATGATCTTGATGCGGGAGCGGAACGCAAGCTGGATGCGGTTCCGGTTTTCTTCCGTGGACGCCTTCGGCGGCACTTCGAGCACGTTCAGCCAGAACAGCGATTCCCTGTCGGCAGGCAGCGGTTCGCCGGTGTGCACGAGACGCAGCGTCTGGCCATTGCCGGCTTCCATCCGGAAGATCGACGGTGTCAGCGTGAACGGCACGTCGATGTTCTCGGGCAATGCGCCGCTGTTGCCGTCGTCGAGCCACGCCTGGACCAGCGCCGGACGCTTGCTGTCGTTCGTGAGCTGGATCGTGACCTCGCGCTCGCTGGACGGGAAGATCACGCGCGTGCCGGCGATCACGACGCTCGCGTCGGCCTGCGACGCGAATGCGGTGACGGCGACGGCCAGCGTACGGAAGAGCTTCAACAGTTTCATGGGCGTAGAGAGTCGGGTCGTTGGCGGGAAGCGGGGGAAAGCGGGCGGAAACGGCGGTTTCCGCGCCGCGCGGCGTGACGGGAGCGGAGATCGCCGGTGCGGCGACCTCCACGCGCTCGTCCTTACTGATAGATCAGCGAGTACTCGACGCGCGAATTGACGTCGCCGGCCTTCACGGCGCCGGATGCGTAGTACTCGGCGAAGTAGTTCAGCTTCGCGTTGCCGTCGGCGTCGATATCGGCGATCTGGGTGCTGGCAGCGGTTTGAGCGCCGATGGGGATCAGCTTCTGTTGATCGTCCAGCACGTTGATCTGGACGCCCGTCGCGGCCTTGGCGCCCGTGTCGATCGTCAGGCGGCCGCTCGACTGATCGACGTTCGTGCCGTTCTCGAAGATCACGCCGACCTTCACCGGATTTTCGTCGCCGACCGTGCAGCCCTTCAGCGCGAGCGAGAACGCGCTGCGACCGGCGACGGAGCCGACATCGGCGAGCGCCGTGGTGCTGACCGGCGGCAGCGGGACGGTGAGGTCCGATCCGCCCTCGACGCTGCACGTCGACGCGATCACTTTGCCGTGGAAGTTGACGGTGCCGTCCGCTGCATGGGCCGCGGACGAAAAGGCGGCGCCGGCGGCGAGCAGGAGGCACGGAACTGCGCTGCGCTTGAGGATGTTCATATTTAAATACTCCAAATAAAGTTCGACTTTCGAAAGCGCGGCTTGAATTTAAATCTTTGAATGACGCGTTTCGGGTTGAATTGTGCCGATGATGTAATGATTTTGTAATGAGACTGGTACGAATCGCTTATCGTTTTTCCTAGTACGCGTACTAATTGTTTGTTGCCGGATGCGGCAATCAGGAGAGGGAGGCGAGGGAAACTGTCAGGAGGGGGCGGACGAGCGTGCTCGTTCCGCTACCGAAATCGGTCGAGTTGCCGATTTCGTCGGTTGCGCCATTCGCGCGACGTATCGTTCGTTATCCGAAGCGAATCAACGCGGGGTGACCGGCCGCCGGAGTGGGGCGGCGGCCGGCATGCCGCGTGACGGGCGGCGTACGTCATGCATCGTTCGCGTGGGCGAACGATCGCGATATCGTCGCGACACGCGTGTCAGGCCGCGGGTGCGTCGATGGCCGGATCGAGCCGGCGATACCCTTCGGTCGCATTCAGCAGCGTGCGCGTGTAGTCGCGTGCCACCCGCCCGGCCCGCACGTCCTCGATCCGCAGCTGTTCGACGATCTCGCCGTGCTGCATCACCGCGACGCGCTGGCACAGGAAGCCGATCACCGCGAGGTTGTGGCTGACGAGGATCATCGTCAGGTTGCGTTCGCGATGCAGGCGGCGCAGCAGGTTCAGGATTTCCGCCTGCACCGATACGTCGAGCGCGGACGTCGGCTCGTCGAGCAGCAGCACGCGCGGCTCGACGATCAGCGCACGCGCGATCGCGACGCGCTGCCGCTGGCCGCCCGACAATTGGTGCGGATAGCGGAAGCGGAACGACGGGCCGAGGCCGACCTCGGACAGCGCGCGGGCGATCCGCGCGTTGGCGTCGTCGATCGCATGGATCGACAGCGGCTCGCGCAGCGTCTGGTCGACCGTGAAGCGCGGATGCAGCGATGCATACGGATCCTGGAACACCATCTGCACATGGCGGCGGAATGCACGATCGGGCGTGCCGCCCACCGGGCGGCCATCGATCGACAGGCTGCCGCCCGCGAGCGGCACGAGGCCGGTCAGCGCGCGCAGCAGCGTCGACTTGCCGGAGCCCGATTCGCCGACGAGCCCGAATACTTCGCCGTCGCGCACCGCGAAGCTCGCGTCGCGCACCGCGTCGACGTGACCCGTGCGGGTCGGGAAACGAATCGAGACGTGATCGACGTCGATCATCGCGAGGCCTCCTGTCGTTCGGCGCGCGCGGCGGTCGGCGGCATCGCGTCGAGCCATGCCGGATCGCGCCGCAGCACCGGCAGTTCGTCGGGCGGGTTCGCGAGCGGCGGATTCGCCGCGAGCAGCCCGCGCGTATAGGGATGCGACGCGTCGCGCAGGTCGCGCGCGGCGCAGGTTTCGACCACGCGGCCCGCATACATCACCGCGACGCGGTCGCAGAACGACATCACGAGCGGCAGGTCGTGGCTGATGAACATCAGGCCCGTGTCGTGCCGCGCGATCATCGCGTCGAGCACCGCGAGCACCTGCATCGACACCGCGACGTCGAGCGCGGACGTCGGCTCGTCGGCGATCAGCAGGCGCGGGCCGGTCGACACCATCATCGCGATCATCACGCGCTGGCCCATGCCGCCCGACAGCTCGTGCGGATACGCGTCGGCGACACGCGCCGGGTCGCGGATCTGCACGGCCGCGAGCGCATCGACGATCCGCTCGCGCAGCGCGCGGCCGCGCAAGCCGGGCTCATGCCGCCGGAACGCTTCGCCCATCTGCTTCGCGACCGTCATCACCGGGTTCAGCGAATATTTCGGGTCTTGCAGGATCATCCCCATCTGGCTGCCGCACAGGCGCCGGCGTTCGCGCGGCGACATCGCGAGCAGGTCATGGCCCGCGAAGCGCATCGTGCGCGCCGACCAGCGCGCTGCGTCGGGCAGCAGGCCGAGCAGCGCGCGGCCGGTCAGCGACTTGCCGGAGCCCGATTCGCCGACGATGCCGAGCCGCTCGCCGGGCGCGAGCGTCAGCGACAGGTCGCGCACCGCGTCGGTGACGACGCCGTCGTGCCCGCGAAAACCGATCTTCAGCCCGTCGATCTCGCACAGCGGGGCCGGTGCGGCGGTGGAATTCAATGACATGTCACGCTCCATGACGCGGATCGAAGACGTCGCGCAGCCCGTCGCCGAGCAGGTTGAACGCGAGGCTGACGAGCAGGATCGCGATGCCGGGCAGCGTCGCGACCCACCATGCGTCGAGCAGAACATTGCGGCCCGACGCGACCATGAAGCCCCATTCCGGGCTCGGCGGCTGCGCACCGAGGCCGAGAAAGCCGAGACCCGCGACGGTCAGGATGATGCCGGCCATGTCGAGCGTCGCGCGCACGATCACCGACGACATGCACAGCGGCATGATGTAGCGCAGCAGGATGCGCGGGCCCGACGCGCCTTGCAGCCGCGCCGCATGGATGTAGTCGGCCTGCGCGATGCGGATCGTCTCCGCGCGCGCGAGCCGCGCATACGCAGGCCACGCGGTGATCGAGATCGCGACGACCGCGTTGATCACGCCGGGCCCGAGCGCGGCGGCGAAGGCAAGCGCGAGCACGATCTTCGGGAACGCGAGCGCGATGTCGGTGATGCGCATCAGCACGCTGTCGACGAAGCCGCCGCAATAGCCGGCCGTCGTGCCGATCAGCAGGCCGATCGGCACGACGATCACGACGACGAGCAGCGCGATGCCGAGCGTCAGGCGCGACCCGGCGATCAGCCGCGACAGGATGTCGCGGCCGAGCTGGTCGGTGCCGAACCAATGCGACGGCGAGCCGGGCGGCAGCAGCCGGTCGGACAGCACCTGGCGCAGCGGATCGTGCGGCATGATCAGCGGGCCGACGATCGCGACGACGATCAGGGCGACCAGGATCGCGAGCCCGAACAGGTTGAGCGGATTCGTGGCGAACCGGCGCCAGCGGCGGTACGCGAGGCCGAACGCGGCTTGCGAGCGCGACGCGGGCGCATCGGACAGCAGCCACGCGCGCAGTGTGAGACGCTCGGCATTCATGATTGGACGACCTTCGGCATCGGCGATGAAAAAAGCGGGGTGAAAGCGGTCATGTCGGGGCGGTCCTTTAGCGTGCACGCGGATCGAACACGCGGTACAGCGCATCGGTCAGCAGGTTGACGGTGATGAACATCGCGCCGATCACGAGCGTCGCGCCGAGCACCGCGTTCATGTCGGCGTTCAGCAGCGCGCCGGTCAGGTATGAGCCGAGCCCCGGCCACGCAAACACGATCTCGGTCAGCACCGAGCCTTCGAGCAGGTTGCTGTACGTGAGCGCGATCACGGTCAGCAGCGGCACCGCGATGTTGCCGAACGCATGCCGCCAGATCACGCGCCGCTCCGAGAGGCCCTTCGCGCGCGCGGTGACGATGTATTCCTGGCTCAACTGGTCGAGCATGAATGAGCGCGTCATCCGGCTCAGGTAGGCGACCGAGTAGTAGCCGAGGATCGCGGCCGGCAGCGCGATGTGCGACACCGCGTTGCGGAACACGTCCCACTCGCCGGCGAGCGCCGCGTCGATCAGCAGGCTGCCCGTGCGCGGGTCGACCATTCCGTCGTACACGGGATCGAGCCGGCCGGGCCCGCCGACCCAGTGCAGCCGCGCATAGAACAGCAGCAGCCCCATCAGCCCGAGCCAGAACACCGGCACCGAATTGCCGATCAGCCCGACGAAGCGTGCGATGTGATCGATTGGCCGGTTGTGCTTCACCGCGGCCGCGACGCCGAGCGGCACGCCGATCGCGATGCCGATCAACGTCGCGATCGTCGCGAGTTCGAGCGTGGCCGGGAACACGCGCCTGATGTCGTCGAGCACCGGGTTCGCGGTCAGCAGCGACATGCCGAGATTGCCGTGCAGCACGTCGCGCGCGTAGATCAGGAACTGCGTGACGAGCGGCTTATCGAGGCCGAGTGCGATGCGCTCGGCCGCGTACGCGTCGGCGGACGCGCGATCGCCGAGGATCGCGAGCACGGGATCGATCGGCACCTTGCGGCCGATCACGAACGTCAGCGCGAGTAGCCCCGCGAACGTGACGGCGAGCGTGAGCGCCCAGCGCAGCACGCGCAGCGCCCAGCGTACGGCCGGGCGCCGCGCGGGCAGCGTGCGCAGTGCTTCGAGGGAGGAGGCGGGAGTCGACATGCGGTGAATCTTATTGCTTCTTCAGGTTACGGTACGACACGAGATCGTTGATCGGCCCGACTTCGAGCCCGCTCACGCCGGGCCGCGTCGCGACCTGCGCGACTTTCTCGAACATGATCACGAACGGCGAGCGCGCGAGCATCGCCTTCTGCATCGCCTGGTACCGCTGCGCGCGTTGCGCGGCGGTCGGCTCGGCGAGCGCGGCGTCGGTTTCCTTCGTCAGTTGCGGAATGTCCCAGCTGTTGCGCCAGGCCAGCATCTTATAGCTCGATTTGTCGCCGTTGTCCGGATTCCATGCAAAACCCTGCGCGTTGCTGTGCGGATCGATGTAGTCGGCCGACCATTCGCCGATGTAGATGTCGTGCTGGCGTGCGCGGTATTTCGCGAGCGTCTGCTTGTTGTCGCCGGGGATCAACTGCACTTTGACGCCCGCCTGCGCGAAGTTCGCCTGCACGGCCTGCGCGATCTCCGTGTACGGATAGTCGTTGCGCACGTCCATCGTCACCGAGAAGCCGTTCGGCACGCCGGCCTTCGCGAGCAGCGCCTTCGCCTTCGCGACGTCGAGCTTGTACGGGTTGGAGTTCAGCGTGCCGAGGAAACCTTCGGGCAGGAAGGTCTGGTGCACCTTGTAGGTCGTCTTCACGACGTTGGACTGGATGCCCGCATAGTCGATCAGCCACTTCAGCGCTTCCTGCACGTCGGGCTTCGCGAGCGTCGGGTTCTTCGTGTTCAGGCCGAGATACAGCAGCGTCGCCTGCGGCGAAGCCGCGACCTTCGCCTTGCCGGATTTCACGACCGACGCGAGATCGTCGGGGCTCAGGTCGCGCGCCGCGTCGACGTCGCCGTTTTCCAACAGCAGGCGCTGGCTCGCGGCTTCGGGCACGTGACGCAGCACGATGCGCTTCATCGCGAGCGGCAGCCGGTAGCCGTCGAAGCGCTGCAGCACGATGCTGTCGCCGGCCGCCCACTTGACGAGCTTGTAGCCGCCGGAGCCGGCCTCGTTGGTCTTCAGCCACGCGTTGCCGAAATCGTTGCCCTGCTGGTGCGACAGCAGCAGCTTCTTGTCGAGCACCGACGCGGGCCACGAGCCGAGCACGTTGAGCACGAAGGTCGGCGCGTATTTGTGGTCGGTCGTGATCGACACCGTCTGGTCGTCCAGCTTCTTCACGTTCGCCGCGACGTTGGCCTTCGTGAGCCCGATGCCGGTCAGCACCGCGGCCGGGCCCTTGTCGAGCAGCACCGTGCGCTGGATCGACCACGCGACGTCGTCGGCCGTCAGCGGGTTGCCCGAGTGGAACTTGAGGCCCGCGCGCAGCTTGAACGTATAGGTCAGCCCGTCCGGGCTCACCGTCCACGATTGCGCGACGTCGCCGTTGAATTTCGACGGATCGCGCAGGTCGACGCGCACGAGCCGGTCGTACGTGTTCGCGACGTATTCCTCCGGCACCAGCTCGTAGATCTCGCCGGGGTCGAGCGTCGTGAATTCGTCGAGCAGCGTGGCCATCACGAACATGTCCTTCGGCGTTTCCGCGCGGGCGGCGGAAAACGGAGCGGCGGCGAGCAGGGACGCGGCGGCCAGCGCCGCGACGAGCGGGGAGGTCGGGAATTTCATGGGCGCTTCTCCATCTGTCGTTGAAGTCGTTTGAGTCGTTGAACGTGAACGTGCATGAAAAACGGGGGCGTGCGGCGTCGTCACATCAGGCGCCACGGGCCGCTCGCCGCATTGTCGATCGGCGGCAGCGCGTGCGAGCCGGGCAGCTCGTAGTGCCACCACTCGCTGTCGATGTGCGCGAAGCCGGCCGCATGCATCACGCCGAGCAGCAGCAGCCGGTTGCGTTGCACGTGCTCGGGCAACCCCGCGTGAAAGTGGCCCGACGCGGCCACCATCTCGTCGAAGCCGGTGCCCATGTCGAGCGGCGCGCCGTTCGCGTCGACGAGCGTCAGGTCGATGGCGGTGCCGCGGCTGTGGTTCGACCCGCGGCCGAGATCGGCGACGAAGTTCGGGTCGGGCAGGAAATCCCACAGCACCTGCTGCGCCTGCGGCGGCCGGTATGCGTCGTAGAGGCGCAGCGTGAAGCCGGCTTGCGCGGCGACGTCGACCGCGCGGCGCAGCGCGGCTTCGGCCGGCTCGAGCAGCAGACAGTGCGCGTGGCGGTAGATCGGCTTGCCGGTCAGGTTGCGCTCGGTCGCGTAGACGAGATCGATCTCGACGCGATGCGTGGCGGGCGTGATTTCGACGAGGCGGTGAGGGTTCATCGGCGGTCCGGTTCGCTCAGGATTCGAATTGGTCGAACGTGCGCTGCAGTTCGCGGTTGCGCGCGACGCGCCGGTCGATCGCGGGACCGAGGCGGTCGACGACGGCGGTGATCAGCAGGTTGAACAGGCAGGTGAGCGGCGCGAGCGAATCCCAGAACTGGCCGACGTCGGTCTTCACCTGCAGCAGGTCGGCCGGCCATTCGCGCGCCCACGGGCAATACAGATCGGTGACGAGCGCGAACGGCTGGCCGCGCTCGGCGGCGGCCTGGCAATAGCGGCGCGCGCTGCGCGAATAGGCGCGCGTATCGGTGACGATGCAGTACGGCCGTTCGAACTCGGAATTCAGCGAATCGACGTACGAGCCCGACTGGCCGTCGGAATAGAACACGCGCGGGCGCAGGTATTCGAGGTAGCTGCTGAACGCATTGCTGATGCCGCGGGTCGACTGAATGCCGAGGATGAACACGGCATCGGCATGCGCGATCCGGTCCGCGACCTGCGCGAACACCGGTTCTTCGGCGAGCCGGTACACGTGACGGATCGCGTCGAGTTCGCGCTCGAGCGATGCGGCGAGCGTGCCGCCGCTGCGCTCGTTGTCGCGCGCGTCGGCGGTCGTTGGCATGGCGGCGGCGCGGCGGTACTCGTCGAGGCGGTCGGTGATCATCCACGGGCGGTCGCCGCCGCCGCGCAGTTCGCGTTTCAGGTCGTCGAGATTCCGGTAACCGACGCTGCGCAGGAAACGCCCGACCGAAATGCCGCTGGTGCCGGTCTGCTGCGCGATCTGGTCGGCGGTTTCGAGGCCGAGCCGATCGAGGTTCGCGAGCATGTAGCTGGCAATGCGTTTCGCGGTCGGCGTCAGCTCGGCAAAGCGGGATTCGACGGTGTGGGCGAATGCGCAGGTCATCGGGCTGTTAGATCGTTGTCATTTGATGATTCGATGTCATCTATCTGACAAAGCCAAAATCATCCGCGCTAGCGAATAAAAACTATGGGGTGGTAGGAGGCGATAGGGCGGTGCGTGCGCACAACGACTGGAGCCGCAACGCCCTGTAGGGTGGAAATATTCCTGATAGGAATATTCCGCGTTTATTTGTATCAGAGATAATTTGCGTTTATGCCTGTCAGAGATATACTGCATGGATTGCATACAGGACCCGCGCCGTGAATCTCATCGTCAATACCCCTGCTCAACTGGGCGAAATCCTGTCGTCCGCGCGTCAGGCCAAGGGGCTGACGCAAGCCGAGGCGGCGGCACGCATCGGCGTCGGCCAATCGCGGCTGTCGTCGCTGGAAACGATCCGCACCGAAAGCCTGTCGCTCAAGCAGTTGCTCGAACTGACCGCGCTGTATGGTCTCGAACTCAGCATCCGCACGAAGGACGGGCGCGACGCTGCCAACGTCGAGTGGTGATCGATGGGACGCAAATCGCACAGCCGCGCGCTATCGATCTGGGCCAACGGCGTGCGGGTCGGCATCTGGCGGATTCCCGCGCGCGGCGACATGGAGTTGCTGTACGACATCGGCTGGAAACAGTCGGATGCCGGCCGCCCGCTGTCGCTGTCGCTGCCGTTCGGCATCGGCCCTGCGCCGTTGCGCGGCGAGCGCGTGAACCACTACTTCGACAATCTGCTGCCCGACAGCGACGCGATTCGGCGCCGGCTTGCGTCGCGGTTCGGCACGGCGACGACCGAGCCGTTCGATCTGCTCGCCGCGCTCGGCCGGGACTGCGTCGGTGCGGTGCAGTTGCTCGGCGAGGATGAAGCCCCGACCGGCCATGACCGGATCGACGGTACGCCGTTGTCCGACGACGACGTGGCGCGCGTACTCGATCAGGCGAGCGGGGCGGCGGGCGGTGCGCAGGACGACGACGACTTCCGCCTGTCGCTCGCCGGCGCGCAGGAAAAGACCGCGCTGCTGTTTCACGACGGGCGATGGATGCGTCCGCATGGCGCGACGCCGACCACGCATATCCTCAAGTTGCCGCTCGGGCTCGTCGGCAACAAGCGTGCGGACCTGACGACCTCCGTCGAAAACGAGTGGCTGTGCCTCGCGATCCTGCGCGCGTTCGGGTTGCCGACGGCGGATGCCGACATCCTGCGTTTCGGCGAACACAAGGTGCTGTCGGTCGCGCGCTTCGATCGCGCGCTGCATCGTGATGGCGGATGGCTGTTGCGCTTGCCGCAAGAGGATTTTTGCCAGGCGCTCGGCGTGCCGCCGCATCTGAAATACGAATCGCAGGGCGGCCCCGGCGTGCCCGATCTGGCCGGCATCCTGCGCCGGTCGGAAACGGCGCAGGCCGACCTCGACACGCTGTTCGCCGCATTGGTGGTGTTCTGGATGCTCGCCGCACCGGACGGGCATGCGAAGAACTTCAGCCTGCGCCTGCTGCCGGGCGGCCGCTTCCGCCTGACGCCGCTCTACGACGTGATGTCGATCTGGCCGGTCGAGGGAGATGGCGCGAACCAGTGGTCGTGGCACAAGGCGAAGCTCGCGATGGCCGTGCACGGCAAGCGCAAGCACTACGCGATGCGTGACATCACGCGCCGGCACTTCACTGCGATGGCGGAGTATTGCCTGCTTGGCGATATCGCTACGCCGATCGTCGAACGACTGATTGCGATGACGCCGCACGTGATCGAATCGGTCGGCGCGGCGCTGCCGGCCGGGTTTCCGGCAAGGATCGCCGAACGCATTCTCGGAGGATTGCTCTTCGCTGCGCAACGGCTTGCCGACATGCCGCGGGAGTGACCCGGTCCCGGTCCGGGCCGGGCAGGTGAAAGCACGCGCATCCGCATTTTCCTGTTCCAGTCGATCGCATCGAGTCGCCATCGCGCGGCGCGCCTATCGATCTCTTCTCGTCGCCATTCATCCATTGCTGCGTCGCAACAATTACAAAAATTAAAGTCGATCAGTTTTAGTCATTAATTCAGGTTAATAATTCATTTAATTTTTAGATGAATATGGATTTAACTTGCGTCACGGGATGTTCGATTTTCGGTAATTCGAAAAACGGCAAGTGTTCCGTAGTGGAAATTCTCTCGATTGCAAAAATGAAGAGGAAATCATGACGAATCTTTCTCGACGCAGGATGTTGACGAGTACGGCCGGCGCCATTGCTGCCGCGGGCATTGCGGTAACGGCGAAGGCCGCTTCGTTCGGTAACCCGGACAGCCCGCCGGAAGGCGCGGTGAATGCGCGCAACCGCCAGAGCCTGACCGACCCGGGGCCTAAAAATCCGGCCATCGCCAATCAATTCCCGTCTTTTCAGGATCCGCCGGCCACCGATATCAACGGGATGCCGTTATTCTGGGCGTCTTTCAATAATGCGCATAAACGCATTCAGAATGGCGGATGGGCGCGCGAAGTCACGCAGGATGATTTCGCGATTTCCGAAACCATCTCCGGCGTCAATATGCGGCTGACGCGCGGCGGCATTCGCGAAATGCACTGGCACCAGCAGGCCGAGTGGGCGATCATGCTCGACGGCCGCTGCCGGATCACGGTGCTCGACGAACTCGGGCGGCCGTCGGTGCAGGACGTCAAGACCGGCGATCTCTGGTATTTCCCGCCCGGCCTCCCGCATTCGCTGCAGGGCCTCGGCAGCGACGGCGCCGAATTTCTGCTCGCCTTCGATAACGGTCGCGCGTCGGAATTCAACACGCTGCTGTTGACCGACTGGATCGCGCATACGCCGCCCGACGTGCTCGCGTTGAACTTCGGCGTGCCGGCCGACGCGTTCAGGAACGTGCCGCTCGACAACCTGTGGATCTTCCAGGGCGACGAACCGGGCCCGCTCGCGGACGCGCAGCGCGCGTCGGCCGCGTCGGCCGGTGCGCCGCCGCATCCGTTCGTGTTTTCGCTCGGCGACATGAAGCCGGTCAGGAAGACGCGCGGGGGCGAGGTGCGGATCGCGGACAGCACCAACTTCAACGTGTCGACGACCGTCGCGGCGGCGCTCGTCACCGTGCACCCGGGCGGCATGCGCGAGCTGCACTGGCATCCGAACGCCGACGAATGGCAGTACTACCTGCAGGGCGAGGCGCGGATGACCGTGTTCGACACGGGGCCGAAGGCGCAGACGGCCGACTTCCGCGCGGGCGACGTCGGCTATGTGAAGAAGAGCCTCGGCCACTACGTGCAGAACACTGGGCAGACCGACCTCGTGTTCCTCGAGATCTTCAAGACCGACCGCTATGCGGAGGTGTCGTTGTCCGACTGGCTTGCGCACACGCCGCCGAAGCTCGTCGAAGCGCACCTGAACATCGCACCGGACGTGATCGCGCAGTTTCCGCGCAATCGTCCCGACGTCGTGCCGCTGTAATGCCGTCGGCGTCTTGCCGTGGCCGGCACGCGGCATGCCGGCCGTGGCGGGCGCGATCCCCGCATCGGTCTTCCTTATTCGAACGGAATACTCACATGATCCCCGTCCCGAGCAAATCTGCCGGTGGCTTCGCGCTGCCGGGCCGGTCCATCGAGCCTACCGACGGCGCGGCGCGCGCCGCGCTGGAAGGGCGCCGCACCGGCGTCGCCGCGCTGCTGCCGTTCGTCGGCCCGGCCGTGATCGCGTCGATCGGCTACATGGACCCCGGCAACTTCGCGACCAACATCCAGGCCGGCGCCGCGTACGGGTACCGGCTGCTGTGGGTCGTGCTGGCCGCGAACGCGATCGCGATGCTGTTCCAGGCGATGTCGGCGAAGCTCGGCATCGTGACCGGCCGCAATCTCGCCGAGCTGTGCCGCGACCGTTTCCCCGCGCCGGTCGTGTGGGGTATGTGGATCGCGTCGGAGATCGCCGCGATGGCCACCGATCTCGCCGAATTCCTCGGCGGCGCGCTTGCGTTCGGGTTGTTGTGCCATCTGTCGCTGTTCGCGGGGATGATCGCGACCGCGTTCGCGACCTGCGCGATCCTCGCGCTCGAAAAACGCGGCTTCCGGCCGCTGGAAGCGGCGATCGCGGCGCTGGTCGGCGTGATCGGCGCGTGCTATCTCGGCGAACTGCTGATCGCGCCGCAGGACTGGCATGCGGCCGCGTTTCATCTGGTGGTCCCGCAGATTCCGGATCATGCGGCGCTGACGATCGCGGTCGGCATCATCGGCGCGACGATCATGCCGCATACGCTGTATCTGCATTCGGGTCTCACGCAGGATCGCACCGCGCCGCGCGACGACGGAGAGCGGCGGCGGCTCGTGCGTTTCTCGAACCGCGAGGTCGTGATCGCGCTGGGGCTCGCCGGGTTCGTGAATCTCGCGATGGTGATGATGGCGTCGTCGGCGTTTCACGCGGCCGCGCCCGGCATGACCGACATCGGCGACGCCTATCACACGCTGATCCCGGTGCTCGGGCCGGCGGCTGGCGCGCTGTTTCTCGTCGCGCTGCTGACCTCCGGCGTGTCGAGCTCGGTGGTCGGCACGATGGCGGGGCAGGTCGTGATGCAGGGCTTCATCCGCCGCCGCATGTCGATCTGGGTGCGGCGCGCGGTGACGATCGCGCCCGCGTTCGTGGTGGTCGCGCTCGGCTGCGACGTCACGCGGGCGATGGTGGCCAGCCAGGTCGTGCTGAGCTTCGTGCTGCCGATGCCGATGATCGCGCTGCTGATGCTGTCGGCGCGCAAGGACGTGATGGGCGCTTACGCGATGCGGATGCCGCTGCGGATCGTCGCCGGCGCGGCGACGGTCGTGATCGTCGGGCTGAATGCGTACCTGGTATGGGCGGCATTCAATTGAACGGGTATGCGCGTTCTTGTCCCGTGACGTGTGCGCGGCACGGTATCCGACCGATGGCGGTCGTTATCGATCGCCGCACGGTCGGCGCCGGCGCCGCGGCCCGCGGCGATTACCCGCGCGGCGGCGTGGCCGCACGCGCGGGCAGCCGCGATTACTTCGCGAGCGTGCGGTATGACACGAGGTCGTTGATCGGCCCGATTTCCGGTCCGGTCGCGCCGGGGCGCGTGGCGACCTGCACGACCTTCTCGAACATGATGATGAACGGCGAGTTCGCGAGCACGGCCTTCTGCAGCGCTTCGTAACGCTGCGCGCGCTTCGCGGGCGATGGCTCGACGAGCGCGGCCTCGGTGTCCTTCGTCAGTTGCGGAATGTCCCAGCTGTTGCGCCACGCGAGCATCTTGGTCGGCGACTGGTCCGAGTTGTCCGGATTCCACGCGAAACCGCGCGCGTTGCTGTTCGGGTCCATGTAGTCGGGCGACCACTCGCCGACGAAGATGTCGTGCTGGCGCGCGCGGTACTTGCCGATCGCCTGCTTCGCGTCGCCCGGGATCAGCTTCACGCGGATGCCGCCCTGCGCGAAGTTCGCCTGCAGCGCCTGCGCGATCTCGAGGTACGGATAGTCGTTCGGCATGTCCATCGTCACGTCGAAACCGTTCGGCAGGCCGGCCTTCGCGAGCAGCGCCTTCGCCTTCGCGACGTCCTGCTTGTACGGCCGCGCGTTCGACGCGCCGAGGAAGCCTTCGGGCAGGAAGGTCTGATGCACCTTGTAGGTCGTGCTGACGATGTTGCGCTGGATGCCGTCGTAATCGACGAGCCACTTCATCGCCTGCTGCACCTCGGGCTTCGCGAGGTTCGGGTTCTTCGTGTTCAGGCTCAGGTACAGCAGCGCCGACACCGGCCACGACGCGATCTTGATCTTGCCGGCCTTCGACAGCGCGGCGAGGCTGTCGGGGCTCAGGTTGCGCGCGGCGTCGGCGTCGCCGTTCTCCAGCAGCAGCCGTTGCGCGGACGCTTCGGGCACGTGGCGCAGCACCACGCGCTTCATCGGGTACGGCGTGCGGTATTTGTCGAAGCGCTGCAGCACGATGCTCTCGTTCGGCGTCCACTTGACGAGCTGGTACGGGCCCGAGCCCGCGTCGTTGGTGCGCAGCCAGCCGCTGCCGAAATCGTTGCCTTGCTGGTGCGACAGCAGCAGCTTCTTGTCGAAGACCGAGGCCGGGCACGCGCTCAGCACGTTGAGCACGAAGCTCGGCGCGTACTTGCGGTCGGTTTCCAGCACGACGGTTTGCGGATCGACCACGCGCACCTTCTGCGTCACGTTCGCCTTCGTGAGGCCGAGATCGGCAAGCACGCCGGCCGGCCCCTTGTCGAGCAGGATGGTGCGCTGCAACGACCACGCGACGTCGTCGGCGGTGACCGGGTTGCCGGAGTGGAACGTGAGGCCGGGGCGCAGCTTGAACGTGTAGGTCACGCCGTCGGCGCCGACCGTCCACGATTGCGCGATCTGTCCGTCGAAGCGCGTCGGGTCCTTCAGGTCGACGCGTACCAGCCGTTCGTAGGTGTTCGCGACGTATTCGGACGGCACCAGCTCGTAAATCCCGCTCGGGTCGAGGGTCGTGAATTCGCCGAGCTGCGTGGCGACGACGAAGATGCCGGACGGCGTGGCTGCCTGCGCCGGCAGCGCCGGAACAAGCGCGACGAGCGCGGCGCTGACGAACAGCCGGGACAGCAGGTGCTTCATGCGGGCTCCGTTGAAAGGGAATCGTGGGTGCGATTCTCTCATCGACGGGCACCCGGATGAAAATATTCGGCAGGCGCGCCGGTTGGCGCGCAGCGGCGGCCGGGCAGACGCCCGGCGCGGGAGGACGTCAGATCGCGCAGCGCGCGACCGCGAAGCGCATCGCTTCCTCGGCCGGTTCATTGCCCGAGCCGCGCACGACCTTGATCACCGAGCCATTGCCCGACGGCGTCAGCGTGACGAAGTACGAATTCGAGCCGACGGCGATGTCCGTTACGCCGTTGTGCTGCGATTGCTCGGTGCCCGACAGGCGGCTGTCGAGGCAGTTCGCGACCGCGTAGGCCGGACGTTGCGACGACACGTAGATCATCGGCGCGGCGCCGGACGCAGAGGCCGAATCGGACGAGGGCGCGGAACCGCAGGCGGCGAGCAGGGCGGCGGGAAGGAGCAGCAGGAATCGTTTCATGGTCGGTCGTCGGGTGTCTCGTATCGAGGCTGGGGCGCGGGGGGCGAAACGCGAAGCTTCGCGACGAAACCGCCCGGAATCGGGCCGTTTTGACGGACGACGATGCAACGGGCGGCTGACGACGGAGTATACCCGCAGCATTCGACGCCGTTGGCGCGTTGAAACGATTCGATACAACCGGCGCCCGCTGCCGGACGGGCGCTTGCTTCCGTTGTCGTCGTGACCGGCGAGTCGCGCTGCCGGCGCGAGGCGCGCCGCTGCCGCGCATCCCGTCAATGCGCGCCGGCCGCCGCCGCGTCGGCATCGCCGCCGCCCGAGCGCACCGGTTTCGTGATCCAGATGAGCGGGATGATCGCGACGAAGATGATCGCCGACACGTAGAAGATGTCGTTCAATCCCATCACGGCCGCCTGCGAATCGACCGACGCATTGAAGAACGCGAGCGCCGAATCGGGGCTCAGGTGCAGCAGCGAACGGGACGTGTCGAGCTGTTGCGTGAAGACCGGATTGGTGACGCTCGCCTGTTCGGTGAGCCGCACGTGATGCAGGATCGTGCGGTCGTTCCACGCATTGCTAATCAGCGATGTCCCCACCGCGCCGCAGAACGTGCGGCCGAAATTCGACAGGCCGGCCGCGGCCGGGATCTTGTCCGGCGGCAGCCCGGACAGGATGATCGACGTCAGCGGCACGAAGAACATCGCCATCGGAATGCCTTGCAGCAGCGTCGGCAGCACGAGATCCCAGTGCGACACGTCGGTGTAGAACGTCGTGCGCATCATGAACACGACCGCGAAGCCGACGAACGCGAGCGTCGCGATATAACGCGGATCGGTGCGCGGCAGCAGGCGCCCCATGACCGGCGTGAGCAGGATTGCGAACACGCCGAGCGGCGCGGTGGCGAGCCCCGAATCGACCGCGCGGTAGCCGAGATAGCCCTGCATCCATTGCGGCAGCAGCACGAGCGTGCCGAAGAACATCCCGTACGCGACGGAGATCGCGATCGTGCCGCCCGCGAAGTTGCGTTGCGTGAAGAGCCGCAGGTCGACGATCGGGTTGGCCTCGTTCAGCTCCCAGATGAGGAAGAATGCGAAGCCGATCAGCGCGACGATGCCCAGCGCGACGATCACGGGCGAATTGAACCAGTCGAGATCCTTGCCCTTGTCGAGCATGATCTGCAGCGAGGCGACCCACAGCACGAGCAGCAGCAGTCCGACCGTATCGATCGGCAGGCGGCGCGTGGCCGATTCGCGATCGCGGAACACGAACCACGTGACGGCCGCCGCGAAGAAGCCGACCGGAATGTTGATGTAGAAGATCCACGACCAGTTGTAGTCGTACGTGATCCAGCCGCCGAGCGACGGCCCCGCGATCGGACCGACGAGCGCGGTCATCGACCACAGCGCGAGCGCCGTCGACGACTTCTGCCGCGGCCACGCGCCGAGCAGCAGCGCCTGCGACAGCGGCGCGAGCGGTCCCGCCACGGCCCCTTGCAGAATTCGCGCGGCGAGCAGCGTCGGCAGGTTCGGCGCGATTCCGCACAGCCACGACGCGAACACGAACAGCAGGATCGACGTGACGAACAGGCGCACCTGGCCGAAGCGCTGCGTGAGCCAGCCGGTCAGCGGAATCGACACCGCGTTCGCGGCCGCGAAGATCGTGATCACCCACGTGCCTTCGTCGACCGACACGCCGAGGTCGCCCGAGATCGTCGGGATCGCGACGTTCGCGATCGACGAATCGAGCACGTTCATGAACATCGCGAGCGATACCGCGATCGTGCCGATCGCGAGCTTGCCGCCCGACAGCGGCGCCTGGGGTGACGGAGATGACATGGTGTTCCTGCGTGATGAAAGGTGGCCCGCGGGGCGCATGCGCCGGTGGCGGCCGCGCACGGGCGTGCGGCGGCCGCGCGTGCGGACACGCGCGACGTGCGCGCGGCCCGGTAAGCGAAGGCCGCTCGCGCGCAGCGTGCGGTTCAGGCGTTCGATCGGATCGGCGAAGCCGTGACGGCTTCGGCAAGCAGGCAGGCCGGTCAGGAAGGCGCGACGCGCGTGACGCGTCGGCGGGCAGCGCTCAGGTGGCTGCCGTCGCGTGTGTGGTCATTTTTCATCGGCACAGGCTAACGATGCGGCGAACGGCGATCAACGCTTGCGCGCTCATTAATTCCTTTCCTGCGCTGCAATAATGCAGCGGACGTGCATCGATTGCCGGTCGTGCGATGGCGGTTACGGCGCGGCTACGACGCGGCCCGCCACGCAGTAAAGACTTCCGTCAGGAATTCGACGAACGCACGCACCTTGCTGTCGAGCGTCGCGCGCTTCGGGTACAGCGCGTGCAGCTCGACGTCGTCGGTGCGGTGCCAGTCGGGCAGCACGATTTCGAGTTCGTTGCTCGCGAGCCGCCGTGTGGTGAAGTGGGTCGAAATCAGCGCGATGCCGCCGCCGCTCGCGGCCTGGCGCAGCACCGTGACCGATTCGTTCGAGATCAGCACGGGCCGCACCGGCACGTCGGCGACGTCGCCGGCCGCGTTGGTCAGGCGCAGCGTCAGGCCGGGCGCGTCGCGGCCGACGAACAGGATGTCGTGATCGGCGAGATCCTGCGGCGTGTGCGGCCGGCCGGCGCGGTCGAGATAGTGCGGGCTGGCCGCGAGCTTCGCGTGCGACCAGCCGAGCGAGCGCGCGACATAGCCGGAATCCGTCAGCACGCCGGTGCGCAGCGCGACGTCGAAGCCGTGTTCGACGAGGTCGAGCGCGCTGTTGTCGTAGATCAGCACGAGCTGGACCAGCGGGTAGCGCCGGCGAAATTCGGCGAGCGCCGGCTCCAGTTCGAACAGGCCGATCGCGTAGGGCACCAGCACGCGCAGCGTGCCTTCGGGCTCCGTGCGCAGCGCGCGCACCTGACGGTCCGCGTCGAGCAGGATCTCCTCGGCGCGCAGGCAGCGTTCGTAGTAGTCGCGTCCGGCTTCGGTGACGGACACGCGACGCGTCGTGCGGTACAGCAGCTGGACGCCGAGGTCGTCCTCGAGCTGCCGGATCTTGCGGCTCACGCGGCTGAGCGGCATGTCGAGTTGCGTGGCGGCGGCCGTGAAGCTGCCGCGCTCCACCACGCGCAGGAATATCCGGATGCTCTCGAGGTCCATGCGATTCGTTTCAGTGTTCGACATGCGCGCATCTTACCGTCGCGGGCCGGATCGCCGCGGGTCGAGCCGATTATCCCGCCCGGCGCAATAACGCATCCCGCCGCCGCCCCGTAGTGGCGGCCGGCGCGCGACCGTATGCTCGCCGCATGAAATTCGCATTCCCCAGCATGCCGCCGCTCGCGGCCGTCCGGGCCGCGCTGCGCGACGCGCGGCCGACGCTGCCGCCCGGCGCGCTTGCATTCGCACTCCGCAATACGGCCGCGTCGCTGCTCGCGCTCTATATCGCGTTCCGGATGAATCTCGACGATCCGATGTGGGCCGCGTCGACCGTCTGGATCGTCGCGCAGGGCAGCCGCGGGATGGGACTGTCGAAGAGCCAGTACCGGATTCTCGGAACCGCGATCGGTGCGACCGTCGCGCTCGCGCTGACCGGCGCGTTCGCGCAGACACCCGAATTGTTCCTGCCCGCGCTCGCCGCCTGGATCGGCTTGTGTGCGGGTATCGCGACGTTCCAGCGGAATTTTCGTGCGTATGCGGCGGTGCTCGCGGGCTATACGGCCGCGATCGTCGCGATGGACGCGGTATCGGCGCCGCTGCACGCGTTCGATATCGCGGTCGCGCGGTTCCTGTACGTGGTGGTCGGCATCCTGTGCGGTGCGCTGTGCGAAACGGTGTTCGCGCCGGGCACACCGCTGGAGGATGTCCGGACGCGGCTCGCGCGCTATCTCGACCGCGCGGTGGCGGTCGGCGCGGGCGCGCTGCGCCGCGAGCCGAACGGCGCGGCCGTGCACCGGCTGTTCGCGGACGCGCTCGAACTCGACACGGCGGCCGAATATGCGGCCGCCGGCGCACCGCCGGTGCGCAACATGATCGGCCATCTGCGCGCGGCGGCGCTCGGCGTGCTCACCGCGCAGGCCGCGGGGCAAGCGATTCGCGAACACGCGGCGCGCGGCGGCGATGCGCCGGAACCGCTCGTCGACGAGGCGGCAAGCGTGCTCGACCGCGTCGCCGTGTCGGGCGATGCGGCGCACGAGATGGCGGCGCTGCGCGCACGCGTGGACGATGCACTGCGTGTCGAAGCCGCCGTGCCGGCCGGCCCGGACACGTCGCGCCTGCTCACGCTCGACCGGCTGTCGGCACTGCTCGGCGGGTTCGACCGCGCATTCGCGAGCCTGGCATTGTTCGACCGGCCGGTGCCTCCCTCTGCACGCGTGCGTTACGCGTTCCACCGCGATCCGGTGCTCGCGTGCCACAACGGCATTCGCGCGTTCATCGCGGTGCTGGCCGCGTCGGCGATCTGGATCTTCACCGCGTGGCCGGCGGGCGGCGGGTTCGTCGCGATCACGGCCGTGGTGAGCGCACTGTTCTCGACACGCCCCAATTCGGTGCGTGCGATCGTCGGTTTCATGAAAGGCACGGCATGCGCGGCGGTCGCGGGCGCCCTCTGCAACTTCATCCTGCTGCCGGCGGTGTCGGGTTTCGAAATGCTCGCCTACATTCTCGGCATGTTCCTGATCGGCACCGGGATCGCGATGCGTCATCCGCGCACGGCCGCGATGGGCAGCGCGTTCTCGATCTTCTTCTGGAATTTCACGTCGCCGGACAACACGACGCGCATCGGCGACGCCGCGTTTCTGAACAGCGCGCTCGCGACGCTGCTCGGCATCGCGTTCGGCGCGCTGGTATTCGCGCTGGTGTTTCCCGGCGATCCGGGCACGAGCCGACGGCGTCTGCACCGCGCGGTGCGTCGCGATCTGGCCGGCATCGCACGCGATCCGCGTGCATGGTCCGCAAGCGCATGGCTGAGCCGCACGGCCGACCGTCTCGGGCGCGAGCTCGGTTTCGCGGGCAGCCTGCCGCAGACGCTGATCGAGCGCGACATGCGTGACCTGCTCGCGATCTGGGGGCTCGGCGACAGCCTGCTGTCGCTTGCCGAACTGGCCACGCGCGAGCCGGCCGCGCGCCGCGCGGCGGCGGTGGTGCGCGCTCGCGTCGCGCGGGCGGATTTCGCGCGGCTCGAACGGACCTGCGACGCCGCGGCCCGCCTGTTGCGCCGTCGCGTGGCCGCGCGCGACGGCGACGCCGCGCATGCATTGCTGAGCGGCATCGTCCTGCTGCGACGGATCGCGGACGCGGCCGCCGAACATGGCGGCTTCTTGCGCGGCCGCCGCGATTGAGCGGCGCGAGTCAGGTGTAGCGGATCAGGCGAGGCGGTACGACGGGCCGGGCGTCACTTCGGCCGGTATCCGCAGCCAGCGTTCGCGCGGACGAACGATCATCGTCGTGCTCCGTCAGGCGGCGATCGAGGCGGGCGCGGCCGCGCGATGCAGCAGCACGGGCACCGACTTCGACGTCGGCGTGTTGCACACGTCGCCGACGCTGTCGAGCGGCACGAGCGGGTTGGTTTCCGGGTAGTACGCGCCGATGCAGCCGCGCGGGATGTCGTATTCGACGAGCAGGAAGCCGTTCGCGCGCCGCTCGATGCCGTCGTGCCACACCGTTTCCATGTCGACCCATTCGCCGGCCGCGAGGCCGAGCATCGCGAGATCGTCGCGGTTGACGAACACCACGCGGCGCTGGCCGAACACGCCGCGATAGCGGTCGTCGAGGCCGTAGACGGTCGTGTTGTACTGGTCGTGCGAGCGCGTCGTCATCAGCGTCATCAGCCGTTCGCCGTGCAGTGCGCGGGCGCGCTGGATCGGCGTGTCGGTCGGCAGCGCGTGCGCGATGAAGTTCGCCTTGCCCGTCGGCGTCAGCCATTCGCGGTCGCGCGACGCGACGCGCAGGTGGAAGCCGCCGGGCCGCGCGATGCGCGTGTTGTAGTCGTAGAAGCCGTCGAGCGTCGCCTCGATCGCATCGCGGATCTTCGCGTAGTCGTCCTTGTACGCGAGCCAGTCGATCTTGCCGCTGCCGAACAGCGCGTGCGCCATGTGCGCGACGATCGCGGGCTCCGACATCAGGTTCGGCGACGCCGGCTTGTTCATCCCGTACGACACGTGGACCATGCTCATCGAATCCTCGACCGTCACGCCTTGCGCGACGTTGTCCTGCAGGTCGATCTCGGTGCGGCCGAGCGTCGGCAGGATCAGCGCGTCGCGGCCGTGGATCAGGTGGCTGCGGTTCAGCTTCGTCGTGATGTGCACGGAAAGCGCGCAGCGGCGCATCCCTTCCCACGTGCGCGGCGTGTCCGGCGTCGCCATCGCGAAGTTGCCGCCCAGACCGACCAGCACCTTCACGTGGCCGTCGAGCATCCCTTCGATCGTCTCGACGACGTCGTAGCCGTGATCGCGCGGCGGTTCGAAATCGAACACGTGGCCGAGCCGGTCGAGGAACGCCTGCGACGGCTTTTCCTCGATGCCGACCGTGCGGTTGCCTTGCACGTTCGAATGGCCGCGCACCGGGCACAGGCCGGCGCCGGGGCGGCCGATGTTGCCGCGCATCAGCATCAGGTTGGTCAGCATCTGTACCGTGGCGACCGAATGCTTGTGCTGCGTGATGCCCATGCCCCACGTCGCGATCACGCGTTCGCTGCGCGCATAGCGCTGCGCAAGCGCGTCGATCTGCTCGTACGGTACGCCGCTTTCGGCCGTCAACGCGGACCAGCTTTCGGCGCGCAGATCGCCGGCGAACGCGTCGAAGCCGGCCGTGTGCTCGTCGATGAACGCGGTGTCGAGTACGCGGGGCGCACCGGCGGCGCGCGCGGCGTCGTCGAGTTCCAGCACGCGCTTGGCCATCCCCTTGATCAGCGCGAAATCGCCGCCGATGGTCGGCTGGATGAACGTCGATGCGATCTTCGTGCCCGACATCGTCAGCATCTCGAGCGGGCTTTGCGGATCGGCGAAGCGTTCGAGGCCGCGCTCCTTCAGCGGGTTGATCGACACGATCGTCGCGCCGCGCTTCGCGCACTCGCGCAGCTCGCCCATCATCCGCGGGTGATTGGTCGCGGGGTTCTGGCCGAAGATCAGCAGCATGTCCGCATGCTCGAAATCGTCGAGCGTGACCGTGCCCTTGCCGACGCCGACCGACGCCGGCAGCCCGCGGCTCGTCGCCTCGTGGCACATGTTCGAGCAATCGGGGAAGTTGTTGGTGCCGTACAGGCGCACGAACAGTTGATAGAGGAACGCCGCTTCGTTGCTCGCGCGGCCGGACGTGTAGAACGCGGCCTGGTTCGGGTCGGGCAGCGCGCGCAGATGGCGCGCGATCAGCGCGAAAGCATCGTCCCACGCGATCGGCACGTAGCGGTCGGTCTGTGCGTCGTACACCATCGGGTCGGTGAGCCGGCCGTGCTGTTCGAGCTCGAAATCCGATTGTTCGAGCAGTTCGGTCACCGTGTGCGCGGCGAAGAATTCGGGCGTCACGCGCTTGCTCGTCGCTTCCGCGGCCACGGCCTTCACGCCGTTCTCGCAGAATTCGAACGTCGACGCGTGCTGTCGGTCCGGCCATGCACAGCCCGGGCAGTCGAAGCCGTCCGGCTGGTTCTGGCGCAGCAGCGTACGGTAGTTGCCGCCGGCGACCTTTTCCTTGATCAGGTTGATCGTGACGGCTTTCAGCGCGCCCCAGCCGGCGGCCGGGTGGGTGTACGGTTCGATGCGCGCGGTCGCGGATTTCTTTTTCATGATGCAGGTGTCGGGGTCGATGCGTGCAGAGTACGCGCGGCACCCGTGCGGCTGTGTGTACACCTGTTCACTTCAAAAAAGAGTACAGTTCCGGCCATTCATCCCGTGCGGATCGCAACTGTGTTGCTGAAGGGAAGTTGAAAGGGGAAGCGCGTGAAGCGTTACGAACAACTGGCCGACGATCTCCAGGCGCAGATCGAGCGCGGCGTGTACCGGCCCGGCGAGCGGATTCCGTCGGTGCGGCACGCGAGCCGGCAACAGCAGCTCAGCGTCACGACCGTGCTGCGCGCGTACCTCGTGCTGGAAAGCCGCGGCCTGATCGAAAGCCGGCCGCAGTCGGGCTACTTCGTGCGGGCGCGCGCGGCAGTGCCGGCCGACGCCGAACTGCATATTTCCGCGCCGGCCGCCGAGCCGTCGGCCGTGGACGTGAGCCGGCTCGTGCTGTCGACGCTGCGTTCGATCGCGCGCGACGACGCGGTGCCGCTCGGCTCGCCGTATCCCGACGCGTCGCAGTTTCCGGTGCAGCGTCTTGCGCGCTATGCGCAGGCGATCGGGCGGCGGCGCACGCGCTGGGGCGTGATCGACGACCTGCCGCCCGGCAACCAGGAGCTGATCCGCCAGATCGCGCGGCGCTATGCGGAGCGCGGGATCGCGGTCGAGCCGGGCGAGATCGTGATGACGATCGGCGCGACCGAGGCAATCAACCTGTGCCTGCAGGCCGTCGCGAAACCGGGCGATACGATCGTGGTGGAGTCGCCGACGTTTTACGCGATGCTGCACGCGATCGAGCGGATGGGCATGCGTGCACTGGAAGTCGCGACGCACCCGGGCGACGGCATCGATCTCGACGCGCTCGAGCGGATCCTCGCGCGCGAGCGCGTCGCCGCATGCATGGTGATGCCGAATTTCCAGAATCCGCTCGGCTTCCGGATGCCCGATGGGCGCAAGCGCGCGCTGGTCGAGCTGCTCGCGAAGCACGGCGTGCCGGCGATCGAGAGCGACGTTTATCACGAGCTGCACTTCGGCGACACGGCGCCGAGCGCGCTGAAGTCGTTCGATCGCGACGGGCTGGTGCTGCATTGCGCGTCGTTCACGAAGAGCCTGTCGCCGCGCTACCGGATCGGCTGGGCGATGCCGGGCCGTTACCGCGACCAGGTCGAGAAGCTGAAATTCCTGAACACGCTCGCGACGCCCGCGATCGAGCAACTCGCGATCGCCGAATACCTGAAACACGACGGCTACGATTTTCATCTGCGGCGCATGCGCAAGCTGTATGCGCAGCAGGCGAGCCTGATGAGTGCGATGGTGCGGCGTTTCTTCCCGGAAGGCACGCGGCTGTCGCAGCCGCAGGGCGGGTATGTGCTGTGGGTCGAACTGCCGCCGCGGGTCGATGCGATGAAGCTGTATACGCTCGCGCTCGCGCAGCGGATCACGCTCGGGCCCGGGCACATGTTCTCGGCCGGCACGGATTACCGGCATTTCATCCGGCTCAACTACAGCTACCCGTGGTCGCGGCAGATCGAGGATGCGCTGAAGGTGCTGGGGCGGCTCGCGTCGGAGTGCGCGGCGCGGTGAGCGCTGCCGGCCGGCGGATGTGGACACGCGTAGCCCGACCTGTGGCAGTACCACGATCAGATGGTCGAACAGGTCGGCCTGGATGGTCTCGTAGTCGGCCCACGTCGTCGTATCGGTGAAGCAGTAGAGTTCGAGCGGAATGCGCGCCGTGAACGCGGGTCGATCGGCTCCCGAATCGGCTCACCTTTGTGAAGGTATCCTTTGCATCGAGGTGAGGGCAGAGGGTGAATCCGCATCACCGCAAGCCGGCGTGCGAGCCGGTTGCCGAATGCGGCGTCTACAGGAACGCGATCGGCCCGAAGCCATGACGGCAGGCCGTCGCGTTTCGATGCGCGCGGTCGGCGATCCATGCAATCATGCGGACGTCGCAGGCGTCGTCGGTGTACCGCACGCGTTGGCGTGCGGCTCCTCCGGCAACGGTGAGCGACACGCGACACCGTTGCGCACCCGTTCGTGGCCCGTCACTTCGACTTCACGCATTTCACGCATGCAAGATTCCAATGAAAGCCGTCCGTCGCGCGTGCGGCTGCTGAAAGGCCTCCTCCCGATCCGTCGCGCGGGTGCCATCCGCGACATCTTCGCGGGCATGTCGCTCGCATCGATGGATATCCCGCAGGTGCTCGGCTACGCACGCATCGCCGGCATGCCGGCCGTCACGGGGCTCTACACGGTGTTCCTGCCGCTCGTTGCGTTCGCATGCTTCGGCGCGTCGCGCCATCTCGTGGTCGCCGCCGATTCCGCGACCGCGACGATTTTCGCGAGCCGGCTGTCGTCGATGGCGCCGGCCGGCAGCGCCGACTATGCGGCGCTCGCCGGCATGGTCGCGTTGCTGACCGCCGCGATGCTGCTGCTCGCGCGCATCTTCAAGCTGGGTTTCCTCGCCGATTTCCTGTCGCGTACGGTGCTGGTCGGTTTCCTCGCTGGCGTCGGCGTGCAGGTGTCGATCGCGATGCTCGGCGACATGCTCGGCGTGGCCGTGCCGTACCCGGCGTCGCGCAGCCTCGCGCAACTCGACTACGTCGTCATGCACCTCGTTCACGCGCACCGGCCGACGCTCGCGCTCGCGGCGCTCGTCGTTGTCGCGATTCTCGCGTGCAAGCGGTTCCTGCCGCGCGTGCCGATGCCGATGATCGCGGTCGCGGGCAGCATCGCCGCGAGCGCAACGTTCGGTTTCGCCGCGCACGGCATCGCGGTGCTCGGGCCCGTGGCGGGCGGGCTGCCGCCGCTGCGCTGGCCGTCCGTCACGTGGCAGCAGTTCCTCGATCTCGTGCCGGTCGCCGCTTCGTGCTTCGTGATGATCATCGCGCAGAGCGCGGCCGCCGCGCGGGTGTTCGCGCAGCAGTACGGCGAGGACGTCGACACCAATGCCGACATCCTCGGCCTCGCGGCCGCGAACGCGGCGGCGGCGCTCGGCGGCGCGTTCGTCGTCAACGGCAGCCCGACGCAGACGGCGATGGCCGACGGCGCGGGCGTGCGCAGCCAGATCGGGCATCTCGCGTTCGCTGCGGTCGTCGCTATCGTGCTGCTGTTCTTCAGCCCGACTCTGCAGTATCTGCCGCATGCGGTGCTGGCCGGCATCGTGTTCACGATCGCGCTCGGGCTGATCAACGTGCGCAGTCTCGCCGCGATCCGTCGGGAAAGCCCCGGCGAATTCACGCTCGCGCTGGTCACGGCCGCCGCCGTCGTGACGGTCGGCGTCGAGCAGGGCATCCTGCTGGCCGTCGCGTTGTCGCTGATGCGGCACGTGCGCCACAGCTACCAGCCGCACACGATGGTGCTCGAACCCGTCGCCGGCAACGGACGGTGGCAGCCGGTGCCCGCCCGGCGCGGCGCGATGACGGCGCCCGGGCTGATCGTCTACCGGTTCGGCGCCGACCTGTTCTTCGCGAACGATCATCTGTTCGCTGCCGAAGTCATCGAACTCGTCGATGCGGCGCCGGTGCCGCCGCGCTGGTTCGTCGTCGATGCGGGCGCGATCACCGACGTCGACTATTCGGCCGCACGGACCTTGGTCGATCTCGTCAGGGCGCTGCATGTGCGTGGGATCGGCGTGCTGTTCGGGCGCGTGAACCGCTATCTGCGCGCGGACATGGATCGTCACGGGATCACCGAGGCGGTCGGCGCGTCGTGCATCTTTGCCACGCTGCATCAGGCGCTGGAGGCGGCGGGCGCGACGCCCGCGCCGCAGGAGCCGGGCACGGTGTAGGGCCTGTTCACGCCGATAACGGGCCAGCCCCACGAACGATTTTTTCCAAACACGGGAACGTGCGTTACTAGCGTGAACACGCTCTTGCTCAGCAGCGCTACGCGACCGCGCGCAGGCGTGCGAAACCGTTGCGCAGGCAACGGGCTAGTTCCGCTGCGGCCGCCGTGTGCTGGCCGCGCGGCACATGCAGGTTGATCGAGAAATTCGGCAGCGCGGGCAGGCCGCTGCCGGCCGGCAGGATGTCGAGATCGGGCGGCACGGTGGACGCGAGCCAGACGGTCACGGCGAGATCGGCGCGCACGGTCGCGGCCGTGGCATCGAAGCTGCCGTTCTCGAACACGGTGCGCCACGCGCGATCGCTGCCGCGCAGTGCGTCGAGCACCGTCGGGCGGAACGCGCAGGTCTGCGCGACCATCGATACCGGCAGCGGCGAGTGCCGGTGCGCGGTGCCGCCTTTCGCGCCGACCCACACCAGCCGGTCGACGGCGATGCATTCGCCGCGCGACGATCCGACCGGCGCCTCGATCAGCGCGACGTCGAGATCACCCTGCTTGAGCCCGCGCCGCAACTCCGGCGATGCCGCGCACACGAGCGTGAGCGCGACGTGCGGATGTGCGTGCGCATAGCTTTTCAGGATCGGCGCGAGACAGGTGCCGACCAGATCCTGCGGCGCGCCCACCCGCACCGCGCCTTCGATCGCACCGGCGCTCAGGTCGGCGAGCAGCGCATCGTGAACGGCGAGCAGCCGGCGAGCCTGTTCGAGCAGCCGCTCGCCGGCCGCCGTCAGCAGCAGGTTGCGATGCTCGCGGACGAACAGCGGGCCGGACAGCATTTCGAGCCGCGCGACCTGCTGGCTGATCGCGCCTTGAGTGAGGTGCAGCGCGTGGCCGGCCGCCGTCATGCTGCGATGATCGGCGACCGAGACGAATGCGCGCAGCAGCGCGAGATCGAGATTGCGAGCCATGCTTCGCATTATGGATGCTAATGGAAGGCATAAAAAGCTTTCGCTGTCGTAATGGCGCAATCGCAGGTAAAAACGGGGCTTCAGTGACGACAACCGGGAGCCTTCGTGCCGCTTCACGACTATCTGCCGCTGGTGCTGTTCGTGATCGTCTCCACCGCGACGCCGGGTGGCGCGACGACGCTCGCGACTGCCTCGGGCGCTCATTTCGGCTATCGGCGTTCGCTGCCGCTGATGTCGGGCATCGCGGCGGGCCTCGCGTCGATGGCGGCGGCGGCCGCCGCCGGGCTCGGCAGTGTGCTGCTCGCGCTGCCCGCGTTGCAGCTCGCGATGAAGGCGGTCGGTTCGGCGTACCTGATGTGGCTGGCGTTGCGCATCGGACGTGGCGGCAAGCCGCGGCTCGATGTCGACGTGCACCGGCCGCAAGGGTTCGTCAGCGGCGTGTGGATGCTGTGGCACAACCCGAAAGGCTGGGCGATGACGCTCGGCGCGGCTGCGTCGTTCGCGGCGCTCGCGCCGGGGCCGGCGCGGCTCGGTGTGCTGCTTGGGGTGGCGTTCGGCGTGGCCGCGATGGCGTCGTTGTCGCTGTGGTGTTTCGCCGGGCTGCTGTTCGCCCGCGTGTTGCGCACGGAGCGGCAGTGGCGTTGCCTGAATGCGGGGCTCGGCCTGTTGCTCGTGGCGTCGATCGTGCCGATGTGGTTGCCGTAACAGGAAACCGCGCGCTCGGTGCGGCGCGGCGCCCGTTCAGCGCGAACCGGCCGGTGCGTTGCCGGCTCGCCGGTCGCCGCCGCCCGCACCGGCCGATCGCAACGGCAGCCGCAGCGTCGTCACGAAGCTCGCCGCATGCAGCGCGCACAGCAGGCCGAACGCCCACGCATACGCGACGGCCTGCGTGCCGCCGGCCGACGTCGCTTCGGCGTGCAGCCGCCACGCGAGAAACAGCGTGCAGAGCGTCGTGAACGTCGGGCCGCCGAGCCGCTGCACGATATTGAGCGACGTGGTCGCCATCGGCAGGTCGCGGCGCTCGACCGACGCATACGCGGCGGCGATCGACGGCGCGCCGATCGCGCTCTGGCCCATGCCGCGCAGGAACAGCGCCGGCACGAGCACGAGCGGATCGTAGCCGGTCAGCGCGACGAACACGAACGGCAGCGTCGCGGCGAGTGCGAGCAGCGCGCCGGCGGCGGCCAGCCGGCGTACGCCGAACCGGCTCGTCAGCGCGCCCATCGACGGATAGGTGACGAGCATGCCGAGCCCGAGCGGCGCGAGCAGCCAGCCCATCTCGCCCGGCGAGCGCCCGCACGCCTGGATCAGGAACACGGGAATCAGCATCTGGCCGGCATACAGCGCGCCATTCGACAGGAACTGCGTGCCGGCTGCCGCGCCGAACACGCGCGAGCGAAACAGCGCGAGATCGATCAGCGCCCGCTCGCCCTGGCGGCGCTCGAAGCGAAGGAACGCGACGAGCAATAGCGCCGAACCTGCGACCGCCGCGATGCCGGGCATCGAGCCGATCCGCTCGACGCCGTACAGGAACAGCACGAGGCCCGGCGACAGTAACGCGAGGCCGATCCAGTCCAGTTCGCGCCGCGGCGCGTCGTCCCGGTCGCCCGGCAGGAACCGCGCGGCCAGTGCGAGCGCGAGCGCGCCGACGGGCAGGTTCACCAGAAACAGCCAGCGCCACGACGTGTGCTGCAGGATCGCGCCGGCGACGACCGGCCCGAGGATCGGCGCGAGCAGCACCGGCACCGCCGCGTAGCCGATCACGCGCGCCATCTGCTGGCCGGCGACGCGCGCGATCATCATCTGCGCCATCGGCGCGAGCAAGCCGCCGCTGACGCCTTGCAACACGCGGAACGCGATCAGCGACGGCGCGGACCACGCGAGCCCGCACAGCGCCGACGTCAGCGTGAACGCCGAGAAGCACCACAGGTACAGCGCCTTCGAGCCGATGCGATCGACGAGCCAGCCGCTCAGCGGCAGCACCAGCGTCAGCGCGAGCAGGTAGCCGCTCGTCACCCACTGGATCGTCGACAGGCTCGCATGCAAGTCGGTCGCGAGGCTCGACAGCGACACGTTGACGATCGTCGCATCGAGCTGCGACAGCAGCGAGCCGAGCGTCGCGACCGCGCTGACTTTCCAGATCGACGGATCGAGCCGACCGGCCGCGTGGCCCGGCGTTGGCTGTCTGCGTGGCCCGCTCACGCGCTGCGTCGGTCGAGCAGCGCGACGATGTCCTGCGTCGTGCCCGTCTCGCCGAGGCGCGGGAACAGCCGCTCGACGCTGTTCGCGTGTGCGTCCGCGTTGAGGTCGGTCATCGCGTCGATGGCGAGCGTCACGTTGTAGCCGAGTTCGTGCGCCTGCCGCGCGGTCGATTCGACGCCGATGCTCGTCGCGACGCCGGTCAGCACGATCTGCGTGACGCCGGCTGCCTTCAGATGCGCGTCGAGACCGGTGCCGGTGAACGCGCCCCAGGTCCGCTTCGTCACGACGTGGTCGCTTGGCTGGCGGTTCAGTTCGGGCACCAGTTCGGTCCAGTCGGCGGGAAGCTGCGCCGTGCGCGGCGGTTGCTCGGTGCGACCCGGTGCGCCGCCTGCGACGTTGACCAGCACGACCGGCAGCCCTCGGCCGCGGAAGGCGTCGAGCAGTTCGCGGGCGTGGGCGATCACCGGTGCAACCGGGTGCGCGGTGGGGAGGGCGACGATGCCTTTCTGCAGGTCGATGACGACCAGCGCCGTGTTCGTGTCGAGACGGGTTGCGCTCATGATGGGCTCCGGGGAAAAGGCGAGGAAAGCCGTGCGCGAATGCTGCGTGGCGCACCGGCCGGGTTCATTGGTCGCCGATGCGGCGGATCAGCGGGATGGCTGCGGCAAGCGCGTCGATGTCGTGCGGATCGAGCTTCTCGATCGCGGCGCCGAGCCACTTGTGTTTCGCGGCGTTGCGCTTGCGTCGTGCGTGGAGGCCGGCGGCGGTGAGTTTGAACAGGATCTGGCGGCCGTCGGTCGGATGCGGTTCGCGCTCGACGAGCGCGTCTTCCTCGAGGCTCGCGAGAATCGCCTTCATCGACTGCGGCTTCATCGCCTCGGCGCGCGCGAGATCGGCGGTCGTCATCGGCCCGTGCCGTTCGAGCCGCGCGAGCGCGCTCGTCTGCGACATGCCGAGCCCTTCGGAGTCGATCTCCGAGCGCAGCCGGCGGATGAGCTGGCCGACCGCGAGGGTCAGGTCGGCGGCGACGGTTTCGGCGGAAACGCCGGGTTTGCGTGGCGGATTCATGCCGCGAATCATAGAACACGACAGTTAAACTTGCAAGTTTAACTGTCGAATTGATCGCCGGCCGACGTTACTGTCCGATGTGCGATTACGTGCGTCGATGCGCGACCGGTACGACTTCGCTGTATCGCGGGGTTGCGTTTTCGTGCAGCAGATCGCCGAGGTACTGGCCGAGTTCGTCGGCGGTGAGCGCCGATGGAATCTGCAGATTGGCCGGGCGCCGCTTGCCTTCGGTGCCGAGATCGAACACGGCCCAGCGGCCGTCGGTGCGCACCACGGCGAGCAGCCGGCCGAAGGCGTTGAAGCGGTATTCGTCCTGCATGGCGTCGCTCCCTTCATGTGAATGCGCCGGCTGCCTGCGTGTGTTTACTGGATCGAACAGGACAGCCAGCGATGGATTCGGATGGCGTCGCTCGACACGCCCGCACGCGTCGGCGCGCCGAGCAGCACGACCGTTTCGCGGCGGCCTTTCACGCGCATGCGCATCACGACGCCGTGCCCCGATTCGTTGATGAAGCCGGTTTTCTGCAGCCGGATCGGCAGGCGGCGGTGGCGCACGAGCGGGTCGGAATTCACGTACACGAGTTCGCCGTCGCCGGGGCGCACGGTGGTCGACAGGTCGGTCGAGAAATAGCGGATCAGCGGATCCTGCGCGGCCGCGCCGACGAGCCGTGCGAGATCTTCCGCCGTCGACACGTTGTGCGGCGACAGGCCGGTCGGCTCGCGGAAGTGCGTACGCCGCATGCCGAGCCGGCGCGCTTCGCGGTTCATCGCCTTCACGAACGCCGCGCGCCCGCCCGGATAGTCGCGGCTCAGCGCGGCGGCTGCGCGGTTCTCCGACGACATCAACGCGATATGGAACATGTCGCGGCGCGACAGTTCCGAGCCGACCTGCAGGCGCGAGCCGGTGAACTTGATCGTGTCGCGGTCGCGCGCGGTCACGCGCAGCACGCCGTTCAGCGGACGATCGGCGTCGCGCGCGACGACGGCCGTCATCAGTTTCGAAATCGATGCGATCGGCCGTACGGTGCGCGCGTTGCGCGCGAGCAGCGGTGTGCCGGAATCGACGTCGAGCACGTAAGCCGCGCGCGAATGCAGCGACGCGACCGCGCGCGGCGTATAGCCGCAACTGGCGAGCAATTTCGGTTTCGCGGGCGCGCGCGGTCGCACGGCGGTCGTGCGTTTCGCGCGCCGCTGCTGCGATGCGGGTGCCGCGTGGCGTTGGGCCGCTTGATGCGTCACGCGCGAGCGACGACGCTTGACGGCCTTTTTCTTGCGATGGGGTGTCTTCTTGACGGCCTTCGTATGGGCATGCGGCTGCACATGGGCGGTGCGATGCGGCTGCACGCGTTGCGCGGACGCATGCGCGGCGAATGCGAGCAGCAGGAACGACAGGGCGAGGATCAGGGTGGTCCGGGCGCGAGGCAGGCGCGCGATGAGGCCGGTCAAGCGAAAGTCTCCTTTTCACGCGCGATGCGGCTGCGCGGAATGCATGGGCGGTCAGCGGGTGCGGGAAATTATACGGTCGATCGCGGGGCGATGACGATTGCATCGGGCCGTCATTGGGTTGTTTCGTAGCGCCCCCGCTGTCTGATGCGACGATTCGCGTCGATATGCCGCGCCTGCGTGACAAGCGGTGGCCCGAGCGGCAAGATGGCGAAGCCATCCTGAGGAGGAACCATGTCCCGCCACCCGCACGTCTTGCATGTGCAGCCGCTCGCATCGCTCGACAGCCTGTCTGCTACAGGTGAACTTGTCGCCTTCAACGTGGGGCCGGACGATGCGTTGTATATGGTATTCGCACTGGAGCCGCTCGATGATCGAACCTGCTCGAACGGTGCGTCGTTTGCGAAAACGACACCGTCCACCTTGCAGCGGTACCGCGTGATTGCGTGGAAGGACGGAGCAATGCTGCTCGACCTCGTGATCGACAACGAACCGTTCAATATTCACGAAATCCAGCCGGTGGAGGACGATCTTCTACTCGTTTGCAGTCGGTCAGGTTATCGAGGGCCAGACGACTACGACCTAAACGGCCGGCTGTATCGCCGTGACGGCACGCCGTGCGGCGAAATACTGCTTGGGGACGGTATCGAGTCCGTGCAAGTCACGGCTACCGGGGAGATCTGGGCGTCTTACTTCGACGAAGGTGTCTTCGGCAACCTCGGCTGGGCTTCACCAGTCGGCGAATCCGGCTTGGTCGCCTGGAACAGGCACGGCGAGCAACGCTATGCATTCTCGCCACCTCAAGGCTTTGGACCGATCGACGATTGCTACGCTCTCAACGTGTCGGGTGACCACGACGTCTGGTTGTACTACTACAGCGAATTTGCGCTCGTCCGCTTGTTCGACCGGCAGGCAGTGGCGTCGTGGCGCATTCCAGTGAAGGGAAGTCACGCGTTTGCCGTGATCCGCGATCCTGCGCAGGAGGGCGCGTACGCGGCGCTGTTCTGTGGCGCTTACAACGATCGTGATGCGTTGCAACTCTTGCATTTGGGGGCCGATGGGGAAGTTCGGCCGGTGTGCACTTATCAAGTGAAGCGCGCGGATTCGGATCCCGTCGGAATTGCTCGGATGGTCGGTCGCGGCCAGGTTTTGTATTTCGTCGGCATGGACCACCACGTGTACCGGATCGATATGACTGCGTTGCTGGCGCGCAGCGACACTTAATTAACGCGGCCAGTTCCGCCGCGACACGACCGCGAAACTGATCGCGATCGAACCGGTCATCGTGCGCGGCGGTGCGTCTTCCAGCGCATCGCCGAAGCGAAAGCGGCGGCTGCGACCGTCCGTGCGTTCGGCACGGCGCTTCGGTGCGCGCGCATCGGCGGTCATGGCGCATGCGTTTGCATCCGCGATATCGGATGACGGCTCGGCCACGCAGTCGGCCGCTGGATCGAGGGACATGAAAGTGCGTTCCGGGAAGGGCATGTCCGTATTGAACGCCATTGCATTCGATCGGTAAAATGAATCTTTCGATCGTTATGATTCCATTAAAGAATGGAACTGAAACTGCTACGCACGTTCCTGACGGTGACCGAGCTGTGCCATTTCAGCCGTGCGGCCGATGCGCTGCACATGAGCCAGCCCGCGCTCAGCAAGCAGATCGGTGCGCTGGAGGCGAGCCTCGGCGGCAAGCTGTTCGAGCGCGGCCGGCATGGCGCGGAACTGACGCCGTTCGGCGAACGCTTTCTGCCCGACGCGCAGGCGCTCGTGCGCGATGCCGATGAAATCCTGGCGCGTGCGCGGGAAGCGACGAGCGGCCAGCGCGGGCATTTGCGGCTCGGCATCTGCCTGTCCGTGCTCACGCTCGTGCCGAAACTGATCGCCGAATTCCGTCGTCGCAATCCGGGTATCGCGGTGACGCTGAGCGACCTGTCGTCGTCCGAACAGACGCGCCGGCTGCACGCCGGCAAGCTCGATGCCGGTTTCCTGCGTTTGCCCGCCGACGAAGGCTTGTCGTCGTTCAAGGTGACCGACGAAGCGCTCGCGCTCGCGGCGCCGCCGCATCTCGGTTTCAAGCGCGTGCCGGCCAACCTCGACGTGCTCAACGAGATCGGCTTCATCGCGCTGCAGCGGGCGCGCGGCCCGGGACTGGCCGCGCAGATCGATCGGTGGTGCGTCGAGCGTCGCTTCGTGCCGCACGTGATGCAGCAGGCGGAGGACGTGCAGTCGGTGCTGACGTCGGTCGCGGCCGGCGTCGGCGTCGCATTCATTCCGTCGAGCGCGCAGTACCTGCTGCGCGACGCGATGGTGCTGCCGCTCGACGGCCGGGACGCGAAGTGGCGGGTGGGGCTCGCATGGCGGGCCGAGCGCGACGATCCCGTCACCACGCGTTTCGTGTCGTTCATGCGCGCCGCGCTCAAGGGCGCGTGACGCGGCGTATAGTGCTCGCGATGGTTGTCTCCATGCATGCCGGCCCGACGCCGGCCGACGAACCCGAACCGATGACTTCAGAATCCGACGAATCCCCGCTCGACCCCGCACTGGTCGCCACGCTCGCGACGCTGAACGAAGCCGCGAGCGATCCGGCCGGCAAGGCGTGGTCGCTGCCGAAGATCGCGAAGCGCGCGCAACTGCCGATGAGCACGCTGCGCCGTGTGCTGACGCAGCTCGACGCCGCCGGCCTGAGCGCGACGACGCTGCACGAGGACGGTACCGGCAGCGCCGCGCTGACCGACGAAGGGCGCGCGGTGTGCGCGCAACTGTTCGGCGCGAACGACGCGCAATGATTGAAAAACGGGCCGCTGATGCGGCCCGAGGCATACGGATGGCTCGACGCGGACGTCGCGCCGGCCCGTTCGTCGCTCGCGAGCACGGGCCGGCACGTCGTCATCGGCGCGACATCAGAACCACTGCTTGTAGCGACGAACGTAGATCGTCTTGACGATCTGCGCGAGCACGATGTAGCCGACCATCGTCGCGGCGAGCCACAGCCAGTAGGTGCCCGGCAGGTGCATGAAGCCGATCGCGTCCGCGAACGGCGAGAACGGCAGCCAGCAGCCGATCGCGATCGCGGTGAAGGTCGACAGCAGCACCGGCAGCGACGCCGTGCTCTGCAGGAACGGGATCTTCTGCGTGCGCAGCAGGTGCACGACGAGCGTCTGCGACACGAGGCTCTCGATGAACCAGCCCGAATTCATCACGATCTGGCCGCTCGCGCCGCCGTTCAGGTGATACAGCGCGCCCGCCCCGAACACGGTCCACATCAGGATGTACGTCGTGATGTCGAATACCGACGACGTCGGCCCGACCCACAGCATGAAGCGGCCGATGTTGCCGGCTTCCCACTTGCGCGGCTTCTTCAGGAACTCGGGATCCATCTTGTCCCACGGCAGCAGCATCTGCGACGTGTCGTAGATCAGGTTCAGCACGAGCAGTTGCGTCGCGAGCATCGGCTCCCACGGCAGGAACGCGCTGGCGACGAGCACCGAGAACACGTTGCCGAAGTTCGAGCTGGCCGTCATGTTCAGGTACTTCAGGATGTTGCCGAACGTCTCGCGGCCCTTGATCACGCCTTCCTCGAGCACCATCAGGCTCTTTTCGAGCAGGATGATGTCGGCGGTTTCCTTTGCGATATCGGCGCCGCTGTCGACCGAGATGCCGACGTCCGCGTCGCGCAGCGCGGGCGCGTCGTTGATGCCGTCGCCGAGGAAGCCGACCGTGTGGCCGTTCGCCTGCAGCGCCTTGACGATGCGCGCCTTCTGCAGCGGCGTGAGCTTCGCGAACACGGTCGTGCGTTCGACCACCTGCGCGAGCGTCGCGTCGTCGAGCGCTTCGATCTCGGTGCCGAGCATCGGCTTGCCGGGTTCGAGGCCGACCTGGCGGCATACCTTCATCGTGACGGTCGGGTTGTCGCCCGTCAGCACCTTCACCGCGACGCCGTTCTCGCGCAACGCGGCGAGCGCCGGCGCGGCCGATTCCTTCGGCGGATCGAGGAAGGTCAGGAAGCCGCGCACGACGAGGTCGTGCTCGTCGGCGGTGCGGTATTGCGCGCGTTCGTCGCCGCGCGGGATCGTGCGCGTCGCGAGCACGAGCACGCGGAAGCCGTCCTCGTTGTACGCGGTGGCCTGTTCGAGCAGCCGCTTGCGGGCGACGAAGTCGAGCGGGCGCACGCCGTCTTCATCCTGCACGTGCGTGGACACCGCCAGCATTTCCTCGACCGCGCCCTTGCAGATCAGCAGATGCGTGCCGTGCGTATCCTCGACGACGACCGACAGGCGCCGCCGCACGAAATCGAACGGCAGTTCGTCGATTTTCTTGTAACCCTGCGGCTTCACGCGGTCGCCGATCTCGTCGGCGCGCGCGACGATCGCGATATCGATCAGGTTCTTCTGGCCGCTCTGGTGGAAGCTGTTCAGCCAGCCGAGCCGCAGGATGTCCTCGTTCTTGTGGCCGGACAGGTCGAGGTGGTGTTCGAGAATGATCTTGTCCTGCGTGAGCGTGCCGGTCTTGTCGGTGCACAGCACGTCCATCGCGCCGAAGTTCTGCACCGAGTTCAGCCGCTTGACGACGACCTTGCGGCGCGCCATCGCGACCGCGCCGCGCGCGAGATTCGCGCTGACGATCATCGGCAGCATCTCGGGCGTGAGGCCGACGGCCACCGCGAGCGCGAACGTGAGGGCGCTCAGCCAGTCGCCCTTGGTCAGGCCGTTAATCATGAACACGATCGGCACCATCACGAACATGAACTTGATCAGCAGCCAGCTCACGCTGGCGACGCCGCGGTCGAAGCTCGTCTCGATGCGCTTGTGGCTCACGACGTTGCGCGCGAGCGAGCCGAAGTACGTGTCTTCGCCGGTCGCGACGACGACGGCCGTCGCCGTGCCGCTGACGACGTTGGTGCCCATGAAGCAGACGTTCTCGAGATCGAGCAGCGACGCCGGTGCATCGTTCGCCGCGCCGGCCGCATGCGTGCCCGCGGATTTGCCGGCCACCGCGCCGAGCGTGTCGTACTTCTCGACGGGCAGCGCCTCGCCGGTCAGCACGGCCTGGCTGATGAACAGGTCGCGCGACGCGAGCAGGCGCACGTCGGCGGGGATCATGTCGCCGGCGGAAAGATGCACGATGTCGCCGGTCACGACTTCGCGCATCGGCACCTCGCGGCGTGTCGGCGCCGACGTGTCGGTCATCGCGCGCTGCACGGTGGCCGTCGTGCGGACCATCGCCTTGAGCTTCTCGGCCGCGCGCAGCGAACGGAATTCCTGCACGAAGCGCAGCAGCGCGCTGATCGTGACCATCGTCAGCAGGATCGTCATGCCGACGTAATCGCGATCGTCGGGCGCCGCGAAATAGACGTCGGTGCAGAAGCTGATCGCGGCCAGCACCAGCAGCACGTAGACGAACGGGTTGTGGAACGAGAGCAGCAACTGGCGGGTCCAGTGCGGCGGCTTGTCGTGCGCGATTTCGTTCGGGCCTTCATGCTGCAGGCGGTCGGCGGCCTGGTCGTAGGTGAGACCGCGCGTGCTGGTGCGCAGCGACTTCAGCGTGTCTTCGAGCGGGCGGGCCGCTTCCTGCGCGGCACGCATGATGCGCGGGTCGGTCTGCTGGCCGGCGCCGGCCTTGATGAAGCCGCGCTGTTTCTTGTGCGAGGTGTTGTTGTGTCGTGTCGTCATGAGTCGCTCCTTGCGCACGAGGCGGCGGGCGGAGAGCGGCCGTGACGTTATCGACGCACGAGCGCTCCCCGCCGCGTCGCGTCAGGCGCGATCGGCTGTGGGTCGGTAAAGGCGGGAACGCTCGCCGGCGCGCGGGATGCGGACGGCGTGTCGATGCGTAGCGTCGCACCGGCGAGCGGTAATCGACTACTGTCGTCTGAGTTCATCTGCACTCCTGTCGGTTGCGGATAGTCGGCACGGGCGATCGGCAGCGGCGCGCGCAACGAGGCGCGCGGCCGGACGGCACGCGAACGGAGGGCGCACGCGGCTGGCGCCGCGCGCAACGCGAACGCACGCGCACGACGGTGCGTCGCGTGCATTCGACAACATCGAAAATTCGGGCGGGAGATCTGGCCGATAGTCAGGCCGGAAGGGCGCCGCATCCTGCTTCCCGGGATGCGGCAGAAGACGAGGCTCTGCGCGTTTTCCTCAGGCAGCAGTCAAGTTGGTGATGCACCAACTACAACTCGCATCGGTGTTCACAGAACACTCCATGTAACTAGACGGGGGCGATGGTAATGGCTCGCTGTGCGAAGCGTCAACCCTTTTGTCAGGCGTTATTTCGAGATACTCGATCGCGCCTGTGCGCGTTCGCAGGCGTATGCGACAGCCCGTCACGAAACAGCCGCGCGCATCCCATGTCGGCATGCGCGCGGCCGCGTCGAACGAGGTGCCCGTTACTGGTTCGCGGTCGCGACGGCGGCCCCTGCATCGAGGATGCCCGAGCCTGCCGGCAGCGCGGTGCACGACGTGCCGGCCGCGAGCTTCGCCGCGCGCGTGCCGCCCTGCAGCTTCTGCAGGATCTGCGCGGGCGTGAGGTTGCCGTTCACCGACAGCATCAGCGCGGCGACCCCCGTCACCTGCGGCGCCGCGAGGCTGGTGCCGTTCGCGGGGCCATAGGTGTCCGAGCCCGGCGTCGTCGTGCCGGTGTTCGACGTCGACAGGATGTTGACGCCCGGCGCGCTCAGCGCGACGTCGGCGCCGAAGTTGCTGAACGACGCGCGGCGGCCCGTCGCGTCGGTCGCGGCGACGGTGATCACGCCGCGGCAGTTCGCGGGCTGGTCGAGCCCGGTCGACAGGCCGTCGTTGCCGGCCGCGACGACCACGGTCACGCCCTTCGCGGTCACGTCGTCGATCGCCTGCTGGAACGTCGTGCTGCAGGCGCCGACCCCGCCGAGGCTCAGGTTGATGATCTTCGCCGGCCGCGGATTCGTCGGTACGCCGGCGACATTGATGCCGGCTGCCCAGCGCATGCCGTCCGCGATGTCGCTCGTCACGCCGCCGCACTTGCCGAGTACGCGCACGGGCAGGATCTGGCCGAGCCACGATACGCCGGCGATGCCGGTGCCGTTGTTGGCGGTCGCGCCGATCACGCCCATCACGCGCGTGCCGTGCCAGCTGCTGTTGCTGGGCTGGCTTGCGCAGTGATAGTACGGGCCGTTGACGTTGTCGATTTCCTGCTGCGTGACCCAGTCGCCCGGATCGGTTGCGTCCGGGCCGCGTGTCAAGCCGTTGTTGCTGGTGTTGACGTTGCTGATGAAGCTGTAGCCGGACAGCAGGTTGCCGACGAGGTCGCCGTGCGGCCGATAGCCGGTATCGAGCACGGCCGTGACGACGGTCGGCGAACCCTTGGTCACGTTCCACGCCGGCGGCAAGTCGATGCCGGCGGCCGGGTCGGACAGGTACCACTGCTGGTTGTAGAGCGGATCGCTCGGCGTGTCGCGGATCTGCATCGGGTGATCCGGTTCCGCGTAGTCGACGTCGCTGTCGGCCGCGAACGCCTGCGCGAGCGCGGCGGCATCGGCGGCGGCCATGCGCTGGCCGAGCGACAGCACGGCCGCGCCGCTCGAGATCGTTCGTTCGACCTGCACGTTCACCGGCGTTTGCGGGACCGTGCTCGCGTACGCGCGTGCGTTGCCGGTCACGGGCGCCGTCCAGCGCGTCATCGCACGCTGGATCACCGCATCGAGTCGCGAGCCGTTGTCGATGGTCGCCATCGCGCGCGTGGCCGTCAGCGTTTTCAGCTTGACGATGAGGTGATCGACCGGCGGCTCGACCGGCGCGGTCTGCGCGGCCATCTGCACGGCGGCCTGCTGCGACGTGCACGCATTGCCGCCGGACGATGTTGGCGGGGCGGTCGGGGTGGGTGCGGGAGCGGGCGTCGGAGCGGGGGCCGGCGTAGGTGTCGGTGCGGGGGACGCGTTGGACGAAGAAGGGTTGCTGCCGTCGCCGCCGCCTCCGCCGCAACCGGCGAGGGGCAGGAGAGCGGCGGCGGACAGCATACCGGCGAGCATGCGCGCATGGGCGGGGCGCGCCAGCGCGAAATTGAAGCGTTTGGCTTTCATGTTGAAAGTCGATCCTCGAAGATAACCGTCGTGCCGGCGGTGGTGCCTGGTCCGGCGCACACCGGACCTTGTTTTTGTTCGGCGCACGCAGGGCTGCTGCGACGCGCCATGCATTGGGTAACGGCTGATGAGGCGGCTTCTTGAATATGTTTTGTGTGAAAAAGGTGGGGAACGCAAACGATTGCGATGCTGTCCTGCAGCATGAACACGCGTTTGGAACGAGTGATCTGGTCATGCGGTGCAAGATTGCGGGCAGTCCACCCGGCGAAACGTGCGGCCCAGGCGCTTTTGCGCGCCGCGGAAACGATTTCTCTCGGCAAGGCTCGCGACGGAGCGCGCTTGACGCTTTCCCCGATGTGGTGCGAATTTTGTTGGGCGTACGATCGCGATTCGATCAACGTTTCGTCAGGAGAAAAGCATGGATCGCCGCTTCCGTTGGCTGGCCGTTGCGCTCACCTGCGCGCTGGCGGGCACCGCGCACGCGCAGGCCCTCACCGGTACGCTGAAGAAGATCAAGGACACGGGCGTCGTGTCGCTGGGTATCCGCGAATCGTCGGTGCCGTTCTCGTATTCGGACAACCAGCAGAAGAACATCGGCTATTCGCGCGACATCGCGTCGCGCATCATCGACCGGTTGAAGACCGATCTGAACCTGCCGAACCTCGCGGTGAAGGAAATCCCGATCACGTCGCAGAACCGGATTCCGCTACTGCAGAACGGGACGATCGACTTCGAATGCGGGTCGACGACGAATACGCTCGAACGGCAGAAGCAGGCTGCGTTCTCGAACAGCATCTTTCTGTACGGCATCCGTTTCAGCACGCGCAAGGATTCGGGTGTGAAGGACTTCGCGGACCTGGCCGGCAAGACGGTCGCGACGACGGCCGGCACGTCGGACGAGCGCCTGCTGCGCAAGCTCAACGAAGAGAAGGCGATGAACATGACGATCATCAGCGCGAAGGATCATGCCGAAGCGTTCATGAACGTCACGACCGGGCGCGCGGTCGCGTTCGTGATGGACGAACCGCTGCTGTACGGCGAGATCGCGAAGGACCGCAATCCGGGTGCGTATACGGTCGCGGGCACGCCGCTCGTCCACGAAAATTACGCGTGCATGATGCGCAGGGACGATCCGGCGTTCAAGCAAGTGGTCGATGGCGTGATCGCGAAGATGCAAACCTCGGGCGCGGCCGAGAAGCTGTACGACCAGTGGTTCATGCAGCCGATTCCGCCGAAGGGCGTGAGTCTCAACTATCCGCTGTCGGCGGAGATGAAGCAGCTGTTCAGGAATCCGACGGATCAGGCGCAGTACTGATCGCCGCGTCGCGGTGGCATCGCGCCGCAAATGAAAAACCGCCGGCATATGCCGGCGGTTTCGCTTTGGAGCCGCGGATGCGCGAATCCCGCTGGCCGCCCGGTCTGCGAAGCAGCACCGCCGGTGGCGGCGAACCCGCTCAGCGTCGTCCGGGCCGGATGCTGAAATCCCCGGCACGCCCCCCGCGGGCCGCCTCGTGTCCGCGGCGCCCCGTCTCGACAGGCTGCGTCTCGCGCCTTGTCTCCGCACGTCCCTTTCCCTTTTTCTGACGCGTCCCGCGCGCCGGACTGCCGGAATGCGCGCGCACGCCGGTGGCGCGCGCGGTGACGCCGTGTGCCGCGTAAACCCGAATTCAGATTTCAATTTGAACTGGTCAGAATCGGCCAAAATTGTTCAACAATTTTCGACGGAAAATCCCGGAGAGCCGCGCAGGGCGGCGTGCGGGAGGCGTTGTGACGTTTCAGCGCGGGCGTCGAATAACCCAGGAGCTTCGCCATGTCTGCTCGTCTTTCGCTTCGACGTTTCCTGCCCGGCGGCCTCGCGCCGCTGGTCTTTGCGTGCTCGCTGGCAGCGGCGTCGCCGCTGCAGACGGTGCGGCCCGGCACGCTGCTGGTGGGCTCGGATCTCACATATCCGCCATACGCGTATCTGGACGCCGGCAAGCCGGCCGGCTTCGACGCCGAGTTCTCGCGGATGCTGGCGCACCACCTGAAGCTGGACCCGGTGTTCCTCGATACGCGCTTCCCGGACCTCATCCTCGGGATGAAGGCACGCCGCTTCGATGTCGTCGCGTCCGCGCTCTACGTGACGCCCGATCGCGTGAAGCAGGTCGATTTCGTGCCGTACCTGAAGACGGGCGCGTCGCTGATCGTCGCAAAAGGCAGCGCATTCCTGCCGAAGACGCCGCAGGACCTGTGCGGCAAACGGGTCGGTTCGATCAAGGGCGCGTCGTGGACGCCGAAGCTGCGCGCGGTCTCGCAGGACGGCTGCAGGGCGGCCGGGCGCGGCGAGATCGCGATCCTCGAGTTCCCGACGTCGCCCGAAGCGACGTCCGCGCTGATGGCGAAGGCGGTCGACGTGCAGATCGAGGATGCAGCCGTCGCGCAGGGGATGACGAAGCAGACGAACGGGCGCATCGAAATCAGTTCGACGACGCTGCTGTACCCGATCGTGATCGGGCTGGGCGTGACGAAGGGCGACAGCGGCCTGCAGCGCGCGCTCGAAGGCGCGCTGAACGATGCGAAGCGCAGCGGCGAATACGGCAGTCTCGTGAAGAAATACGGGTTGCAGGAACCCACGCCGGCCGACCTTGCCGGTGCACTGGGCGCCGCGAAGTAGTCGCGAAGCAGGTACGAAGCACGCACGACCCGACCATCGCGTGCCGCGCAGTGCGGCCGCATCGCCCTTCGGGGTTCAGGAGTCTTCGATGCAGTTCGATTGGCACTATGCGTTGCAGCTGTTGTGGGACAGGGATTTCTGGCGCGCGTGCGTCGTGGTCGTCGAGCTCAGCGTCGCCGCATGGGTGCTCGGCGTGGTGTTCGGGTTTCCGGTGGCGCTCGCGAGGCAATCGCACCGGCCGCTGCTGAAGCGCGCGGCGGCCGGGTATATCTGGTTCTTCCGCAGCCTGCCGCTGCTCGTGCTGCTGGTGTTCATCTACAACCTCCCGCAGGTCGCTCCCACGACCAGCGCGGTGCTGTCCGATCCGTTCACGGCCGGCCTCATCGCGATGGTGCTGAGCGAAACCGCGTATTTCGCGGAAATCCATCGCGGCGGGATCCTGTCGGTGCCACGCGGCCAGCTCGAGGCCGGCCGTGCGCTCGGCATCCGCTTTACCGGCATCCAGCGGCTGATCGTGATGCCGCAGGCGATCCGCATCGCGCTGCCGGCGCTCGCGAACGAGTTCATCACGATCGTCAAGCTCACGTCGCTGGTGTCCGTGATCTCGCTTGCCGAGATCCTGCTGGTCGGGCAGCGGCTCTACACGCAGAACTTCCTCGTGTTCGAAACGATGCTGGCCGTCGCGTTCTACTACGTGCTGATCGTCACGGTGTTCAGCCGGCTGCTCGGCTATCTCGAGCGGCACCTCGACGTCAGCCGCCGCACGCCCGTGCAGTCAGGCCACGCGAATCTCGAACTGCCGCTGTCCGTGCCCGCCATCGCGCCCAGGCCGCGCGCGAACGCGGAGTTCGCACTGCGCGTGAAAGGCGTGCAGCAGCGCTACGGCCGTCACGAGGTGCTGAAGGACATTCATCTCGACGTCGCGCCCGGGCAGGTCGTGTCGATCATCGGCCCGTCCGGTTCGGGCAAGACCTCGCTGATCCGCACCATCAACGGACTCGCGCCGGTGAACGCAGGCGAGATCGACCTGTACGGCGTATCGTTCATCCGCGCGTCCGGGTCGCATCCGCCGCGGGTATCGCACGAGCGCATCCTGGATATCGGCATGGTGTTCCAGAGCTTCAACCTGTTCCCGCACCGCACCGCGCTGCAGAACGTGATGATGGCGCCGTGCTATCACCGGCAGGCCGATACGGCGGCGATCCGGCTGCAGGCGCTGTCGCTGCTGTCGAAGGTCGGGATGCTGGAGCATGCGAACAAGTATCCGCACCAGTTGTCGGGTGGCCAGCAGCAGCGTGTCGCGATTGCGCGTGCGCTCGCGACACGACCGTCGATCATGCTGTTTGACGAGCCGACGTCGGCGCTCGATCCCGAACTCGTCGGCGAAGTGCTGAAGGTCGTCGAGACGCTTGCCGCGGAAGGGATGACGATGATCATCGTGACCCACGAAATGAATTTCGCGTTCAAGGTGTCCGACCGGATCGTGTTCATGGAGCACGGACGCATCCTGTACGACGTGCCGCCGGAGCGGATTCGCGGCAGCGCGGATGCGCGCGTGAAGGATTTTCTGAAGCACGTGCACTTCGCATGAGGAACCACTGGATCGGAGCAGGAATGGACCCGACGGCTTTCCGACTACCCGGCAGGCACGAACCTGCGTGTACCGAGCGGCTGCTTGCCTGTCTGGAACGCGCGGACGCGCATCCCGGCGACATCGGAACCGCATGGCTCGCACGTCGTGACAAAGCCGCGATTGGCGAAACGCGGGCAATGGACGCGTCGTTGCGTGCGGGGACGGTCGATGTGCCGCTGGCCGGGGTCGTGCTGACGGTGAAGGCCTGTTTCGATTGCGAAGGCTGGGTCACGCACGCCGGTTCGCGCGTGCTGGCGGACGCACCGCCGGCGCGCGCCGACGCCGTACTGGTGTCGGCGCTGCGCCGTGCCGGCGCCGTGATGGTCGCGCAGACCGCGATGACGGAGTTCGCGTACGGCGCGCTCGGCGTGAACCGCGCGTACGGAACGCCGGCGACACCGCTCGACGCACGGCGCGAGCGGGTCGCCGGCGGCTCGAGTTCGGGCGCGGCGGTATCGTTGGCGCTCGGTGCGGCCGACCTGTCGGTGGGCTCCGATACGAGCGGTTCCGCGCGCATTCCAGCGGCATTTTGCGGTGTGACCGGATTCAAACCGTCGCGCGGACGCTACGCAACCGGCGGCATGCAGTTCCTGTCGACCAGCTTCGACGTACCGGGCTTGCTGACCGCGACGGTCGGCCTGTGCCGGCGCGCGGACGCCGTGCTGCACGGACGCGGCATGCAACGGGCAGCGCCGGCGAGCATTCGCGACTTCACTTTCATCGTCCCCGAGCCATTCGCGACCGACGACCTCGATCCCGTGGTCGGCCGCGCATTTGACGCATGGTTGTCCCGACTGTCCGCGCTTGGTGCGCGCATCCGGCGCAAGCGGCTCGATTGCGTGGCCGAGGCCGGCGCGGTGGCGCGCGCAGGCGGCATCATCGCCGCGGAGGCGTTCATGCTGCATCGCGCGCGACTGGCCACGACGGCCGAACGCTACGATCCGTTGGTCGGGCCGCGCATTGCCGCAGGCGAGCACGTGCGCGCGCACGACTATGCGGCGGCTTTGCTGCGTCTCGCCGCGCTGGCCGACACGTATCACGCCGAACTCGGCGACGCGGATGCCGTGCTGACGCCGACGGTGCCGATGCTGCCCCCGCGCGTGGCCGATTTGGCCGACGAAGGCGTGTATCTCGCACAGAATGCGCGGGCGTTCAGGCTGACCGAATTCGCGAACCGGCTCGATCTGCCGAGCATCAGCGTGCCTGGCGACCTGCGGCACCGGCAGCCCATCGGCCTGCTGATCACCGGACGTCGCGGCGGGGACGAGCGATTGCTCGATGTCGCGGCTGTGGTTGAACGCGCACTGACCGATTCCGCATGACGCGTTTTCCGGGGGCAGGGCCTGCCTTGCCATCTTTCATCGTCACTATTCAGAGGTGCTCATGATCGTCGTAAGATCGGCCGATATCGCCAATACCGAACGTCACGCCCGCGGACCGGGCTGGGACAGCAAGCGCATGATCGTCAGGCAGGACGGCGTCGGCTACTCCGTTCACGAAACGCGCGTACATGAAGGCGCGGAGCTGCATCTGCATTACAAGAACCACTTCGAGACCAACTACTGCGTGGCCGGAGAAGGCGAGGTGGTCGACACGGCGACCGGCGCAGTGCATCGGATCACGCCCGGAACGATCTATGCGCTGAACCTGAACGATCCGCATATTCTGCGCGCGACGCGCGGCGACCTGCATCTCGTGTGCGTGTTCAATCCGCCGCTGACGGGGCTCGAGACACATCGGGACGACGGCAGCTACGCGCTTCCGACCGAACAGCAAACCTGACCCCGCGTGCTGCCGGGCCGTCGCGCGCCGCATCGTGCGGCGCGCAGCGGCGTGCGGTGCATGGACTCAGGCCGCTTCGCGACGGCTGCGCTTGATTGCTTCGACGAGCATCCGTTCGGAATCGTCGAGATAACGCGCCAGCGTGGTGACGGCTTCGCTGCGGCGGTTCTGCGTGAGCAGCGCGTAGATCTGATATTCGCGCTGGATCCAGTCAGGCGTCTGCACGTGCTTCTCGTCGAGATCGGCGGCGAAGACGAGACGCAGCTGCGCCGAGATGGTTCGGAAGAACTCGTCGAGCAGCGCCGACTTCTGAAGCGCGACGATGTGCTGGTGAAACCGCAGACTGTGCGTGCCGACGGCCTGCCAGTTTTCCTTGCCGAGTTCCCGCTCGGCCGCACGAATGGCGGTCTGCATCTTTTCGAGCAGCGCTGGTTGGGCGAGTTCGGCCGTGTTCAGCGCATGCAGTTCAAGCGTGCGGCGCGCGACGTAGAGATCGCGCACGTCCTGGCGATTGAGCGTGCGCACGACGACGCCCTTGTGCCGCACGAACGTGACGAGCCCTTCACGGCCGAGCTGATGCAGGACTTCGCGAAGCGAGTTGCGTGACGTGTCGTACTCGGCGGCGAGGTCCATCTCGATCAGCGCCGTGCCGGGCGGCAGCTTGCCGCTGATGATGTGTTCGCGCAGTTGATGGCTGATCCGGTCCGCAACCGACTGTCCTCTCGCTTTTTCGCTTGCCATTCCGTTTGTCCGCTCCTCTCCTGATCGTGCGCCGCCGGCGTGGCAGGCCGGCGGCGTTTCGCCATTCTACGGGCAGTGGGCCCGGTCAGGCCGTCTTGTCGTGCTGCCAGTCGGCCTGCGGCGGCTGCATGCCGTGCTGGCCGCGGTACGGCGCGACGGACGGCGACGACCAGCCTTCGAGCAGACTCGGATCGAGCCGGTACACCTCGATGCCGAGCGGCCGGCACACGTCGATCGGATCGCGCGCGTCCGGCCCCCACATCGGCGCCGACAGATCGCCGCCAGGGCAGGTCGACATCGCGCACAGCACGTCGATTTCGGCGAAGAATTCGAGGTAGTCGCCCGGCTTCGCGGGACACGCCTTCATGAAGTACTTGTCGTCGTCGTTCAGGCCCGTGCACTGGAACACGTTGAGCACGTCGTGCACGTCGAATTCGGTGAGTCCGTACGGCGCGACCGCGCGCACGAGGTTCGAGTGGCAGTGGAAATGGAAGTCCTCGCCGGTCAGCAGCTTGTTCACGTAAGGATCGCAGCGCGTGCCGAGCAGGTCGTGCACGCGGCCGCCATCGCCGTCGACGCCGTAGCCGGCGAGCGTGTCGTCGGTGATCGTCACCATCGGGCGCAGGTACGGCAGCGTCGACCACAGCCGGTCGAACGTCGTCACGTGCGCGGCTTGCAACTGACGCGTGCGCGACGCCCACATGCGTTCGCGCGGATTGTGCAGGTTCCAGATGTTGAAGTCGGCGACTTGCGGGCCTTCGAGCGTGACGATCCGGAACACGTGGCCAGCCGGCACCGTCCACGCGAAGCCGCTGCGGATCGGCACGACGTGCGATGCGATCCGTTCGCGCGCGTCCTGGCGTTGGGCGATCGCGGAATAAAAGGCTTTGTCGACGTTCAGGACGGAACCCTTGGTGACCTGGTAGGCGGCGGGATAGTTCGACATGACACGGTACTCTCGGCAAAGATTGGCAGATACGGCGATCCGGCCGAAACCCTTTGTGGCGGCCGGTCAGGCGTCAATTCACATGCTGGATTGTTCAACAATAAACTGGCGCTCCGGGGAGTATAGGGGGAAGGCGGGGAGGTGTGTCAATCGGAGGAAAGTACGGAGGGGCGGGGAGGTGGCGCATGCGCCGCGTTCGGCGAAACGACCGGCGCCAAAAATAAAAAACCGCCGGCACATGCCGGCGGTTTCGCTTTGCAGCCCGGTCGCTCGTGCGCCGGAAGCGCGCGTCAGGCCTTGATTTCAGGCCCGCGTGCGGCCGGCCGTGCCGGCGCCGCCGGGGCAGGCGCGATCGAACGCGTCGAAGGTTGCGCCGGCACGATCACGACGACCGGTTCTGGCATCGCCCACGGCGTCATCGCGAACCCGACGGGCTGCGGCATCGGCATCGCGAACGCGTTGGCGAGCGCGACGCGCTGCAGCGCCATCATCTGCTGCTGCATCGCGACCATCTGCGCCTGCGCCGCCTGCATCCGGTACTGCGCGACCTGCATTTGCCGCAACGCCGCCGCGGGCGGCACGCCGCCCGACGACGACGTCTGCATCTCGAAGCTCGCGCCGCCTTGCGGGCTGTGCCAGCTCCACCTGCTGACCTTCATCGGGCCGACCGCCGTCTGGACGACGCGCGTTTCGGCTTTCACGGGCACGGCCTGCCCGTCGACATTGACGAACATCGGTTGGGCGGCGGCCGCGCCGGCCTGTCCGGCCAACGCGAACACGGGCACGAGTGCCAGCGCACCCGCCGCCATATACGAACGGAATCGCATCTTCGTATCTCCATCGAACGAGACTGAATCAACAATGACGTACGGCTCACGGAGTGAGCCATCCGAGACAATGCGGCCTTCGACTTAAATCAACATTAAAACTGCCGTCGGTCGGCCCGATCCGCGCATTCCATGATGCGCCGCCATCGGCATTCAACCTCGCCCGCGCCAGGGTAATCCTGTCGCCCGGTGCAACAACGGGCACAATACGGAATTCGCCACCACCGCACGCATGTTCGACATTCGAACATTGACGGTGCGGCACTGCTGCCCGATCTCCTTCCCGGTCCTCATGAACGCCACGCCCACTCCCGCGCGCGAGTCGAATTCGCCGCGCTTCCTGCTGTTCCTGATCTGCCTGTTCGCGTCCGCCGGCCAGCTCGCGATCGATATCTACGTGCCCGCGCTGCCCGACATGGCCCGTTCGTTCGCGACCACGCCGCAGGCGATCCAGTCGAGCGTGTCCGGCTACATGGCGGCCTACGCGCTCGGCCAGTTGATCTTCGGGCCGATCGCGGACGCCTACGGACGCAAGCGCGTGCTTGCGTTCGGGCTCGTGATCTACACGATCGGCTGTCTGCTGTCGCTTGGCGCGTCGAACCTCGAGACGTTCATACTCGCGCGCTGCCTGCAGGGCTTCGGGATCGCGACCACCAACCTGCTGGCGAAGGCGATCATCACCGATTCGTTCTCCGGCCAGGCGTTGCTGCACGCGTTCACGTACATGTCGATCGCGTGGGGGCTCGCGCCGATCATCGCGCCGGTGATCGGCGCGCACCTGCAGGAGTGGTTCGGCTGGCGCGCATGCCTCGTGTTCCTGCTGGTCTACTCGCTGGCGATGTGGGCGCTGCTGTGGCGCTACCGCGAAACCTTGCCGAAGCCCGTGCATCTCGAGCCGCGCACGCTGATGGCGAACACGGGCAAGGTGCTGGCCAGCCCGGTGTTCCAGAGCTGTTTCCTCGCGCAGGGGCTGTGCTACAGCATCCTGCTGGTGTTCAACATCGTCGGGCCGTTCATGGTGCAGACCACGCTGCACAAGCCGCCGACCTTCTTCGGGTATCTCGCGCTCGGCATCGGCCTCATGTATTTCCTCGGCGGCCTGTCGAACCGGATTCACGGCCGCGGGCTGCCCAGCGCCGAGCAACGGCTGCGGATCGGCGCGCGCGTGATGGCGGGCGCGTCGATCGCGATGCTGGTGCTGGCGCTGACCGTCGGCCTGCGTGTGTGGACGCTCGCGACGCCGGTGCTCGTGATGGGCTTCTGCGCGGGCGCGATGTATCCGACGCTGATGGCCAAGGGCAATTCGCTGTTCCCGCATATCGCCGGCCTGACGAGCGCGATTCTCGGCTGTGCGTTGCTGCTCGTGTCGTCCGCGATGATGGGCCTGGCCGGTTTCGTGTCGATTCACGTGCTGACGCCGCTCGCGGTGTTCTTCGTTGCGTTGTCGTTCATCGTCGTGTGGATGGTGACGAAGCTGCTGCGGTATCTGTCGCAGCAGCAAGCGGCGCCGGTGGTGTGCGGGCGCGGGGAGGCCGCGTAAGCGCGGATGGTGATCGACTCATGAACCGGATCCTGCTGAATCGCGTCGCCCGGTCCGACGCCGCCGATCTGATCGCCGGCAACCGCGCGAGCCGGAGCCATCATCTGCCGTGGGTCGATTCGTTCATCGACCAGGCCGGATTCGATCAATGGTTCGCCCGCTGCCTGACGGGGCCGAACGTCGGATTGGTCGCGCGCGAGCGGGCGTCGGGCGCGGTGGTCGGCGTGGTGAATCTCAACGAGATCGTCGGCGGCGTGTTTCAGAGCGCTTATCTCGCGTACTACGGAATGGCGGATTTCAGCCGCAAGGGGCTGATGACGGACGCGTTGCGCGCGGCGATCGACGTCGCGTTCGGCGAACTCGGGCTGCACCGGCTCGAAGCGAACATCCAGCCCGGCAACCATGCGTCGATCGCGCTGGTTCGACGGCTCGGTTTCCGGCAAGAGGGATTTTCGCCGCGCTATCTGCGCATCGGCGGCGAATGGCGCGACCACGAGCGTTGGGCGTTGCTGGCCGACGACGTGCATGAAGCCGGCGCCTGACGGTCGATTCTCGTCCCCCTCGCATCGCTTACAGCGGATGGGCGGCCCCGGCCTGCTGCAACAGCGACACGGCCACCGGATCCGGCAGTCCGTTCGAATCGATCGCCCCGGCCTTGCCCAGCGCGACGAGATCGCTGTCGACGCCCGGTTGCCCGACCACGAACGATGTGGTCAGGAACGCCGGCGCGGCGAGCGTGACCGCATAGCGCTGCTGCAGGTTCGTCACCACGGCCGATTGCGCGGCCTGCACGGTATCCGGGCTGTTCATCGCCCGCTGGTAGCGCAGGGTGCCCTGGAAGTTGCCGATCAGTCCGGCCGTGTTCGTTCCGAGTTGCGCCGCGAGATAGACGAGCATCAGCTCGGTCTCGGGTGTCGTGTTGAAGGTGCCGCCCGCATAGGCGAGCGAGTGCAGGCTCGCGCCGCCCGACGCCACGGTGATCACGCATGGCAGCGCCGCGTTGAGCGTCACATGGTAGTTGCCGCCGCCGTCCGTGAGCGTCGTTGTCGAGCCCGCCGCGCAATTGACCGTGACTTGCGCGCTCGCGAGCGCATCGCCCGTCGCGGCCGTGCCCGACAGCGAGACGGTTTGCGTGTTGTCGTTGAAGCACGCGTCGACGCCGAAGCAGGCCTCGCCGTTGCAGGCGGGGAGGGCGGCGAGCGTTGCGACGCACAACGCGCCCAGCGCGGGGCGGGTGAAGCGCGTAAGGCGAATGTTCATGGTCGCGGGCAATCCGAGAGAATGAGGCAACCGGTGCGCGTGGGGGAATGCGGCGCTGTTGTCATTCTATGTCGTGATCCGGGGAAAGCGAATACGGCCGGCCGATAAGACCGCCTCGCCGCCTCAGCGCTTGCGCGCACCCGGCTTCGCGAACGCGCCGCGCACCTCGAAGCCGATCGCGTCGGCGACGTTGCCGCGCGCATCGACGAGTTCGAGCCGATGTCGGCCCGGCCACGGCAGCCACGCGACGCGATCGGCATGGCCGATCACCTTGTCGTCGAGCCGCCACGCGAACTTCGTCGCGTGCCCGGCCGATCGCTCGAACCAGATCCGCTGGTTCTTCGGCGGAATGTCGGGGTCGATCGCGAAGATCGTGCCGTCGGTCGGCGCGCCGATCGTCAGCGGCGCACGCGCACCGTCCTTGCCTGGCGCGACGGGCGCCGCGAGCTGGATCGTGTCGACCGCCGTGCCCGCGATGAACCATTCGTTGCGGGCCGGCTCGATGTCGCGCTCGAACGCGATGCGGCGCGTCTCGACGCCGGCCGGCGCGCGCGGCGCACGGCTCGGCAGGTCGCGGTGCAGGTAGCCGACGACGGCCGACCACACGGGCGACGCGCCCGTGACGCCCGACACGTCCCACATCGGCGAGCCGTCCGCATTGCCGACCCACACGCCGACCGTATAGCGCGACGTGAAACCGATCGTCCAGTTGTCGCGCATGTCCTTGCTCGTGCCGGTCTTGACCGCCGAGAAGAAGCGCGTCGCGAGCGGGTTGTCGAAGCCGAACGTGCGCACGCGCGCGTTGTTGTCGGACAGGATGTCGGTCACCACGAAGCTGGCCGCGTCGCTGAACACGCGCGTGCCGGCGTCCGCCCGCGCGGGCGCCGATGCGCCGGATGCCGGCGTTGGCGCCGTGGCGGGCAGGTCGACGACCTTGCGCGCGACGCCGCCGTTCGCGAGCGCGCGGTATGCATTGGTCAGCGACAGCAGCGTGACGTCCGCGCTCCCGAGCGCCAGACTGAAGCCGTAGTAATCGCCCTCCTGCGCGAGCGGCAGGCCGAGCGCGGTCAGCGTGCGCGCGAAGCGATGCGGCGTGACGAGCACCAGCGTGCGCACGGCCGGCACGTTCAGCGAGCCGCCGAGCGCGCTGCGCACGCTCACCCAGCCCTTGAAATCCTTGTCGTAGTTCTGCGGAATATAGAGGCCGCCGCCAGCCGCGAGATTGATCGGCGCATCGTCGAGCAGCGACGCGGCCGTCAACCGTTTCTCGTCGATCGCCTGCGCATAGAGGAACGGCTTGAGCGTCGAGCCTGCCTGGCGCGGCGCGAGCACGGCATCGACGTCGCGCGCGCTCGACAGCGCCCCCGACGAGCCAACCCATGCGCGGATCTCGCCGGTCGCGTTGTCGATCACGACGACCGCGCCGTCCTGCACGTTGCGCCGGTGCGCGGGCGCATTGAGTTCGGTCAGCGCGCGCATCAGCGTGTCGCGCGCGAAGCGCTGCAGCGGCGCATCGAGCGTCGTGCGGATCTGCGCGCCGGCCGCGGGCTTGACCTCGGCCGCGATGCGCCGCGCGAAATGCGGGGCGAGGGCGGCGCCGTCGTCGCGTACGGCGTTGGCCGGGCGCGCGGTGACGAGCTGCACGTAGCCGTCGAGCGATGCGCACGCCTGCGCGGCCTGCATGTCGCGCAGGATCCGGCACGCGCGTTCGGCGATCTTCGCGGGCGCCGCGTTGGGCGCACGCACGAGTGCGGCGGCGATCGCGGCCTCGCGCGCGTCGAGGCCCGACGGCGCCTTGCCGAACAGCACCTGCGACAGCGCGCCGAGCCCGATCGTCTCGCCGCGGAACGGCACGAGGTTCAAGTACGCCTCGAGGATCTGATCCTTGCGCCAGCTGCGTTCGAGCCACAGCGCGTTCACGGCCTGCGTGGCCTTTTGCGGCAGCGAGCGCTGTCCCGAGCGGCGCGGCGAATCGCTGAGCAGGCCCGCGAGCTGCATCGTGACGGTCGACGCGCCGCGCGTGCGTTCGTTCCACAGGTTGCCCCACGCGGCGCCGGCGATGCCGCGCCAATCGACGCCGCTGTGTTCATAGAAGCGCTTGTCCTCGGACACGACGATCGCCTCGCGGAAGGCGGGCGATACGTCGGCGAGCGACACCCAGTCGCCGCGCCGTTCGGTGCGGTCGATGCGCGTACGCTGCAGCGGCGTGCCGTCGCGCGCGAGCAGCATCCAGTCGGAGCTGCGCCAGTTGCGGCGCACGTCGTCGTAGCCGGGCAGCGCATGCGCGACGAGCGGCGCGGCCAGCACGACGGCGACGAATACGCGGCCGGCGAAACGCGCCGGCCGCGGCAAAGCCAGATCGATCATCGCTTGCCCGGTTACTTGCCCGCGTCGGCCGGCTTCACGGTCATTGGCGGGTTCGGCCACAAACCGTACACGGACGGCGCATACAGCGCCTCGACGCGCGTCGGCGGCAATCCGAACGTGCCGACGTTGTTCAGCCGCACCGTGTACTCGACCGAGAATTTGCCCTTCGGCAAATAGTCGTAGTACGCGCGATAGCCGTCGAAGTCGCGCTCGATGAACGCCGGCCACGCGCCGTCGGGGGTTTTCTCGCCCTGCGTCGCGGCTTCGGAATCGCGGCCGAGGCCCGACCCGAGGATCGTCGCGCCGGCCGGAATCGGATCGTTGACGGCGACCCACGTCATGTCGCTCTGCGCATCGATGTCGAGATGCACGCGCACGACGTCGCCGCGCGTGAGCACGCCCTTGACGGCCGGCGATACCGGCGTGACGGTCTTCGTGATCCGGTAGCCGGCCGCGAACGGCGCGCGCAGCGGCACGGCCGCGAGGCTTTCGACCGTGGCCCATGGGCGGCCCGTGCCGTCCTGCGTGACCGACAGCGTGGCCGGCCCCTGCGACGCACGCGGCCACGGCATCAGCACGCTGCGCGCGGCGGCCGCGCGGGTCGCCGGCGTGGCCGACGCAGGCGCATCGGCGGGCGCGGCCGATGCCGCTTGCGACCACGAGATCGAACGCTCGTCGCCGCCCAGCGCCACCTTCGTCGCGCCGGCGACCGGCGTGCTCTCGTAGGTCCGCGAGAAGCGCTCGACCGCGAGCAGGCCGAGTGCGTTCGACGTCGTCGTCTGCCATGCGCCATGACGTTGCAGCGCGAGCAGGCCGGCGGTCACGCGCGGCATTTCGTCCTTCCATGCCGGGTCGCCCGCGAATTCCAGCGCGAGACGCGCGGCGTTGGTCTCGTTGCTGGTCATCAGCCACCACAGGTCGTCGTCGCGTGCGGTAGAGAACACGAGCTGCGTACCCTGGTACGTCAGGCGCGCCCGCAGGATCTGGTCGACCTGCGCGCGTTTCTCGTCGCGTTGCGGGATGTCCTTCACGCGCGTGAGGATCGCGTGATAGTCGATCACCGCCGAGGTCGGCCACTGGTTCGGCGCGATCTCGATCGAACCGAGCATGCGGCCCTGCGCGGCGCCGTAGCGCGACAGCGCCTCGATCGCGGCGAGCTTGCGCAGGTCGCGATCCTGGCGCGGCGCCCACGCGTTGCGCTCGAGGCGGCCGTCGACGAAGCGCGCGAGCCCGGCCTCGAGCTGCGTACGCAGGTCTTCCGGCAGCGCGAAGCGTGGGTCGAGGCGGCTGGCTTCGTCGGACACCACGAGCAGATACGACGACAGCGTCGGGCTGCCATGATGCGAATCGTCGGACGACGGCGGGAAGTAGCTCGCCAGCCCGTCGCTGTCGAGATAGACGGGCATGCGCGCGATCAGCGCCTGCCATTGCGCGGGGTCGCGCAGCCCGATCGCACGCGACGTCTGCTGTTCGAGGCAGCGATACGGATAGCGTTCGAACCAGCGCCGCACGCCGGGCAGGCCGTCGGCGAGCTTCGACTGCAGCGACACGGCGATGCCGCCGCGCGGCGCGCCTTGTGCGTTGCTCACAGCGCCGGCCGGGGCCGCGACGGGCACCGTCAGCGTGCCGTCGACCTGCGCGAGCGTGGCCTGCTGCACGGTCACCGGCAGCGCGGGCACGACCTTCTGCGCGACGGCCAGTGCGTCCGACGCGCGCTTGCCGCCTTGCTCGGCCGCCTCGATGCGCCAGTTCAGCGCACCGGCCGCATCGAGCGCCTGCTCGGGCACGGTGATCGTCCACGCGACCTCGGTCGCCGCATTCGCGGCCAGCGACACGGTTTGCGGTGCGACGTCGAGGCCTGTCACGCGCGGCGTCACGACGACCTGCATCGCGCGGTCGGTCGTGTTGCGCAGCGTGACCTGCGCACGGAACGCGTCGCCTTCGCGCACGAGCGGCGGCAGGCCGGAGATCAGTTGCAGATCCTGCGTGCTGCGGATCGACGTGCTGCCCGTGCCGAAACGGTCGGGGCCGACCGCCGCGATCGCGACGATCCGGAAGCGCGTGAGCGCGTCGTTCAGCGGCACCTCGACGGTTGCGCTGCCGTTCGCGTCGAGCGTCACGCGCGGGTTCCACAGCAGCAGCGTGTCGAACAACTCGCGGGTCGGCGCGCTGCCGCCCCCGCCGCCGGCCGGCACGGCCTTGCGGCCGAAGTGGCGGCGGCCGACGATTTCCATCTGCGCGGTGGCCGTCTCGACGCCGTACGCGCGCCGGCGCAGCATCGCGTCGAGCAGGTCCCAGCTGTTGTTCGGCATCAGTTCGAGCAGCGCCTCGTCGACGGCCGCGAGCGCAATCTGCGTGCCGGCCGGTGCCGGCTGACCGTTCGGCAGCGTGACCTTCACGTGCGCCTGCGCCTTGCTGCGTACCGTGTAGCGGGTCGCGTCGGTCGTCACGGTCACGCCGAGGCGATGAACGCCCGTGCCGACCTTGATCTCGCCGAGGCCATAGCGGAACGCGGGCTTCGACAGGTCGACGAACGCGGTCGGCGCTTCATAGTGGCGGCCTTCGCGCCAGAACGCGCGCGCCCATTCGACCGGCGCCTTCCAGCCCCACGTGAAGAACGAGTACCACGGCACCTCGCGAATCCGCCCGCGCAGCGCGAGCACCGATACGTAGACGTTCGGCCCCCACGATTCGCCGACCTTCAGGTCGACGGTCGGGTTCTTGCCGTTCAGCTCGACGATGTGCGTTTCCATCACGCCGCCGCGCTCGACCGCGACGAGCGCGGTCGCGTAGCGGAACGGCATGCGCACCTGGAAGCGGGCCGTTTCGCCCGGTTCGTACGACGTTTTCTCGGGGATCACGTCGATCCGGTCGGTGTTGTCGCCGCCGAACCAGAGCTCGTCCTCGCGCGTGACCCATACCGACGTCGACGCATTCGACGCGCGGCCGTCGCCGTCCTTCGCGACCGCGATCAGCTGCACGTTGCCGGCCTGCTCGAGCGTCGCGTCGCAGGCCATGCGGCCCTTGTCGTCGGTCTTGCCCGAGCACAGCACGCCGAGGTCGCGCGTATCGCTCTTGTTGTCGTACGCATAGAAGCCGCCGACCATCCGCTTGCGCGACGACGTCGTGATGCGCGCGACGCCCTTGATCTCGATCGGCACCGACGCGCGCGGCTTGCCCTGCAGGTCGACCGCCAGCGCCTGCACCGGCACGCGCTGGCCGACCGACACCCAGCGGCCGGCCTTGATGCCGGCCACCACCGCGGCCGGCCACAGGATCGTGTCGCCGCGGATCGTCTGCACTTCGCCGTTCGGGTCCGCGAACGTCGCCTCCAGCGCGATGCGCTTCGGTGCGTCGACGTCGGGCAGGCCCTTGAGCGTGACCGAGCCCGCGCCGTTGCGGTCGAGCGTCAGCGGCAGCTTGTCGGCGATCAGCTTCGTCGCGTCGGGATCGTTGCTCGACGCCGACGACGACGCGTTGTCGCCGTCCTGCGCATCGTCGTCGGCGTTGCCGCCGCTCGTGTCGGGGCGATACGGCGTGAAGCTGAAATCCTCGAAACGATCCGCGAACGGCGGCGATGCCCACTTCATCAGCGCCGACACCTGCACGGGCAGGTTCGATGCGCCGCCGCCCGACACGTAGTCGATCTGCACCGCGAGCGGCGCTTCCTTGACGGCGACGAGCGGGCTCTTTTGCGCGTCGCGCGCGCCAATCGAGCCTTTCAGCACCGGCAGCCGGAACGCCTCGACGCGGAAGCTGCCGCTGTAGTAGGTGGCGCTCGGCGCATCGTCCGGGCCGCCTTCGAGCTCGACGCTGTATTCGCCGAGCTTCGCGGCGGCCGGGAGCGTGAACTGCGAATCCGCGCTGTGGTCGGCCGCCCACGTGAGCGGCAGTTTGTACGTCTGGCCGGTGCCGAGATGGCGGATCGTCACGCGCGTCGGGTATTGCGACGGGAACGCGAGGCTCTGCAGCGTCTCGGTGCGGATGAAATGCTTCATCGACACGGTTTCGCCGGCGCGCAGCAGCGTGCGGTCGAACACCGTATGCGCGCGCACGGTCGGCGCGCTGTCGGTGTCGGTCGGCACGTTGAAGCGCCACGATTCGATCCCGCGGTTCCAGCCCGAGCTGACGAACGCCATGTCGGGGCCCGTCTTCGGATCGTCGACGCGCGCCGACACGAAGTAGTCGCTAAAGCGCTGTTCCGACGAGCTGCATTCGCGCTTCGGCTCGAACGGCCCGTCGATCTTCAGCAGGCCCTGCGCGTCGGTCTTGCCGGCCGCGATTTCGTCGCCGTTGCAGTCCGACACGCGGATCTGCGCGTTCGGCACCGGCTTGCCCTTGTCGAGCGTCGTGACCCACACGAGGTTGTTCTCGCGGCCCTGTTTCAGGTGCACGCCGAGGTTCGTGACGAGCACGGCGGTGCGCACGTACATGCTCGACGGTTTCGCGAGCAGCGAGCGGCCGAGCGCGGGCGACGCGAGTTCGAGCACGTAGAAGCCGGGCTTCTCGATCGGCACGCCGACCACTTCGAACGGGCGCAGCGCTTTCGGATCGGCCTTCGGCAGCATCAGCACCTGCGCGCCGGGCTCGCCCGCGAGCAGCGACAGCGAGCGCACGTCGATGCGGCGGTTCTTCGGCGCGGGCTGCTTTTCGCCGGCCTCGAGCGGCACGTAGACCGGGCGTTGCCCCTTGCGCTCCAGCAGGCCGGGAATCTGGTCGTCGATCGAGCCGGCCGTCATCGACCAGTTGTCGAAGCGATCGACGGTGCGCATCCATTGACGGATCGCGGTGTCGTTCTCGACCTTCAGGTTCGCGAATTGCGCGCCGCCCGCGTTGAGGCCCGCGATATGCAGGTCGGCCTCGACGTTGCGCAGCGTGACGGGCACGAGCGCGGGCGTGCCGGGCTCGGCGAAGCGCTCGACGATCCCGAAGGTGCCCGACGAGAATTTCGCGAGCGGCGGCATCGGCGCGGTGCGCGTCGCGAGCGGGAACAGGTCCGCGTTGGACAGCGGCCGGTCGGTCACGTCGTGCAGGCCCGACGGCAGCTCGACGGTGAGAGCCGCCTGCGCGGGCAGCGGCGGGTTGAACGTGACGGTCGTCACTTCCTCGCTGTGATCGTCGGCCGCGAAGGTCGGCGACAGCGAACCGTCGGGGCCGCGCAGCTTGATCGCTTCGGCCTGCTTGCGCGCGATCGGTGCGTTGAACGACAGCGTGAGCGGGCGCAGCGGCGTGCAGGGCGCCTTCGCGTTCTCGCGTTCGCACGAGAAGCTCGCGGCGAACGGTGCGCGCACGGTGAAATCGAAGCGTCGTTCGGTTTCGTTCGCGATGCCGCTCGGGCTCGCGACGCCCTTGCCGTACACGAGCTGCATCTTCGCGCTCGCCGGCAGCGCCTGCGAGCACGACAGCGTCAGCACGCGCGCGGCCTCCTTCTTCAGCCCGAAATGATCGAGTAGCGCGTTGCGCGTCTCGTCGTCGGCCGCCGTGACGGGAATGCGGTTGCCGATGCCGGCCGCTTCGCACCAGATGTTCGCGAGCGCCGAACGCGGCTCGGCCGGGCCGTTCAGCTTCATCACGAAGACCTGCCGCTCCTCGATCTCGCGGGAGCCGGGGCGCACCGACACCGGGAACGGGCCGCCCGTCTGGAACGTGAAGCGACGCGGGCCGCTGACCGCATTGCCGGCGACCGAGCGCAGCGTGTCGTTGAGCCCGACCGAGCAGCGTACGCCGGGCGGCAGGTCGCTTTCGAAATCGTAAACCCAGGTCTTGTCGTCGAGCCAGTGGCCCGAGCCGCGCGCGGCCGTCGAATCGTTGCAGGTCACGCGCGCCGGATTCGGCGCGGACGCCGAGCCGAACGCGACCATCGGTTCGTCGAACTTCACGACGCTCTGCCGGACTTCGGTGACGGTGCCTTGCGGCGACACGCTCACCGTGCGCGCCGCGCCCGCATGCAGCGACAGCGCCGCGGCGCCGCCGAGCGCCGCGACGGCGCCGATGCGCCAGAGCAGCCGGGTCGTGTGGTGGGTGTGGTTCGTTTCTTTGTTGTGCTTGTCGCGCTGCTTCATCGCTCGATTGCCCTCGGAGGGAAGCTTTCTGTTTGATTGCACGGGATTCTAACCGACCGCCGCGCGCGCGCAGCACGGCGTGCAGGTGCAGTGTGTGGTCGGCGCGCGACACGGGCGTGCCCGCCGCAGATTTGTCGCGCCGACGACACAAAATTGCAGCGAAATATCGATTGTCGCGGATTGCGGAACATTAAATGGACTATAAAAAGATTGTTCGATCCGATTTGTGCGCGTACATTTCAGGGCCGCGCCAATGTTTGAGAAATATCAAGCGTGGTTTTCCCGAATCCGGTGTTCGAGAGAAGGAAACATGCACAACGACAACACCCCCCAATCGCGTCGTGACAACGACGCAGCCGTAACCGGCATCACGCGGCGTCAATGGCTGCAGGGCGCACTGGCGCTGACGGCGGCGGGCCTCACCGGCTCGCTGGCGTTGCGGGCCCTGGCCGACGATCCGGCCACCGCGCCGCTCGATACGTTCATGACGCTTTCCGAAGCATTGACCGGCAAGAAAGGGCTGAGCCGCGTCACCGGCGAGCGCTATCTGCAGGCACTGCAGAAGGGCTCGTTCAAGACGGCCGACAGCCTGTCGCAACTCGCCGGTGCGCTCGCATCCGGCTCGCTGAATCCCGACCAGGAATCGCTCGCATTGACGATTCTCGGCGCGTGGTATCTCGGCATCGTCGACAACGTCGTGATTACCTACGAAGAAGCATTAATGTTCAGCGTGGTGTCCGATACCCTCGTGATCCCTTCGTATTGCCCCAACAAACCCGGCTTCTGGGCCGAAAAACCGATCGAGAGGCAAGCCTGATGGCCGATACCGATACGCAAAAAGCCGACATCGTCGTCGTCGGATCGGGTGTCGCCGGCGCGATCGTTGCACACCAGCTCGCGATGGCGGGCAAGTCCGTGATCCTGCTGGAAGCCGGCCCGCGCATGCCGCGCTGGGAAATCGTCGAGCGTTTTCGCAACCAGCCCGACAAGACCGATTTCATGGCGCCGTACCCGTCGAGCCCGTGGGCGCCGCATCCGGAATACGGCCCGCCGAACGACTACCTGATCCTGAAGGGCGAGCACAAGTTCAACTCGCAGTACATCCGCGCGGTGGGCGGCACGACGTGGCACTGGGCCGCGTCGGCGTGGCGCTTCATCCCGAACGACTTCAAGATGAAGACGGTGTACGGCGTCGGTCGCGACTGGCCGATCCAGTACGACGACCTCGAGCATTACTATCAGCGCGCCGAGGAAGAGCTCGGCGTGTGGGGCCCGGGCCCCGAGGAAGATTTGTACTCGCCGCGCAAGCAGGCATACCCGATGCCGCCGCTGCCGTTGTCGTTCAACGAGCAGACCATCAAGAGCGCGCTCAACGGCTATGACCCGAAGTTCCACGTGGTGACCGAGCCCGTCGCGCGCAACAGCCGCCCGTACGACGGCCGGCCGACTTGTTGCGGGAACAACAACTGCATGCCGATATGCCCGATCGGTGCGATGTACAACGGTATCGTTCACGTCGAGAAGGCCGAGCAGGCCGGCGCGAAGCTGATCGACAGCGCGGTCGTCTACAAGCTCGAGACCGGGCCGGACAAGCGCATCGTCGCCGCGATCTACAAGGACAAGACGGGCGCCGATCATCGCGTCGAGGGCAAGTATTTCGTGCTCGCCGCGAACGGCATCGAGACGCCGAAGATCCTGCTGATGTCCGCGAACCGCGATTTCCCGAACGGCGTCGCGAACAGTTCCGACATGGTCGGGCGCAACCTGATGGACCATCCGGGCACCGGCGTGTCGTTCTACGCGAACGAGAAGCTGTGGCCGGGCCGTGGCCCGCAGGAGATGACGTCGCTGATCGGTTTCCGCGACGGCCCGTTCCGTGCGACCGAAGCCGCGAAGAAGATCCACCTGTCGAACATGTCGCGCATCAACCAGGAGACGCAGAAGATCTTCAAGGCCGGCAAGCTGATGAAGCACGAGGAGCTCGACGCGCAGATCCGCGACCGTTCCGCGCGCTACGTGCAGTTCGACTGCTTCCACGAAATCCTGCCGCAGCCCGAGAACCGCATCGTGCCGAGCAAGACGGCCACCGACGCGGTCGGCATCCCGCGCCCCGAGATCACGTATGCGATCGACGATTACGTGAAGCGCGGCGCCGTGCACACGCGCGAGGTCTACGCGACGGCCGCGAAGGTGCTCGGCGGCACCGACGTCGTCTTCAACGACGAGTTCGCGCCGAACAACCACATCACCGGCGCGACGATCATGGGCGCGGATGCACGCGACTCGGTCGTCGACAAGGACTGCCGCACGTTCGACCATCCGAACCTGTTCATCTCGAGCAGCTCGACGATGCCGACCGTCGGTACGGTGAACGTGACGCTGACGATCGCGGCGCTCGCGCTGCGGATGTCGGACACGCTGAAGAAGGAAGTCTGACCGTGCGGAAATCTACTCTCACCTTCCTCCTCGCCGGCTGCCTCGCGCTGCCCGGCCTCGCACGCGCGGCCGATTCGGCCGATCCGGCGCAGATCAAGCGCGGCGAATACCTCGCGGTCGCGGGCGACTGCATGGCGTGCCACACCGCGAAGGGCGGCAAGCCGTTCGCAGGCGGGCTCGGCATGCCGGTGCCGATGCTCGGCAAGATCTATACGAGCAACATCACGCCCGACCCGGACACCGGCATCGGCACCTGGACGTTCGACGACTTCGAGCGCGCGGTGCGGCACGGCGTGTCGAAGAACGGCGCCAACCTGTATCCGGCGATGCCGTACGTGTCGTACGCGAAGATCAACGACGACGACGTGCAGGCGCTGTACGCGTACTTCATGCACGGCGTCGAACCGGTCAAGCAGGCGCCGCCGAAGAACGAGATCCCCGCGCTGCTGAGCATGCGCTGGCCGCTGAAGATCTGGAACTGGCTGTTCCTGAAGGACGGCGTCTACCAGCCGAAGCCGGCACAGAGCGCCGAGTGGAACCGCGGCGCGTATCTCGTGCAGGGCCTCGCGCACTGCAGCACGTGCCACACGCCGCGCGGCATCGCGATGCAGGAGAAGTCGCTCGACGAAACCGGCGGCAGCTTCCTGTCGGGTTCGGTGCTCGCGGGCTGGGACGGCTACAACATCACGTCCGACCCGAACGCGGGGATCGGCGGCTGGACGCAGCAGCAGCTCGTGCAGTACCTGCGTACCGGCAGCGTGCCGGGCCTTGCGCAGGCAGCCGGCCCGATGGCCGAGGCTGTCGAGCACAGCTTCTCGAAGATGACCGAAGCCGACATCGGCGCGATCGCGACGTACATCCGGACGGTGCCGGCCGTGGCCAGCGGCGACGCGAAGCAGTCGCGCTCGTCGTGGGGCAAACCGGCCGAGGACGGCCTGAAGCTGCGCGGCGTCGCGCTCGCGTCGTCGGGCATCGATCCGGCGCGGCTGTATCTCGGCAACTGCGCGACCTGCCACCAGATGCAAGGCAAGGGCACGCCGGACGGTTACTACCCGCCGCTGTTCCACAACTCGACGGTTGGCGCACCGAATCCGACCAACCTCGTGCAGGTGATCCTGAACGGCGTGCAGCGCAAGGCCGGCAGCGAGGACGTCGGGATGCCGGCATTCCGCCACGAGCTGTCGGATGCGCAGATCGCCGCGCTGACGAACTACGTGACCGGACAGTTCGGCAATCCGGCCGCGAAGGTGACCGAGCAGGACGTCGCGAAGCTGCGCTGACGCGGCACGCGACGAAGCAGGGCGACAACGTAAAAGAGGAGGAGCACAGCACATCGGGCGGGCCCCGATGCCGGTTGTTGCAGAGCGGGGCGGGCGGCGCGATTGGGCCGCTCGCTCCGGTTCACAGGCAATCCGGTGCGTGCGGTTGCGCGCGCATCGTTTTCGTTGATCACACCATGACACCGAATCAACCGTTTCTCGCGTCCCAGCGCGATGTGCTGCTACTGCTGTCCCGAATCCTGCTCGTGATCCTGTTCGTGATGTTCGGCTGGAAGAAGATTATCGACTTCTCCGGTACGATCGCGTTCATGGGCAGCGAGGGCGCGCCGGCTCCGATCATCTCCGCGGCGATCTCCGTCGTGATGGAGCTGTTCGTCGGGATCGCCATCCTCGTCGGTTTCCAGACGCGGCCGCTTGCGCTGCTGCTTGCGCTGTATACGATCGGCACCGGCATCATCGGCCACCACTACTGGACGATGACGGGCGGCGAGCAGATCAACAACATGATTCATTTCTACAAGAACATCGCGATCTCGGGCGGCTTGCTTGCGCTCTGCGCGGCCGGCCCCGGACGTTTTTCGATCGATCGCGGATAAGCGACCCGAGGCGCGTGCATGGGGCGCGCGACGGACGGTCGAGACTTCGAGGGGGCATCATTTTGCGACTCAAATACTTCGCATGGCTGATTGCGGCCGCCACGCCGGCGGCTGCGTTTGCACAGACGAGCGTCACGCTGTACGGCCGGATCGACGGCGGCATCGAATACCTGAACCACATCGCGAAGCCGAACGGCGGCAGCGGAACGCGCTGGAGCGCGGAAAGCGGCGACTGGGGCACCAGCATGTTCGGGCTGAAAGGCGTCGAGGATCTCGGCGGCGGGATGTCGACGGTCTTCAACCTGGAAACCGCGTTCCAGGTGATGAACGGCCAGACGGGCGGCGGGCGCATGTGGTCGCGGCGCGCGTACGTCGGGTTGAAGAGCAACACGTGGGGCCAGCTGCAGGCCGGCCGCAACCTGTTCATCGACAGCGACGGCGTGTGGGAATTCGATCCGTTCGTCCAGCAGGCGTTTTCGTCGGCGTCGCTCGTGCGCGGCCGCAACTGGCAGCAGAGCAGCAACAACATCGAATATCACAGCCCGGTGATCGGCGGCTTCGACGTGCAGGCGCAATACGCGTTCGGCAACCAGTCGCGCGGCTTCAACTACGGCGCGGCCGACGATTTCGGCCGCTCGGACGGGATCATGATCTCGTACCACTCGCCGGTGCTTGATGTGCGCGGCATCTATGACGAGCTGCGCGATAACAACGGCAAGTTCAGCAATATCTTCACCGCGTCGCGCGAGTACTTCGTCGGCGCGAACGTGAAGGTGTCGAAGTTCAAGATCCAGGGCGCGTATACGCACTATCAGGCGCCGGACAGTCCGGCCGGTGTCGCCGATCGTGCGGATCACTACTGGCTTGGTGCGACCTACTCGGCGACGCCGCAGTGGGCGGTGACGGGCGGCGGATATTACGTGAAGGTGGGTGATGGCGGTGGAGACGCATCGCACGATCCGTCGGGCCACGCGATCATGTACGTGCTCGGCACCACGTACAACCTGTCGAAACGGACATTCCTGTATGGGACGGTCGCGTATGCGCGTAACGGCGGGAATTCGAACTTCTCGCTGCTCGCGACGCCGCGGGATGCGACGTCGGGGACGAGTCCGATAACGGGCGAGTCGCAGACGGGCGCGTATGTGGGGATGATGCATACGTTCTGAGTGCGGGCGGTTTGTGTTGGTGAAAAAGGCTCGGGCGGTGAAGGTCCGTGCCTTTTTGCGTTTACGGCGCGTCCCGTATCGGCGCTGTCCGTGATGATGCGATATGGTCTCAACAAGGGCTCTTCTGCTGCTTCGAGACCCGTCCTGTTCTCGAAAGTCGGTATGACGCATCGAGCGATCAGCAAGGGGCGCTCGGTAAATTTACATTCGTTCAAGTTTTACCGCCCCGTACATTCCAAAGCAAATCACTCCAATGTCACAAGTCTGCGAAACGGCGGCGGCAGCTTTCTCTGGCTGACATCCGCCCCGAAGCTCGGCGATGACACTGCTGGCCTAGCGCCGTGTAATCAGGTCCACGTTTACTCCAACTGCTCAGACTAGGTCTGTGCCTTTTGACTGCGACGAAACCGATGCGTATGCTTCGCCGACTCATTGATCGTTGTGTCGTCTGATACGCTCGGGAAACGTGATGCGGGACCTTGCTCTATGAAAGATTTGTCTGCGTTGCAAAAACTCATCCGAGCCGACAACCTTGGCTTGGTAGCCGAGCGGGATGGCGCATTCGTCGCCGAGGCGCATACCGCGCGCGGAAAGGTATTCGTCAAGGCCACGATGAACAGAACGGCTTTCGACCGGCACTGTGAAATCCTCGAAGCACTCGAAGCGAATTCTTTCGCACCGAAAATATTGGAGAAGGCCGCTTGGGGGGAGTATGCGATCGTCGTCTTGAGCGCTATTTCAGGCAAGCGCCTCGATCATGTTCTGAAAAATGCGGAGCAGGAAACGAAGCTTCGGCTCGCCGCGGCCGCAGGTTCTGCTTTAGCGCAACTTCATCGCGCAATCACGCCATCGCGCCTGATGGGGATGAAGTTCTGGCAGCAGCGTGACGAGAGGCTGGAGCGTCCTGCCGAATGGCGTGTTCATCTCGACGGGATGGTTTCGAAGTGGCTGTCGCGCCTGAACCAGACGGCTCCTGGCTACCCGGAATACCGCGTTCAGCTGGATAGACTTCGTCATTTCGGCGCTGATCTGCGTGTGCCGTCCGATATCCGCTTGCTGCATTGCGACTACATCGGAAGAAATATCCTGGTCGACTCGGACGATCACGTGTCCGCAATCCTGGATTTCGAGGCCGCGCGTATTGGGGACGCGGCCTATGATCTGGCGAAGATCGTCTGGGTGGACATGGATTTCTCCGACGAAGTGCTGTGCCACGCCTTTCTTGCGGGCTGGGAGGCGACGTACGGTGAGCCGGTACCACGAACGGAATTTCTCTACTATGTCGGCGTGCAGTGCTTGGCGGCCATCGCCTGGACGGATAAGAACACACCGCTCGATAACGCGAATGCATTTCGATCAACGGCGATCCAGACGCTGTGCAAGGTGGTCCGCGAGTTGCAATTGATTGTCAGTTGAAGCGTTGTCGGGGTTTGGGCGATTCTTGTCGGAACAGTGACCGTGCAAATCAAAAACAAGGTACTCGTTTATCTTACATGGCGGGATAGACTACTCGTTTTCACGCAACCCAAGTTCCCGGAAGCCGGGAGGCAAGTGGTTGCCGGCACGATGAATCACGGAGAACTGCCAATAGCCGCCGCGCTATGCGAGCTTCGCGAGGAAAGCGGTATCGGCGACGCTCAAGTCGTGCATGTTCTCGGCTGTTACTTCTATTCGATGAAGAAATTCGGAAGAAGCGAGATTCAGCACCGGCATGTCGTGCATGTCATGGTGAGCGACGCCATTGCAATGAAGGCGCATTGGGCGCATTTCGAGAGCGATCCGGGTTCCGGTGGTGAACCCATTGAATTCAGCTTCCAGTGGGTTCCACTTTTTGGAGCGGAATTCACGCTGATCGGTGGCCACGATTTCTTCTTACCCATGCTGAAACACTTCATGCGCGAGCATCAACATGAGCGGTTGAACAGAGACTGAAACATGAAGGTTTGCATCGTAGGCCCGTCGGGTGCGGGGAAAACGACTATCGCTCGGCAGTTGGCTCGGAGGTTCGATACTGACGCGTATGAATTCGACAACGTTTATTGGGACAAGAGCGGTGAAGAGTACGTGAAGAACTCGGATCAGGCGATGGCTGACGCTATCGCGACGATCATCGCCGAAGCCGGCTGGTTCGTCGAAGGCGCGTACGACAAGCGAATGTATCCGCTGCTTGCCGAGTGTTCACTAATCTTGAAGGTCGAAGTCCCGTTCCGTGTGCGCGTGATACGCCTGATCAAGCGCTTCATCGGGGCGACGGTGACCGGAAAGTTACCTAGGGAGACCTTCCGGAACACCATCGAATTGACCAAGTTTTCGTTCCGCTTCGACAAGCGGCTCAGCGATTTTCTGTCCGCTGACGCAGTGCTTTCGACGAAGGTCGTTTCAGTCCGCGACACATCGTCGAGCATTGAAGCAATACGTATGGCAGGTCTCTGCTGACGCTATTGCAGGCCTGCGCTGATCCGATCGGCGCCGTGCGTCAGAACACGCAGGCCTCGGTCGTCGTCAGCACCGCAAACGGTCCGCCAAGCGTCGCATTGTGATGCGCGACGATCCGCTCGGCTGCCAGCGCAGGCGTATCCATGCAAGTATGCGCATCGGCCACGAGCACCGCGAGAAACCCGAGATCGCCGGCCGCACGGCACGTCGTATCGACGCAGTACTGCGTCTTCATCCCCGCAATCACGATCTCGCCGATACCAGCCGCCTGCAGCCACTCGGCGAGTCGCGTTCCCGCGAAGCAACTCGGGCGAGTCTTGTCGAACACGATGTCGCGTGCGGTATCGATCGCAAGCTCCGGCAGCAGCGCGGCCAGCGGCGCATTGGGCGCGATCGGCGAGCCGGCCGGCCCGGTGTGACGAACGGCGAACACGGGCGCACCGCTTTCATGCGCGCGGCGAATCAGCCGATTGATGTTGGCCAGCACACGTTCACCATCATGCGGACGATCATCGCCATGAAACAACCCGACCTGCATGTCAATCACGAGCAGCGCGCGTTTCGGGGAAGGGGCTTCGGACATTGCGTTTCTCCTGAGTGGCCGATGCAGACGGAGAAACGAAAAGACCCCGTCCGGAACCGGCGGGGCCTGTGGGAATCGGTGACGCTACGATCTTGCGCGCACTCGCTGCACGGGCCCGCCGAAGGCGGCCGTGCGCGTGGTCGTCGAAAGAGTGATCGTGGCATTGTGCATTGATCAATCATGCCCGATGCGCGCGCGCGACGTCAATGGCGCTTCACGTACCGCGCATCGCGCCACCGCTCAGTCCAGCGCCTTCCCGGCCTTCTCGTCCATACAACGAATCGCGAGCAGCGTGAACAAGCCACACCCGATCGCATACCAAGCCGGCGCATTCGGATTCCCGGTCGCGGCGATCAGCCACGTGACGAAGAATTGCGCGAAGCCGCCGAAGATCGCGACGCCGACGCTATACACGAGCGCACCGCCCGTCGCACGCACCGCACGTGGAAACAACTCACCGAGCATGGCCCCCGTCGCACCGATGTTGACCGCATGCACGATCGACAGCGCGGCGATGATCGACAGCAGCGACACGGCGCCCGGCCAGCGATTCAGCGCGATGAACGCCGGGTAGATCGCGGCCATCAGCGCGATGCGCGTCCACCAGACGATCCGGTTGCGCCCGTACACGTCGGACAGGTGGCCGCCGATCGGCGTCACGAGCATCAGGATCGCGCCGGCGACGCAGCCGGCCGTCATCGACAGCCACGTCGGCAGGTGCAGCACCTGCACGCCGTAGATCGCCATGTAGAACACGATGATGTAGTGGATCGACGTGCCGCCGATCGTCACGCCGAGGCCGGCGAACACGGCCTTCCCGTGATGGCGCAGCACATCGGCGAGCGGCAGCGACGCAACCGGTTCGTCGTGCGCGGCGGCGGGCGAGGGCGCCGCTGCCGGGACTTCCTCGACGGTGCGGCGCAGCCAGTAACCGAGCGGAACGAACAGCGTGCCGATGATGAACGGCACGCGCCAGCCCCAGCTTTCGAGTTGCGCGGCGGTCAGCGTCGACGTCAGCGCGACGCCGGTGAGCGCGCCCGCGAGCGCGGCGAGCCCCTGGCTCGAGAACTGGAACGACGCATAGAAGCCGCGACGATGCTGCGGCGCCTGTTCGAGCAGCAGCGTCGTCGATGCACCGACTTCGCCGCCCGACGCGAACCCTTGCAGCAGCCGCGCGAGCACGAGCAGCAGCGGCGCGGCGATGCCGATCTGCGCGAAGGTCGGCGCGACCGCGATCGTCGCGGTGCCGAGTGCCATCAGCAGCAGCGTGAGGATCATCGCCTTCTTGCGGCCGGCGCGGTCCGCATACATGCCGATCACGAGCCCGCCGAGCGGACGCGTGACGAAGCCGACACCGAAGCTTGCGACCGCGAGCATAAGTTGTCCGAACGACGAATGCACGGGAAAGAACAGCTTGCCGATCAGGATTGCGAAGAAGCTGTAGACCGTGAAGTCGTAGAACTCGAGCGCATTGCCGACGGCGGCGGCCGCGATCAGCCGGCGTTTCTTCGCGGCGGCGCGGGCGTCGACCGGCGTGCCGGCGAACGGAAGGGCGGACGTTTCCATGGGGTTCCCCCGGGTAAGCACGAAACTGCGTGGTGAAGGGCCGTCAGGCCGCGAGCCAGGCTTCGGCGACACGGACCCAGTAGCTCGCGCCGATCGCGAGAATGTCGTCGTTGAAGTCGTAGCCGGAGTTGTGCACCATGCAGCCGCCCTTGCTGCCGATCCCGTTGCCGATGAACGCATAGCAGCCGGGGCGCGCTTCGAGCATGAACGCGAAATCCTCGCTGCCCATCAGCGGCGCGGCTTCGGTTTCAACGTGTTCGGCGCCGAGCATCTGGCGCGCGATGTCGGCCGCGAACGCGGTCGGTTCCGCGTGATTGACGAGCACCGGATAGCCGTAGTCGTAGTCGACTTCCGCGGTGACGCCGAAGCTCTCCGCCTGCCCCTTCGCGAGCGCTTCGATGCGGCGCGCGAGCAGCGCACGCACGTCGGCGTTCAGCGCGCGCACCGACAGTTTCATCACGACGGTTTCGGGAATGATGTTGAACGTCTCGCCGGCCTGCACGCTGCCGACGGTGATCACGGCCGCATGCTGCGCATCGACCTCGCGCGCGACGATCGTCTGCAGCGCGACCATGATGCTGCCCGCGGCCGACATCGGATCGCGCGCGAAATGCGGCATCGCGCCGTGGCCGCCGACGCCGCGCAGCGTGATCGTCACGCGGTCGGCCGACGCCATCGCGGCGCCGGTGCGGAACGCCATGTCGCCGGCCGCGCGGCCCGGCATGTTGTGGATCGCGAAGATCGCGTCGCACGGGAAACGATCGAACAGGCCGTCGTCCATCATCGCCTTCGCGCCGCCGAAGTTTTCCTCGGCGGGCTGGAAGATCAGGTTCAGCGTGCCGGAGAATCGGCGCGTGGCCGCAAGGTGGCGCGCCGCGCACAGCAGCATCGCGGTGTGGCCGTCATGGCCGCATGCATGCATCTTGTTCGCGTGGCGGCTTGCGTACGGCAGGCCGGTGGTTTCCGCGAGCGGCAGCGCGTCCATGTCGGCGCGCAGCCCGACCGTGCGCGCGCCTTGCCCTTCGCGCAGCACGCCCACCACGCCGGTCTTGCCGATGCCGCGATGCACGTCGTAGCCCCAGCCGGTGAGCAGCTCGGCGACGAGGTCGCTCGTGCGCGTTTCTTCGAATGCGAGTTCGGGATGGGCGTGGATGCGGCGGCGCACCTCGACGAGCTCGGGGGCGATCGCGGCGATGCCGGGGATGACGGGGTTCACGGCTTGCAGCATGGTCTCTCCAGTGGGGCGGGTGGGGCGTTTGACGCGCATATGACGACCAAGCATATAAATTTCTTTTGCGTACCAGAAGCTGCTAAATTGCTTTGGTGCACACCGCCGGTTGCCGCTCGGGAATACCCTGAACCACTGCGCGGCGCGGTGCACAGGGTTTCCCCGGGTCACGTATTGCCGCCATGAAATACCATCAGCTGAAAGCGTTCGTCACCGCCGCGGAGGAAGGCAGCATTCGCGCGGCCGCGCGGCGCCTGAACGTGTCGCCGGCCGCGCTGACGAAGGCGGTCAAGGAGCTGGAGATCGCGCTCGGCGTATCGCTCGTCGTGCGCACCGCGCGCGGCGTGCAGCTCACTGCGTTCGGCCAGCAACTGCAGGTGCGCGCGCGGCTGATCGTCGCCGAAATGCAGCGCGCCCGCGACGACATCGAGCAGGCGCAGGGCGCGATGACGGGCTCCGTCGCGGCGGCGATCACGCCGGCGGCGGCGGTGACGATCCTGCCGGACGCGTTTCGCGCGTTCCGGCGTCGCTTTCCGGTGGTGCGCGTCAATCTGGTCGAAGGGTTTCCGGGCGTCGCGCTGCCGCGCCTGCATGACGGTTCGCTCGATTTCGCGGTGGCCGTCGTCGTGCCGGAGCTGCTGGCGGCCGAGTTCGATCATGCGGAGCTCTATGCGAGTCGCTCGCTGATCGTCGCGCGCAAAGGGCATCCGCTCGCGTCGGCCACGTCGCTTGCCGATCTCGTCGAGGCCGACTGGCTGATGAATCCGTCGCCGGAAAGCTCCACGCAGGTACTGTTCAACTCGTTCGTCGCGTACGGGTTGCCGGTGCCGGCGCGTGTCGTCGAGTGCCCGAGCTTCGGTCTCGCGCACAGCCTGATGACCGGGTGCGACCTGATCGCGTCGATGCCCGAGCAATTGCTGCAAGGCGAGTGGGCGCGCGATCAGCTCGCGGTGCTGCCGATCCGCGAGCGCTTGCCGGGCGTATCGGTGCAGGTCGTCACGCGCCGCGACAGCCCGCTGACGCCGGCCGCGGCGATGCTGCTCGATTGCCTGCGCGATTCCGCGCGACGCAAGGGATTGAGGTGAGCGCGCGCCCCGCAAGGATCACGTAGTGATCCTGACGATCATGGGCCCGGCATGTGCCGGCCGCACGCCATTCGGGCGCACCTTGCGCGAGCCGGTATCATAGCGGCCGGCCCGCCGCTCCGGCCGGCCGCCAACCACACCGCCATCCGGCATCCAGCAATCAGAGGCATCCCATGACCAGTGCAACCCAATTCGACAACGTATCGGTCGTCAAGCGCGCGAACGTCTATTTCGACGGCAAGTGCGTGTCGCATACCGTGCTCTTCCCGGACGGCACGCGCAAGACGCTCGGCGTGATCCTGCCGTGCGCGCTCAACTTCGGCACGGATGCGCCCGAATTGATGGAAGTGCAGGCCGGCAAGTGCCGCGTGAAGCTCGACGGCAGCAGCGAATGGCAGACCTACGGCGCCGGCGAATCGTTCTCGGTGCCGGGCAAGAGCCGCTTCGACATCGAAGTGCTCGAGACGCTCGATTACGTCTGCAGCTATCTGTAACGCGCTTCCCGCGCAGCAAAGAAAAAGCCCCGCCGAAGCGGGGCTGGTCGCAAGCGGATGGCGCGAGGCCGTCCGAAGCGCCTGTTCTCGTTACTGCATTACAGGCAGGCGTTGATGTCGCCGGCGGACGCTGCGTCGCCACGCACGCCGACCCACGTTTTCGCACCCGGCTTCCACGACGGACGAACCATCGCGGCGGCGCCGTTCGGCGGCTGCTGGCCCGGTGCGTACACGTCGGTCGCGAGGCCGTTGGCCAGCACGTTCTGCGAGATCACCTGTTGTTGCGACTTGTCGGCCCAGGTCTTGGCGATGCACGCCGACACGTCGGGCGCGTCTTTCTGGCTTTGTCCCACGTTCTGCACGGCAGGTTCGGCGGCATGAGCAGAAATTGCCACGGTCAATGCGATGAGCGGTAAGTATTTCACGTTCACGTTATCTCCCTCGAGTCGTGATTGATTGAGTGGGATGCGCAGCAATGCTGCGTGCAAGTGAGATTCCATCCTGCACGCACGGTTCCGACCATTCCGAAACAAGTTGTTAACGCGCTTGCCAAATGGCGGCTCGGATGCTGCGCAGGTTGCTGCGGCGCGGCATGCGTCGTGTACGGTTCGACGTCATGCGTGGCGCGGTCCGCGCGCTGCCCGATCGTGGTGTGGTGAAGTGACGGCCGCGGCTGGCGGGATGTCGGTGCATCCCGCGCCGCGACGCTTTATCTGATGACGAAGTGGAATGGCTGATGGATGGCCCCGTCGCATGAGCACCATGATGACAAACTTTCGTCTGCCGAATTGTTAACCAACTTTAAACGCAGGAAGGCGGCGGGGAAGCGAGGCGCGGCCGGGCGAACGCCGCGCATGCGGTTTGTGTCAGCCGGCCTTGCGCGAGCCGACGTCGCGCAGGTTGACCGGAACGACCGGACGGAAGCGCTCGCGCTTCTGTTCGTCGTCGAAGTGCTGGAGCGCCGGCTTGATCAGGTCGCTGCGCGACACGATGCCCGTGACGCGCAGCGATTGTTCGTCGGCGACCACCGGCAGGCGTTCGAGGCCGAGCATCGCGAGGCGAGACGCGACGACGCGGCACGTTTCGTGCGCCAGCGCGACGACCGGTGCGCGGTTGGCGAACGCGTCCGAGATCGGCGTGTCGGCGTCGGCCTGCGCGCGCTGCGCATCGAGCATCGCGCGATCGACGAGGCCGAGCAGTCGCCCGTGCTGCACGACCGGATACGCGCGGTGCGTCTGCTTCGCGCCGAAGTATTGCGCTTCGACGGTATCGAGCGTCGTTGCGCCGTCGACCGCGACGAGCCGATCGGCCGACGTCATCACTTCGCCGATGTCATGACGTTCGAGCGGATCGACGCCGTATTCGCGATAGATGTGATAGCCGCGACGTGCGATTTTCTCCGTCATGATCGAGCGCTTCAGCACGATGGTCGCGAAGCCGTGCGCGACGAGCGTCGCCGCAAGCAGCGGCAGCAGCGCGTTGGCGTCGTGCGTGAGGCCGAACGCGAACACGATCGCGGTGAGCGGGGCGCCGAGCGTCGCGCCGAGCGTCGCGGCCATGCACACGAGCGGCCACAACGCCGGATCGCCGCCCGGCAACACCGGCGACAGCACGGTGCCGAGACCGGCGCCGAGCATCAGCAGCGGGGCAAGCACACCGCCCGACGTGCCCGAGCCGAGCGCGATCACCCACATCACGGCCTTCACGATCAGCAGCGCGAGCGCGATCTTCAGCGCGATGTGCTGGTGCAGCAGGTCGCCGATCACGTCGTAGCCGACGCCGAGCGCGCGCGGCTCGAGCCAGCCGCCGACGCCGATCACGATCGCGCCGAGCGCCGGCCACCACATCCAGTGCACGGGCAGCTTCGCGAATGCGTCTTCGACGCGATAGAGCGCCGCCGACAGGCCGCACGCGAGCATGCCCGACAGCAGGCCCGCGACGATGCACGACAGCAGCGCGACGGGCGTCGGCGCGGCCGTCGTCAGCGGAAACAGCGGACCGACGCCGAAGAACACCGCGCGTGCGAAGCCCGCCACCGCGCACGCAAGCGCGACCGGCAGGAAACTGCGCGGACGCCATTCGAACAGCAGCAGTTCGACCGCGAGCAGCACGGCGGCCACCGGCGTGCCGAACACGGCCGTCATGCCGGCGGCCGCACCGGCGACGAGCAGCGTCTTGCGCTCGGCGGCGGTCACGTGCACGCATTGCGCGATCAGCGAGCCGAGCGCGCCGCCCGTCATGATGATCGGGCCTTCGGCGCCGAACGGGCCGCCGCTGCCGATCACGACGCCGGACGACAGCGGCTTGAGGATCGCGACCTTCGGCGACATCCGGCTCTTGCCGAACAGGATCGCCTCGATCGCTTCCGGAATGCCGTGGCCGCGGATCTTCTCCGAACCGAAACGCGCCATCAAGCCGACGATCAGCCCGCCGATCACCGGGACCGCGATCACCCAGGCGCCGAGCGTGTTGTTCGCGGGCGAATGGTCGGCGAACGACAGTTGCTGGAAGAAGAACAGGTTCGTGAACAGGCGGATCAGGCTCAACAGCACGAATGCGGCGAGCGTGCTGAGCAGGCCGATCCCGGCGGCGAGCAACGCGATCCTGGGCAGGCGTTCGTTGGTCGAGAAATCGCGTTTGTGTGGTGCGTTCATCGGAGTGGCAAGGGTCAGTAATCGATCTGGGGAACCAGGAACGTGCCCTTGAGCGACTTCAGCTCGGCACGATGCATGGCCGCGAGACGGGCAAGCAGCGTTTCGCCGGCCGGCTCGAGGTGGACTTCGACCTGGCGGCGGTCGGCTTCGCTCGGCTTGCGCTTCACGAGCCCGAGTGCTTCGCAGCGCGTCACCAGCGCGACGACGCCGTGGTGCTGCGCCTGCAGGCGTTCCGCGAGTTCGCCGATGGTCGCCCATTCGCGATGCGGATAACCCTTGATGTGCAGCAGCAGCAGGTATTGCAGCGGCGTCACGCCTTCGCTTTGCGCGGCGCGTTCGGAGAAGCGCTCGAAGCGGCGCATCTGGTAGCGGAACTCGGACAGTTGCTGGAAATCGCTTTTCGTCAGTGCGCGTCGGGTATCGGTCATCGAGGTCATTCGGGCAGTCGGTTGCGGTGACGATAAATATATCACAACGTGATATAAATGGCCGAAATCGGGCGAAAAGGCTGCATTCCGCGTTCCGCCGGCGGCTACATGTGGTGCGCGCTACGCGGCTTCGAGCATTTGGGTCTGCTGATAAAGGCCCGTGACGAGATCTGTCTGCGTCATGATGCCGACGAGCCGGCGTGATGCATCGACGACCGGAATATGGTGGTGGCCCGAATGCGTGAACAGCGGCACGAGCGCGGTGATCGGCATCGTTTCCGGCACCGACGCGACGTCGCGCGTCATGACCGACGCGACGCTCGCGGGCTGGCCGCCGAACGATTGCGGCAGCCGCGCGGACAGGCGCTGCCACAGCGGGGCCGGATGGCGCAACTGGCGCGTGAGGTCGGCGCGCGTGACGATGCCGATGAGGCGGCCTTCGCCGTCGACCACGGGCAGCGCCTTCACGCGGTGGCGGTCGAGCAGCGTGAGCGCGGCCGTGACCGACGTCGACGGCGCGACCTCGATCGCATGCTTCGTCATCAGGTCGGCGCACTTCAACTGGCCGAACGTGCGCGTATAAGCCTGCATTTCCGTTTCGCGCAGCAGCGTTTCGAGATCGTCCGGATCGACGTCGAGCCATTCGCCGCGGCGCTTCAGTACCGCATCGAGGTCGTCGCGCGTGAAGCCGCCGCGCGCCGGTGCGGCGCCCGCCTGCGGTTTCGCTTCGGGGCGCACGCCGCCGTGCGGGTAGCGGTGCCCGGTCAGCGCGTGATAGACGAGCGCGGCCGACAGCAGGATCGCCGATTGCAGCGCGATCGGCTGCAGCACGAAGCCGAAGCCGAGCGCATGGATCGCCGGGCCGCCGACCACCGCGGTGAGCGCGACGGCGCCCGACGGCGGGTGCACGCAGCGCAGCGCGAACATGCCGCCGATCGCGCAGGCGATCGCGACCGCGGCGGCCGTGATCGGATCGGCGATCCATTGCGCGCACGCGACGCCGACGGTCGCCGCGACGAGATTGCCGCCGACGATCGACCAGGGCTGCGCAAGCGGGCTCGCCGGCACCGCGAACAGCAGCACGGCCGACGCACCCATCGGCGCGACGAGCAGCGGCACGAGGCCCGGCACGCCGGGCAGCAGCCGCATCGTGACGCCGACCGTCGCAATGCCCACGAGCGCGCCGGCGCACGCGCGCAGGCGCTCGCGCCAGCCGAGGGTCATCGGATGGGGAATGAAACTGTGCAGCCATTGCCGCAACGTGCGGCGCGACGGGGAGAAGCCTGACGACATGGATGGTGAGCGGTAAAAGGACGGCGCCGGGGCGCGGTGACAAGCGTCGAATTATATCGTGTTGTGATATAAATTGCCGCGCCGCATCACGCCGTTGCACGCGCACGACGTACAAGTCTTGCAAAATCCTTTCATCGCATGAGAGCTTGCGCGCGCCTCACCGCGCAAATTTGTCTGCAGCGGCGTACAATTCGGCGCAGTCAATTCCCCCGTCATGCCAGAACCCTGTCCTCGATGCCCGCTCTCCCGCCTTCTCCCCGGCACGGTGATCGATTCGACGCGGTTCGCGGCCGCGTTCCGTTGCCCCTCTGACGCGAGCGCCGCCGACGCCTCCCCACCGACTCTCCCCAAGCCAATTCAATGGACATGCTCGAAAACATGCGCCTGTTCGTGCGCGTTGTCGAAGCCGGCAGTTTTACTGCGGTCGCGAAGGAAATCGACGCGACCACCGCGCAGGTGTCGCGCGCGGTCTCGAACCTCGAAGCCCACGTACAGACGCGCCTGCTGCATCGCACGACCCGCCACCTCGGCCTGACCGAAAGCGGCGAACGCTATTTCGAGCGCGCGAAATCGATCCTCGCGGAACTCGACTACGCGAACGCGGAGGCGCGCAACGCGCTGCTGCGGCCGAGCGGCAAGATGCGCATCCATGCGATGACGGGGCTCGGGCAGAGTCATGTCGTGTCGTCGATCGTGCGCTACCAGGCGGACAACCCCGACGTGTCGGTCGAGCTGACGCTCGCGCAGCGGATGCCGAATCTGGTCGAGGAGGGCTATGACGTGTCGATCGTGACCGCGTCGCAGTTGCCCGATTCCGGCTATGTCGCGCAGACCTGCGGCACGAGCTGCAGCGTGCTGGTCGCGTCGCGCGAATACCTGGCGCGGCACGGCACGCCGCAGACGCCCGACGAGCTGCCGAACCACGTGTGTCTGCGCCTCGACACGCCCGCGTCGCCGGCCGGCGAATGGCGGCTCGAACGCAGCGACGGCGAGGAGACCGTCTACGCGCTGCAGCCGGCGCCGTTCCAGGTCAACGTGCCGGATGCGCTGTGCGTCGCGGTGCGTGCCGGACGCGGGATCGCGTGCGTGGCGCTGTATACGGTGCTCGACGATATCCGCGAAGGGCGCCTGATCCGCGTGCTGCCCGAATACCGGCTGCAGACGGTGAGCGTCTATGCCGTCTATGCGACGCGCCGTTATCTCGATGCGAAGATCCGCACCTTCCTCGATCACCTGCGCACGACGCTCACGCCCGCGCTGGAAAACGATCTGCGCGAACTCGACCGGCTGACGACCGAGCACGCGCCGGCCGGCCGCCAGCGCGCGTAACGGTGCGCGTGCGCGCCGCCGCGGCGTTCATGCGGCCGGCGCGATGCGGATCCGCTCGAAGCGGCCCGCGAGCCACGTGTACGCGGCAATGCCGATCAGCCCGTGCGCGGCGACGAACCACAACGCGCCGGCGAACGAACCCGTGCTCGCGACGAAGTAGCCGATCACGAGCGGCGTGACGATCCCGGCGATGTTGCCGAGCCCGTTGAAGACGCCGCCGCTCAGCCCGACCATGCCTTCCGGCGCCGTGTCGGCGAGCACGGCCCAGCCGACCGCTGCGAGTCCCTTGCCGAAGAACGCGATCGTCATCAGCGCGATCACGACCGCGTTCGACGATGCGCCGTTCGCGAGCACGAGCAGCGTCGCCATCGCCATCCCCGCGACGAAAGGCGTCTTGCGCGCCCGCGACGGATGCATGCCGCGCCGGATCAGCCAGTCCGACAGCAGGCCGCCGAGCACGCCGCCCGTGAACCCGCAGATCGCCGGAAGCGCGGCGACCCAGCCGGCTTCCATGATCGTCATCCCGCGTCCCTTGATCAGATAGATCGGGAACCACGTGATGAAGAAGTAGGTGAGGGCCGTGATGCAGTACTGGCCGATGTAGATCGCCCACAGGTTACGGTGGCGGAACAGTTGCGACACGTCGCGCCACGACGCGCGCGGCCGCTCGCGCACGCGGTTCGCCTCGAGATCGACGAGCGCGCCGTGGGCGCGCAGGTAGTCGCGCTCCGCGTCGGTCATGCGCGGGTGGCCGTGCGGTTCGCGATACCACGCGAACCACAGCGCGGCGAGCGCGATGCCGAGCAGCCCCATCCACAGGAATACGTGTTCCCAGCCGAGCGCATGCGTGAGCCACGCCATCGCCGGCGTGAACAGCACGACGGCCATGTATTGCGCGGAATTGAACAGCGCCGACGCGGTGCCGCGCTCGGCCGTCGGGAACCAGCAGGCGACGATCCGCGAATTGGCCGGGAACGCCGGCGATTCGACCAGGCCGAGCATGAAGCGCATCACGAACAGCGCGAGCGTCGCGGCCGCGCCCTGCACGGCGAACCCGCCGACCGTGCCCTGCAGCATCGTGAATATCGACCACAGCAACAGGCTCAGGCCGTACACGCGCCGCGCGCCGAAGCGATCGAGCAGCCAGCCGCCCGGAATCTGGCCGATCGCATAGGCCCACGCGAACGCCGAGAAGACGATGCCGAGTTGGACGGGCGTGAGTCCGAGGTCGTGCGCGACGCCGGTGCCGGCGATCGACATCGTCGCGCGGTCCGCATAATTGACGACGGTGACCGCGAAAATCAGCGCGAGGACCGCATAACGGACGCGGCCGATCGTGCGCGACGCGGCGGACGATGCGGCGAGCGCAGCGCCGCTGGATCGATTGGACATGCATGTCTCCTGGCCTTCGTCGTGCGAAGGCATCGGTGTTGTAACGGGAAGGGGCGTGCCGCGCTCAGCGCGTGACGCTGGTCGGCGGGCGCTCGCCCGCGAAGCATGCGGCGAGGTTCGCGAGCACGATGCGGCCCATTGCCTCGCGCGTTTCGTGCGTGGCGCTCGCGCGGTGCGGCTGCACGACCACGCGATCGAGTTCGAGCAGCGCGGCCGGCACGTGCGGTTCGTTCGCGAATACGTCCAGCCCGGCGCCGGCGATCGTGCCGTCGGCCAACGCGCGCACGAGCGCGGCCTCGTCGACCAGCTTGCCGCGCGCGACATTGATCAGGAATCCTTTGGGGCCGAGCGCGGCGAGCACGTCGGCCGTCACGATCACGTTGCCGTGATCGGCCGACGCCGCGATCACGAGCACGTCGCTGTCGCGCGCGAGCGCGGCGAGGTCGGGCACGAAGCGATAGCCGCTGTCGCGATGCTCGCGCGGGCCGAAGTAACTGACGGGCATCCGGAACGCCTGCGCGCGCTGCGCGATCGCGCGCCCGACGCGACCGAGCCCGACGATGCCGAGCCGCTTGCCCGTGACCTGCGTCGCGAGCGGCTGGGCCGTCTTGCCCCAGCGGCCGGCGCGCACGATCCGCTCGCCGGCGCCGAGGTCGCGCAGCGTCATGAGGATCAGCCCGAGCGCCATGTCGGCGACGTCGTCGGTCAGCACGTCCGGGGTGGTCGTCACGTGGATGCCGCGCGCCCGCGCGCGGTCGAGATCGACCGCATCGGTGCCGATGCCGCTGATCGCGACGATCTCGAGCGCGGCGAGCCGGTCCATCAGTGCGGCGGACAGGCCGTTCGCGCCGCCGGTCACGACGCCGCGAATGCGCGGCGCCACGCGATCGAGCAGCGCGTCCGGTTGCTCGGCCGCATACAGTCGATGCACGGTGTAACGGGCGGACAGTTCGGCGTCGATGGTGTCGGGGAGCGGCTGCGTCAGCAGGATGTCGATGGTCATGAAGGTCTCGGTCGTCGTGCGCGACGTGGGTCGCGCATCAGGTGGAACCGAGTATAGAAATCGCATCGATATCGGTCTAACATCAAAAGACTATCGATTGATTCAAGATTTGAATGATTGAACTGCACCAGCTTCGCTGCTTCGTCGCGGTTGCCGAGGAACTGCATTTCGGCCGGGCGGCCAGGCGGCTCTTCATGACCCAGCCGCCGCTCAGCCGGCAAATCCAGTTGCTCGAGCATGCGCTCGGCATCGCGCTGCTCGAGCGCAGCAGCCGGCAGGTCAGCCTCACCGCGGCCGGCGAACGCTTCCTGCGCGACGCGCGGCACATCCTCGAATTCTCCGCGCGCGCCGAGCAGGCCGCGCAGCGCGTCGCGCACGGCGGGGCCGGGCGCATCACGCTCGGTTTCACGGCCGTCAGTGCGTACCGGATGATCCCGGTGCTGCTCGCGCACGCCGCGCATGCGTTGCCGGACGTCGACGTCGAACTGCGCGAGATGGTGTCGACCGTGCAGATCGACGCGCTCGCATCGCGGATGCTCGACGCGGGTTTCGTCCGCCAGCGCGCCGCGCGCCAGCCGCTCGAATACCGGCTCGTGCAGCGCGAACCGATGCTCGTCGCGGTCGCGGAAGGCGCGCCGCTCGCGGCCTACGCGCAGATCGGCCCCGACGAGCTCGACCGGCAGCCGTTCATCGCGTATTCGCCGAACGAGGGCAAGTATTTCCACGACATGATCTCGGGGATGTTCGCGGGCGCCGGGCGGCTGCCGAACTACCTGCACTACGTCGGCCAGACGCATACGATCCTCGGCCTCGTACGCGCGGGGCTCGGCGCGGCGCTGGTGCCGGCGTCGGCCCGCGAGCTTCATGTGGACGGCGTGGTGTTCCGGCCGCTGGCGGGCGCGAATGTGGCGGCCGAGTTGTATCTCGCATGGCGCGCCGACAACGACAATCCGGCGCTGCCGGTGTTCAACGCGATGGTCGAGCGGTTTCTGACCGGCAGCCCGGACGACGCGGGCGTTTAGCGGCGCTTGCTTGCATGAGCGGAGCGTTCGAGGGCGCTAAAAAGTCTGTCGTCTGACGATTCGGCCTGTCGGTTCGAATTATGTCGGCGACGTCTGAAACGCACGAAAAACGGCGATCTTTCATCCAAAATTGCGCCGGAACCCCACCCGCATACCACCCATCATTTCACCCCGGACAGGGGAAACCCTCATTTTTCTCTCATCGGTCGTCGTATTACTGTATCGATACACTAAATCGATATAGTTGCGTCGCGAGACGCACTCGCAAAGGAGACGGCTCATGAGTACCTATACCCGGCGGCGCTTTCTGCAGACGGCGTCCGCCGCCACGCTCGCGGCCGCGGGCAGCTTGCCGGAAACCGTGCGCGCGCAGCAGCAGCCGGCGGTCACGCTGCGCTGCTCGTCGTCGATGCCGGCCGACCAGAACGCCGCGCACTACGTGTGGTACCAGCGTCTCGCCGCGAACCTGAAGGCGAGCGTCGGCGATGCGATTCGGGTCGACTACTTTCCGAACAGCCAGCTCGGCAAGGAAAGCGACGTCGTGCAGCAGGTCAAGATCGGTGCGATCGACATGATGATCGCGGGTTCGTCGATCTGGGCCACGATCGCACCGGAGCTCGGGATGCTCGATCTCGGCTACCTGTTCGACAGCTACGCGCACGTCGCGAAGGCGCTCGACGGCCCGGTCGGCACGAGCCTGAACGCGCTGCTGCAAAAGCGCGCGGGTTGCTCGGTGCTGACCTGGGGCTCGCATTTCGGCGGACGCTGCGTATTCACGAAGCAGCCGGTGACGGCGCTGCCCGGGTTGAAGGGGACGAAGCTGCGCGTGCTGCCGACGGCCGCGTTCATGGATACCTTCAAGGCGATGGGCGCGGTGCCGACGCCGATCCCGTTCGGCGAGCTGTACATGGCCGTGCAGACGGGCGTCGTCGACGGCCTCGAACACGATCCCGCCACGGTGCTCGCGAGCCGTTTCGACGAGATCGTGAAGTCGTGCTGGCAATCGCACCACGTATTCGCGGCGATGACCGTCGTGATGGGGCGACGTGCGCTCGACCGGATTCCGGCCAACCTGCGACCGGCGTTCGACCGCGCGGTGGCCGACGCGACCGTGCCGCAGCGCGCGATTGCCGCGCAGAAGGCCGCGCAGGCGGAGCAGGCGCTGAAGCAGCGCGGCATGGCGTTTCACCCGCTGGCCGAGGGCGAGCGCGCGGCGCTGCGGCAGACGATGCAAGACCGCCTGTATGTGGCGTTCGCGAAGCAGTATCCGGCCACCGCGCCGCTCTTTCCGGCGATCGCCGCCGCGCGGGGTTGAGCGATGGACATGCATTCCGTCTCGGGCGCCGCGCCGGCGCCCGCCGCAGGCCGCCCGGCGCATCGCGCCGCCCGCGTGCTGGATGCGGTGCTGCGCTGGATCGAGATCCTGTCGGCCGCGGTGCTCGCCGTCGACGTGCTCGTCGTGTTCGTGTCGGTCGTGTTCCGCTATTTCCTGCACGACCCGGTCGACTGGGCCGAGGAAGTGGCGAGCGCGCTGATGATCGTGCTGGTGTTCTTCGGCGCGGCGACGGTGCTCGGGCGCAGCCAGCATGTCGGCATCGACGTGTTTCGCGGCCTGCTGCCGGCACGCTGGCAGGGCGCGTTGATCCAGGTCGGTCACTGGATCGTGGCGGCCGTTGCGCTGAACCTGCTGGTGTCGTCGTGCCAGTTGCTCGCGGATTCGTACGACCAGATGACGACGGGCGGCTTGCCGGGCTGGATCAACGGGTATCCGATGATGTTCGGCGCGCTGTTCATGACGGTATTCGCGCTCGCCAATGCGCTGAACGCGCCGCGCCGCCGGGTGATCGGCACGTTCGCGTGCTGTGCGGCGCTCGCGGCCGCCATCTACGGCTGGAACGCGCTGTGGCCCGCGCATGCGGTCGCGCCCGGCACGCTGCTCGTCGCGGGCTTCGTCGGCGGGCTGGTGCTCGGCGTGCCGATCGGCTTCGTGCTGGCGTTTTCGGCGCTGCTGTATTTCCTCGCGGATCCGACGCTGCCGCTGCTCGTCTACTCGCAACAGGTGATGGCGGGGGCCGATCACTTCGTGCTGCTCGCGGTGCCGTTCTTCGTGCTGGCGGGGCTGCTGATGGAGTCCAACGGGATGTCGGCGCGGCTCGTCGAATTGCTGCTGCGGATGTTCGGACGCGTGCGGGGCGGGCTCGGCCTGATCGTGATCTTCGCGACGGCCTGCTTTTCCGGCGTGTCGGGCTCGAAACTGGCCGATATCGCGGCGGTAGGCGGCGTCGTGATGCCGGCCGTGCGCCGCGCGCGGCAGGACCCGAACGAAACCGCCGCGCTGCTCGCATGCAGCGCGGTGATGGCCGAGACGATTCCGCCGTGCGTGAACATGATCATCATGGGCTTCGTCGCGAACATCTCGATCGCCGGGCTGTTCGTCGCGGGGATCGTGCCGGCGGCCGTGCTCGCCGCGTCGCTCGCGGTCGTGACGGTGATCACCGGACGCAAGATCGACGTGGCCCAGGTATTCGGCGAGCGTCGCGCGTGGCTGCCGCTCGCGGGCGGCGCGCTCGTCGCGCTGATCATGGTTGCGATGATCGGCAAGGGCGTGACGTCGGGGATCGCGACGTCGACCGAAGTGTCCGCGTTCGCGGTGGTCTATGCGCTCGTCGTGGGCTGGCTCGCGTTCCGCGAACTGACGTGGCGCTCGGTCGGCCGCGTATTCGTGCGCGCCGCGTCGATGGCGAGCGGCATCCTGTTCATCGTCGCCGCGGCGTCGAGCGTGTCGTTCGCGCTGTCGATCGAGCAGATTCCGGCCCTCGTCTCGGGCACAATGACGGCGTTTGCCCATCAGTACGGCGCGACGATGTTCCTGCTGCTGTCGGCGCTGCTGATGATCGTGTTCGGCGCCGTGCTCGAAGGCGCGCCCGCGCTGATCATCTTCGGGCCGCTGCTCGCGCCGATCGCGCTGCAGCTCGGCATCCATCCGCTGCATTTCGGCACGGTCGTGGTGGTGGCGATGGGCTTCGGGCTGTTCGCGCCGCCGGTCGGGCTCGGGCTATTTACGACGTGCGCGATCACGGGCACCGAGGTCGGCCGCGTGGCCCGGCCGATGGTGAAATACCTGCTGGTGCTGTTCGCCGCCCTCGTGGCGCTGATCTTCGCACCGGCGTTTTCGTTGTGGCTGCCGGCCCATTTCGGCCTGTAGCCCGTTCCATGCAAGACGACATGAGTACGATTCAGGACGTGGCCCGTCATGCGGCCGTTTCGGTCAGCACGGTTTCGAACGTGCTCAACGGACGCACCGACCAGATGAAGCCGGCAACGCTCGAACGCGTGAAGGCGGCGATGGATGCGCTGCAGTACCGGCCGAGCACGCTCGCGCGCCAGCTCAAGACGGGGCAGACGCCGCTCGTCGGGCTGCTGGTGCCGTCGATGGCGAACCCGATGTACGGCTACATCGCACGCGAAGTCGAGGCCTGCGCGCAGGAACGGTATGGTCATCGCGTGCTGATCGGCAACACGTACCGCGATGCGCGCAAGGAGGCGTCGTTCTTCGACGATCTCTACGCGCATGGCGTGCGGCGCGTGATCGTGATCTCGTCGCTCGCCGACGAAAGCCACCTCGAGCGCGCGGCCGAACGCGGGATGACGGTCGTCAGCTACGACCGTCGCGCGACGCCCGGCGAGCAATCGAAGGTCGATCACGTGACGGCCGACAACGAGGCGGCCGCGCGGCTCGCGACGCGCCGCCTCGTCGACGCGGGTCATACGCGGCTCGCGTTCGCGACCGTGGCCGGCATCACCGTGAGCCGCAGCGACAAGATCCGCGGGTTTTTCGCCGTGGCAAGCGAGGCGGGCGGCGCCATGCAGGCCCGCGTGCTCGATGGCGGCCCCGCGAACGAATACGGCGACTCGGTGATCGTCGACGTCGGGCGTGCGCTCGGCGCCGAGTTCGCGGCCGATCCGGCGCGGCCGACCGGTATCGTCGCGGTCAACGACCTGTTCGCGCTCGGGCTGATGGCCGGACTGCGCGACGGCGGGCTGCGGGTGCCGGACGACGTGTCCGTCATCGGGATGGACGGTCATTTCCTGTCGGCGATCTCGTGGCCGGCGCTGACCACGGTGCAACTGCCGGTCACCGAAATGGCCGGCGAGATGGTGCGGCGCGTGATGCGGCAGGAGGGCGACGCGCCGTCCGCACCGGGGCAATGCGTGTTCGCGGACGTGACGCTCGTCGAGCGCGCATCGGTCGCGCCGCCGCCAGATGTGACCGGCACGAACGGAGGTCACGCATGACGCGCGTCTACGTCACGCATCCGACCGGGATGATCGACCACTACTTCGGCGCCAGGGCGTTGCGCGCACTGGGCGCGCTCGCGGACGTCACCTGCAATCCGCACGATCGCGAACTCGGCACGGACGAACTGATTGCCGCCGCGCAGGAATGCGACGCGATCATCGCGTACCGGCAGACCCCCGCGCCTCGCGAACTGTTCGCGGGGCTGCCCGCACTCGCCGCGTTCGTGCGTTGCGCGGTCGACATCCGCACGATCGACGTCGCCGCGGCGAGCGCGTTCGGCGTGCTGATCACGCAGGCGAGCCCCGGCTTCGGGCCGGCCGTCGCCGAGTGGGTCGTCGGCGCGATGATCGACCTCGCGCGCGGAATCGGCGGTTACGCGGATGCCTATCATCGTGGTGCACCGCCGGTGCCGAGGATGGGGCGCGAACTGCGCGGCAGCACGCTTGGCCTGATCGGCTACGGGCAGATCGCGCGTCATCTCGCACCGATCGCGACGGCGCTCGGGATGCGTGTGCTCGTCAGCGATCCTTACGTGCGGATCGACTCGCCGCCGCTTGAACAGGTCGATTTCGCAACGTTGCTGCGCGACGCGGATTATGTCGTCTGCCTTGCGCCGGCCACGCCGGCCACCGCGAACCTGATCGATGCGGCGGCATTCGCCGCGATGAAGCCGGGCGCGTATTTCATCAATGCGTCGCGCGGCGAACTCGTCGACGAGCAGGCGCTCGCAGATGCGCTCGACGGCGGCCGGCTCGCCGGCTGCGCGCTCGACGTCGGCCGCGCGGCGGACCAGATGCCGCCCCCCGCGCTTGCCGCGCATCCGCGCGTCATCGCGACCCCGCATATCGGCGGATTGACGCTGCCGTCGATCGAACACCAGGCGCTGGAGACGGTCGACCAGCTTGCCGCACTGCTCGACGGACGTGTGCCGAACGGCGCGGTCAACGCCGCGCAGGCGACGCGGCTCGCGCGCTGGCGCAGGTCGAGCGCATCCGTCGGGCAGGGGCTGCGATGACGCGCGACGGGGCAGACGGCATGCGGTTCCCGGATGCGTGCGATTGCCATATCCATATCTACGACGATGCGTATCCGCTCGCGCCGACGGCGACGTTTCGGCCGCCCCATGCGCCGGTGGATGCATATCGGCGCATGCAGCGGGCGCTCGGCCTCACGCGTGTGGTCGTCGTGCAGCCGACCGGCTATGGCTTCGACAACCGCTGCACGCTGGATGCATTGGCCGCGTTCGGTTCGCGCTCGCGTGGCGTCGCGACGTTGCCGGTCGACGTGCCGGACGCCGAGCTGGAACGTCTGCATGCCGCCGGCATGCGCGGCGTGCGGTTCATGATGCTGGCGGGCGGCACCGCGCAATGGGGCGATCTGGAGCGGATGGCCGCACGGATCGCGCCGCTCGGCTGGCATATCGACCTGCAGTTCGACGGTCGCACGCTGTGCGATATCGAACAGGCGCTATCGCGGCTGCCGGCGCGCGTGGTGATCGATCACACGGGCAAATTCCTGACGCCCGTCGCACCGGATGCGCCGTCCTTCCTCGCACTGCGCCGCCTGCTCGATCGCGGCCACGCATGGGTGAAGCTGTCCGCGCCGTACGAGACGTCGCGATCCGGCGCGCCGGGCTACGACGACGTCGCGCGTCTTGCCGCCGTGCTCGCGCGCGGCCATTCGGCGCGCTGCGTGTGGGGCAGCAACTGGCCGCACCCGAACGCATCGCCGGTGCCCGACGATGCGCGCCTGCTCGGCTGGCTGCGCGATTGCGCGGCCGACGATGCTACGGCTCGCGCAATCCTGGTCGACAACGCGGCTGCGCTCTACGGATTCCACGCCGATACGCGGCGCGATGACGCGACGTAACGCGCTGTCGATCCGGACGCATTGTGCGATTGCGACCCGGTGACGGCGGCGTGAAGCGAAGGAGGGCGGAAGGGACGGGAAGACATGCACGCGGCCCGGCGAAGAGGATTCGCCGGGCCGCGTGCATCGGGACGTCAGTGCGTGAACGACAGGAACAGATAAGCGGCGAACAGCGCGACGTGCACGACGCCGTGCAGCACCGTCGTGCGTCCCTGGCTCAGCGTGAGCGTGCTGACCAGCAGCGTGAGCGCCAGCAGGACCGTTTCCATCGCGCCGATCCCGAGCGTGAGCGGCTGGCCGACCCAGATGAATACGGCGGCGACGGTCGGGATCGTGAGCCCGATGCTCGCGAGCGCCGAACCGAGCGCGAGGTTCATGCTGGTCTGCAGGCGGTTCGCACGCGCGGCGGTGACGGCCGCGAGCCCTTCCGGCAGCAGCACGAGCGCGGCGATCACGATACCGACCGCGGCTTCGGGCGCGCCGAGCTTCAGCACCGCATGCTCGACGGCCGGCGACAGCAGCTTCGCGAGCAGCACGACCGCGACGAGGCTCGCGAACAGCAGCACCATGCTGATGATCGCGGTGCGGTTGCTCGGCGCGGCCGCGTGCACCGCTTCGTCCGCGCTGTCGTGCGCGGCGAGGAAGTAGTCGCGGTGGCGCACGGTCTGCACGAACACGAACGCGCCGTACAGCACGAGCGACGCGACGCCGGCGAACGCGAGCTGCGATTTCGAGAAGAACGGGCCGGGTGCGGCGCTCAGGTAGTTCGGCATCACGAGCGACAGCACCGACAGCGACGCGAGCACCGCGAGCGCCTTGCTCGCGCCGCGCCCCTGGAAGTCCTGTTCGCCGTGCTTCCATGCGCCGACCAGCAGGCAGATGCCGACGATGCCGTTACAGATGATCATCACGGCGGCGTACACGGTGTCGCGGGCGAGGCCCGATTTTTCCGGGCCGGCGCCGAGCATCACCGACACGATCAGCGCGACCTCGATGACGGTCACGGCGACCGCGAGCACCAGCGTGCCGAACGGTTCGCCGACGCGGTGCGCGACGACTTCCGCATGATGGACGGCGGCGAACACGGCGCCGGCGAGCGCGGCGGCGAACACCGCGATGGCGAGGCCTTCGGCCGGCACGACGCGCGACAGCGCGAGTACCAGCCACGCGGCAAGCGGGGCCCAGAGGGTCCAGCGCGGAAGCTGGTTGGACGAGAGCGGCATGAGGGATTCCTTATGCGAGTGGCGGCGCGCGACGCGCCGTCACGGGTTGACGAAGCCCGGCCGTACTATCCGCCGAACGAGGACGATGAAACCGATGGGGGGCGGCACGCAGCGGTGCCGCCCTGGGTTCGCTGCCGCGAGGCGGCGACGGCGCGGGCGGGCCGAAACCCGTCGCGGGATGAAACGATTCGATGCGGTTGCCCGCTGACAGCGAGACGAGCAACACGTGGCAATGCGCGGGCCGGAGCCTGGATTCGACCCCGAAAGAGAACGACGGACGGCGGTGATGGCGCGACACGCGTTTCCCCCTGGAATCCGGCGATTTGTCGAATTTTATCAGGCGATCCGGCGTCACTATCTCATATTCGAATCATTACATTGACCTTTCGGTTTACAAAAAGTGCCCTGGCCCATCGATTTTTTGTCGTTGCAGCTTCCGTAACGGTGTCTTGCACGACACATTCGGGCTCGCCCTGACATAAATCTACCGACCGGTCGGTTTATAATCGCTCGCACTTCCACTTCATGACGGATCGCAAGCGATGGCTGTTTCCTCTGCACATTCGGTGAACTCGGGCGCACTGGCGCCGTCGGCCGTCGTCGGCGTGATCGGCGCCGGCGCGATGGGGGCGGGCATTGCGCAGGTTGCGGCGGCGGCCGGCCATCCGGTGCTGCTGTACGACCTGAACGAAGCGGCCTGCGACAAGGCGCTGGCCGGCATCCGCGCGCAGTTCGCGCGGCTCGCGGAGAAGGGGCGGCTCGAACCGGCACAGGCCGACGCGGCCGCTAACCGGATTCGCGCGGTGCGCGCGCTGGCCGATTTCGCGGGCGCCGCGCTGATCGTCGAGGCTGCGGCCGAGCGGCTCGACGTGAAGCGCGAAATCTTCGCGACGCTCGAGCGTCATGTCGACGACGCCTGCGTGCTGGCGACCAACACGTCGTCGATCTCGATCACGTCGATCGCGGCCGGGCTGCGTGTGCCGCAGCGCGTCGCCGGTCTGCATTTCTTCAACCCGGCGCCGCTGATGGCGCTCGTCGAGGTGGTCAGCGGGCTCGCGACCGCGCCCGAGGTCGGGCGGATGCTGCATGCGACCGCCGCCGCGTGGGGCAAGCAACCGGTGATGGCGAAATCGACGCCGGGCTTCATCGTGAACCGCGTCGCGCGGCCGTATTACGCGGAGGCGCTGCGCGTGCTGAACGAACAGGGCGGCGCGCCGGCCACGATCGACGCGGTGATGCGCGAAGCGGGCGGCTTCCGGATGGGGCCGTTCGAGCTGATGGACCTGATCGGTCACGACGTGAATTTCGCGGTGACCGAGTCGGTGTTCCGCGCGTACTTCAACGATCCGCGCTACACGCCGTCGCTGATCCAGCAGGAGCTCGTGAACGCGGGCTTTCTCGGGCGCAAGTCCGGGCGCGGGTTCTACTCGTATGCGGACGGCGCGACGCCGCCCGCGCCCGACCTCGAACCTGCACGCGACGCGCCGGCCGACGTCGCGCTGTTCGCGCAGGACGGCCCGGCCGCCGCGCTGCATGCGCGCTTCGTCGAACGCATCGCGACCGCGCGGCGCCACGACGCGCATGCCGACGAGCTGCTCGCCGTGGCCGGCCGCGCGTCGATCGCGCTGACCGACGGCCGTACGGCGACCGCGCGCGCCGCCCAGACGGGCGTGGCGGATCTCGTGCTCGTCGACCTGGCGCGCGATTACGCGCAGGCCGGGCTCGTCGCGCTGACGCGCGCGCTCCAGTGCAGCGACGCCGCGTATGCGGACGCGGTCGGCCTGTTCCAGCACGCGGGCTTTCGCGTCGTCGGCATCGCGGACGTGCCGGGGATGGTCGCGATGCGCACCGTCGCGATGCTCGCGAACGAGGCGGCCGACACGGTGAACCAGGGCGTGTGCTCGCCGGCCGATCTCGATCTCGCGATGGAGAAGGGCGTGAACTACCCGTGCGGCCCGCTCGCATGGGCCGATGCGATCGGCATCGGCCGCGTGCATCGCGTGCTGTCCAACCTCGCGGCGAGCTACGGCGAGGATCGTTATCGCGTGTCGCCGCGTCTTGCCGCGCTGTATGCGGCCGGCCGCACGTTCCGGTCATGACCGCTTCGTCACCTCGAACACGACAACGACATCACTCCATTGGAGGAGTACCCCGATGACTCACCCGACGCATCCCGCCGCCGCTCTCGAGCCGATCGAGACCGCCAGCCGCGACGAACTGCAGGCGCTGCAGCTCGACCGCCTCAAATGGTCGCTGCGCCACGCGTACGACAACGTCCCGCACTATCGGCGCACGTTCGATGCGGCGGGTGTGCATCCGGACGACCTGAAGTCGCTCGCCGATCTCGCGAAATTCCCGTTCTCGACCAAGAGCGACCTGCGCGACAACTATCCGTTCGGCCTCTTCGCGGTGCCGCGCGAGCAGGTCGTGCGCGTGCATGCATCGAGCGGCACGACGGGCAAGCCGACCGTGGTCGGCTACACGGCGCGCGACATCGACACGTGGGCGAACGTGACCGCGCGCTCGATCCGCGCGGCCGGTGGCCGCCCGGGCGATACGCTGCACAACGCGTTCGGCTACGGCCTGTTCACCGGCGGCCTCGGGATTCACTACGGTGCGGAGCGGCTCGGCTGCATGGTCGTGCCGATGTCCGGCGGGCAGACCGAGAAGCAGGTGCAGCTGATTCGCGATTTCGAGCCGAAGATCATCCTCGTCACGCCGTCGTACATGCTGAACCTGATCGACGAGATGGTGCGGCAGGGGATGGACCCGGCCGAATCGTCGCTGAAGATCGGCATCTTCGGCGCCGAGCCGTGGACGCAAGCGCTGCGCAATGAAGTCGAGACGCGCGTGGGCATCGACGCGCTCGACATCTACGGGTTGTCGGAAGTGATGGGCCCGGGCGTCGCGTGCGAATGCGTGGAGACGAAGGACGGCCCGGTGATCTGGGAAGATCATTTCTACCCGGAGATCGTCGATCCCGTCACCGGCGAGGTGCTGCCCGACGGCAGTGAAGGCGAGCTCGTGTTCACGTCGCTGACGAAGGAGGCGATGCCGGTGATCCGCTACCGCACGCGCGACCTCACCGCGCTGCTGCCGCCGACCGCGCGCGCGATGCGCCGGCTCGCAAAGATCACGGGCCGCTCCGACGACATGCTGATCGTGCGCGGCGTGAACGTGTTCCCGAGCCAGATCGAGGAGATCGTCGTCGCGCTGCCGCAGTTGTCAGGCCAGTTCCAGATTACGCTGTCGCGCGACGGTCACATGGACCGGCTCGACCTCGCGGTCGAGTTGCGCTCCGAGGCGGCGGCGTCGGTCACCGATGGCGATCGCGCGGCGCTCGCGCGCGAACTGCAACACCGGATCAAGACGATGGTCGGCGTGTCGTCCGGCGTGACGGTGCTGGCGGCCGGCGGTATCCCCGCGACCGCGACCGGCAAGGCGCGGCGCGTGATCGATCGCCGTCAGGCCGCCTGATGTCGATGTGTGCCGTTCTACCCGAGGAAACCTGTTCGATGGATGAATTGAAGACCCTGGCCGTCGCGGTCGATGCGCGCGGCATCGCGACCGTCGCGCTGCAGCGCGGCGACGTGCTGAACGCGTTCGACGAGACGATGATCGCGGAGCTGACCGACGCGTTCACGACGCTCGGCCGGCGCGACGACGTACGCGCGATCGTGCTGCGCTCGGATGGCCGCGCCTTTTGCGCGGGCGCCGACCTGCAGTGGATGCAGCGCGCGAGCGCGAACGACGCCGCCGCGAACCTGCGCGACGCCGAGCGGTTCGCCGCGATGATGCGCGCGATCCGGCAGTGCCCGAAACCGACGGTCGCTCGCGTGCAGGGCCACGCGTTCGGCGGCGGCGTGGGCCTGTGCGCGGCGTGCGATATCGTGATTGCGAGCGACCACGCGCGCTTTTCGGTCAGCGAGGCGCGCTTCGGGATCCTGCCGGCCGTGATCGGCCCGTATCTGGTCGAGGCGGTCGGCCAGCGCCAGGCGCGCCGGCTTGCGTTGACCGCGACGCAGCTCGCGGCCGCCGAGGCCGTCGCGATCGGCCTGATCCATCAGGCCGTGCCGCTCGATGCGCTCGACGACGCGCTCGAGCGGACGCTCGCGGAACTCGGCCGCAACGGCCCGCACGCGCTGATGGAGATCAAGCGCTTTTTCGATGCGATCGGCGAGTATCCGCCGTCGGACGAACGCGCGGCGTTCACCGCGCAGACGATCTCCCGCGTGCGGGCGACGCCGGAAGAGAAGGAAGGCTTCGCGGCTTTCTTCGCGAAGCGGCCGCCGGCGTGGGAGACGGGCGCCGAATAAGGCCGCGCGACGAACTTTCACGACGATCGACGGCGGAACCGGGCCGGCCGCATTTTGCATCTCGGGCGCGAGCGCTTGCACTACAATGCGTGACCCCCGGCGCGCTGCCGGCCCCGTCCCGACCGATGCTTCGCACGATGATCGTCAATCGCCTTGTCTCCGAGATCCTGTTCGGCTTTACCGGCCTGATCGGCATCATCAATCCGATCGGCATCGCGTTCCTGTTTCTCGAACGGACCGAGGCGCTTACCGCGCACGAACGCGATCTGCTCGCGCGAAAGGTCGCGTTCAATGCGTTCGTCGTGCTGATGGTCGCGTTCTTCGCCGGCACGCCGGTGCTGCATTTCTTCGGGATCTCGATGGAAGCGCTGCGGATTGGCGGCGGCTTCGCGGTTGCCGTCGCCGGCTGGCAGATGCTGAACGAACCGGACGGTCCGGGTGGCGGCGACACGCCGGTCAAGCCGATCGACGCGAACGCGATCATGACGCGCGCGTTCTTCCCGTTGACGGTGCCGCTGACGGTCGGGCCCGGCTCGATCGCGACCGCGATCGCGCTGAACGCGAACCGCACGCACAAGCTGTCGGAATTCATGCTGTCGAGCATCGTGTCGATCGCCGTGTCCGTGCTCGTCGCGCTCGTGATCTGGCAGGTCTACAGCCGCTCCGCGCTGCTCGCGCGCTACCTCGGCAGCGAAGGGACCAAGGTCGCGAAGCGCGTGTCGGCGTTCCTGCTGCTGTGTATCGGCGTGCAGATCATGCTGACCGGCTTCTCCGCGTTCCTGCAGCCGATCGCCGACCAGGCCAAGTAACCGGGGCCTCCCGGTTCGTCCTTCGAGGTTCGTCCTTTCACGCAGCCTGCACGCGGCGCGCGGTCATACGCGTTCGCGGCATGCGGGATACCATGCAACGTCTGGCGGATGCGCGGCGCGCATCCGGCCGCAACCCCCAACTTGAGTGGCGAGGCGTGCAATGGAATACGTGAAATTCGGGTCGACCGGGCTGGATGTGTCGAAGCTGGTGCTGGGCTGCATGACATTCGGCGAGCCGTTGCGCGGCACGCACCCGTGGACGCTGCCGGAAGCGGAAAGCCGCCCGATCATCCAGCGCGCGGTCGAGGCCGGCATCAACTTCTTCGACACCGCGAACATGTATTCGGACGGCACGTCCGAGGAGATCGTCGGCCGCGCGCTGCGCGATTTCGCGAAGCGCGACGAGGTCGTAATCGCGACCAAGGTGTTCTACCGGATGCGGCCGGGACCGAACGGCGCCGGCCTGTCGCGCAAGGCGATCATGACCGACATCGACCAGAGCCTGAAGCGGCTCGGCACCGACTACGTCGATCTCTACCAGATCCACCGCTGGGACTACGGCACGCCGATCGAGGAGACGCTCGAGGCGCTGCACGACGTCGTGAAGGCCGGCAAGGCGCGCTATATCGGCGCGTCGTCGATGTTCGCATGGCAGTTCGCGAAGGCGCTGCACACGTCGAAGCAGAACGGCTGGACCCGCTTCGTCAGCATGCAGAACCACCTGAACCTGCTGTATCGCGAAGAGGAGCGCGAAATGCTGCCGCTGTGCGAGGACGAACGCATCGCGGTGATCCCGTGGAGCCCGCTCGCACGCGGGCGCCTGACGCGCAACTGGGACGAGTCGTCGGAACGGCAGCAGAAGGACGACGTCGGCCAGCGGCTGTACGACGCGACGGCCGACGCCGACAAGGCGGTCGTCGAGGCCGTCGCGGCGATCGCCGCCGCCCGCAACGTGCCGCGGGCGCAGGTCGCGCTCGCATGGGTCGCGCAAAAGCGCGGCGTGACCGCGCCGATCGTCGGCATTTCGAAGCCGCGGCAACTGGACGATGCGCTCGGCGCGCTCGCGCTGAAGCTGACCGACGACGAGATCGCCACGCTTGAACGCCCGTACGTGCCGCACGCGGTGGCCGGGTTCAACTGAGCGGCGGCGCGGGCGACACAGGCGTCGGCGCCGCCGCCGCGATCACCGCGCGGCGGCGAGCATCGGGTAGGTGAACAGGCCGAAGTGGACGACGTTCAGCCCCGCATGCGCGAGCGCGGCGGCGAGCAGGCCGCCGCGCCGCCACGCGAGCCCGTAGCCGACGCCGGCCACCGTGCCGAGCACGATCCATGGCCAGCCGCCGGCCGCATGCGCGGCGCCGAACAGCACCGCGCCGGCCGCGAGCGCGACCCACGGGCCCCATGACCAGGCGCGGAGCACGCGGGTCAGCCCGCCTTGCACGTAGCCGCGGAACAGCGCTTCCTCGGCGAGCGTCACCAGCAACAGGTTGTTCGCGAGCCACAGCCAGCCGGACGGCGGCCATTTGGGCGCCCAGCCGACCATCCCGAACGCCAGCGCGCCGACCAGGCACGCGGCAGCCGTCGCGACGGCCGCCACGACGCCGGTGCGCAGCGCGCGCGACAGCGCGACGTCGGGGGCGACCCACGGCAGCATCCACAGCAGCCACAGGCCGATGAGCGGCTTGTCGAAATTCAGGTACATCGTGAACGGCACGGCGTCCGGCGTGAAGCGGATCGGCCCGATCACGCGCGGATTATGGAAGCCGGGAATCAGGTGCAGGCTCAGCGCGATCGCGAGCGCGGCAAAGACGACGTGCGCGGCGATGCGCACCGCGAGCAGGCGTCCGGGCAGCACGCCCCAGCCGGCCGCGATCAGCAGCGCGAACGGCGCCAGCGTGATCGGCGCAAGCTGGCCGAACGCCAGCGCGCCCGCATAGCCGAGCGCGGCGAGGCCGATGCTCAGGCCGTGCAGCGGGCGATGCCATGCGAATGCGGCGGCCGCGAACAGGGCGATCCAGATCGTGGCACACGGAAGGAGCGAAAGGGACATGACGGGAAACGGATCGGCGGACGAGACGCCGCGCATCATACAGCAGGCGCCGTGACATGCCGCCGGGCAACGGGCCTGCCGCGTGTCAGCGGCCGGCCGTCTCGGTGACGCCGCTGCGGCCGGGGATGTCGACGCTGTTGCGCACGCGCATCCGCCGTCGGTACCAGAACGTCCACAGCAGCAGGCAGGCAAACACCGTATAGCCCATGACCGGCGACACGACGAGCACGCGCTCGACCGGCCAGCTGACGACCATCCACCAGCGCAGCAGCATCTCGATCGTCATGATGGCGCCCCACACGAACGTCATCAGCCGCAGCATCTGCCGCAGGCCCGGCTGCGCGTCCCAGACGGCTTCGAAGTGCGCGGCGCCGCCGTCCATCTCGCGGGCCACGGTGGCGCGGGCCAGATAGTAGATCAGCGGGCGTTCGCGGAACAGTGACAGCAGGAACACGATGCCGATCGTGCCCGACCCGATCGATTCGCGCATCAACAGCGTGCGCGGGCTGCCGCCGAACGCCATCCCGACGATCGACAGCGTGATGCCGAGCAGCACGATGGCCGCCACCGCGTCGACGCGGCGCGAGCGGATGAATTCGACGATCGACCAGACGATCGGCGGAACCGCCGACGCGTACAGCGCGCCGGTTTCGCCGAAATACGGATGCGCGACCCGATAGGCCACCCAGGGCAGCACGAGGTTGACGAAGAGTTCGAGAATCAGTCCGGCTCGCGGTTTCACGGTGCGCTAGTTGTGAAGCGTCAAGAGGTTGTTTCTCGACGCAGGAAGTCTCGCCATCGGCGCAATGCCGCCGTTGCCCTTGTTGCCCCGAAAAGGGTTCGGCCCAGTATATCGAAGAATCGTGCGCGGTTGCGGTGTCGCCTGTCGCGACGGCGAGCCGCCGGACTAGCGTGCAGCGGCCGGCGGATTGATCGGCGCACGCGGCAGCCGGGCGGGGCGTTCTGCACGATCGCGCCGTCGCGTGGTGTCGTGTCGCGGCACGTCGTCGATCGGGATGCGTTGGCGGTACGCGAGCCTGCGCGGCGCGGCGTGAATCGACGCCGCGGCCGCGCGTGCCGTGCCGTCAGGAGACGGCCGGCTGGACGATGATCTTCACGTTGCGGTCCTTGTGGTTGACCAGTTCCTCGAAGCCGCGCGTGACGATGTCGCCGAGCGCGATGCGTCCGGTGATCAGCGGCTGCACGTCGATGCGGCCGTCCGCGATGAAGCGGATCACGTCCGCGAATTCGCCGTTGTACGCGAGCGAGCCGATCACTTCCTTCTCGGTCGACACGATGTCGAAGAAGTTGAACGGCGCCGGCTCCTCGAAGATGCCGACCATCACCGACTTGCCGGCCTTGCGGATCACGTCGATCGCGAGCTTCGCGGTGGCCGTGTGGCCGATGCACTCGAACGACACGTCGGCGCCGTAGCCGCCCGTCAGCGCCCTGACTTCCGCGATCGCGTCGGACGTCTTCGGATCGATCACGACGCTCGCGCCGACCTCCAGCGCCTTCTGCTTGCGCGCGGCCGACATCTCCAGCGCGATCACGCGCCCCGCGCCCGCGGCCTTCGCGCACATGATCGTGCACAGGCCGATCGTGCCCGCGCCGACCACGACGACGGTCTGCCCGACGATGTTGCCGGCTTTCTTCACCGCATGCAGCCCGACCGCGAGCGGTTCGATCAGCGCGCCGGCCTCGGTCGGGAAATTGTCGGGCAGCTTGTACAGCAGTTCGGCCGGCACGTTCACGTATTCGGCGAACGCGCCGTTGTTCATCAGCCCGGTGAACGCGAGGTTCTCGCAGATGTTGTACAGCCCGTGCCGACAATACCAGCAGGTGCCGCAATGCTGGCACGCGTCCGCCGTCACGCGGTCGCCGACCGCGAAGCCCGACACGCCCGCGCCGAGTTCGGCGATCTCGCCGCTGAACTCGTGGCCGAGGATGCACTGGCCTTTCAGGCCGGTCAGCGGATGCGGCGCGTCGACCGGGATGAACACCGGCCCGGCGACGTATTCGTGCAGGTCGGAGCCGCAGATGCCGCACCAGTGCACGCGGATCGTGACCCAGCCTGCGGGCGGGCGCTCCGGAACGGGAACCTGTTCGACGCGGATGTCGTGGCGGCCGTGCCAGACGGCGGCTTTCATGCTGGGCGGGGTGATCGATGCCGGTGTACTCACGTTGCTGTCTCCGTCAGGTTGTCGTCGGGCGTGCGGCAACGCTGCCGGTGCGCCCGTCGCGCGATTGCGCGATCGACCGGTATGCAGGAACGGGGCCAGCGTGAATCGGGGCTGTGCGTGGCGTTAGGAAGATACGCGGTACGCGCACTGCACCATGTCGCTTTTCGCCGTCCGGTAAAGGTTCGGAAGAAATGGCGGGTCGAATTTGCTGCGATAGCGAAGCGGCGAGTCGAGTGAGACGCCGGGACGTTCGTCTCAGCGCAATGAGACGAATCGCGAGACGAACGGTGACGGGGGGCGCGGTTCGATCCGCGTTCAGGCGAGCACTTCGTCGACGGCAACCCTCGCGAGCGCCTTGAATCCCGCGGCGCGGTACAGCGGCTGGCCGGCTTCGGTCGAGATGAGCCATACGCGCTGCGCACCGCGGTGCCGCGCGTGCGCGACGATCGCGGCGAGCAGTTGCGTCGCCAGGCCGCGACGCCGGTATGCGTCCGCCGTCCCGACGCGGTCGACGACGATATCGCGCGGCGATGCGAAGCCATAGCGCGCGGTGGCCGCGATCTGCCCGTCGACGCGGTGCGCGAACAGGAACGCGGCCGGATTCGGCTGGAACGGCGGGAAGACGCCGCTGGCGTTGAACGCGGCGATGGCGTCCGGCGTGTCGCAGGCGAGTGCTTGTGCGAGCGCATCGTCGCCGGACAGCCCGTCGATATCGGCGGCCATGAAGTGCTCGTCGGTCAGCCGGCGCGTCCTGCCGTGCAGCGCGGGCGGCAGCGGGGCCGCGCCGTAGCGCGTGATCCACGCGCCGACGGCAAACGGGCCGGCGCCGGCGACGGGCGCACCTTCGATCATGAAATGCTCGGACGGCCGGCCCATCGCGTCGTCGAACTGCACGACATGGCCGTCCGGGCCGTCGTGCAGCGGCGCATCGCGCCGGTCGCGCGCGGCGCAGTATCCGGCGATGAACGCGCGTACGGCCGCCTTGCGGCGCGGGAAGGCGGACCACGCCTCGTCGAGCGGGAACAGCGTGGCCGGTGCGGGGGAGGCGGTCGGCATGCGTAGATGCGCAGCGTTGTCGGGGGCGAAGCCAACAGCTTAAATCAGGACGCCGTCGGGTGTCGCGCCGGCCATTGTCGTCATCGTCGAAACGGATCGTTGCGCACGCTACCCCTTTACTTGAAGTTAACTTCAATTTGTATCATGTGCGGCAATCCGATTGCGTTCGCGTGAGGCATCCCGTTGCACGCTGCCGCTTCGATGGCGGTGAAGCTGACCGCAGCGCCTGTCGCGGCCGATGCCGCCATGCCGCCGTCGCGCGGCTGCCGGCGCGGCGATCGGTCTGTTCCTGCGGCGCGAACCGATGGGCCGGCGCTGAGTGCTGCGCCTGCGTCGGTCCACCTGCACGGAAATCCGTCAAGCATGCTCGACATCATGGAAAGCCTGATCTGCGAAGAAGACCGGTCGTGCGATGTGCTCGCGTCCACGCTCGACGAAGACGATGTGCCGCCGTCGCTCGACGGCGTGGTCGCGCATCCGCTCGCGCCGATTCCGGCGCATGCGACGGCTGCGGTGTCGCCGTTGCGCCCGCAACTGTTCGTCACGGTGCTGGAGGCTGGCGACGACGCACTGCTGGTGCGATGGGTCGAGAGCGGCCGCTGTCATTACGGCGAGCAGCGTTGGCGCCTGCGCGTCGCGTTGCAGCCCGGTCGCTGCGCGCTCTCGGGGCAGACGATCGAGCCGGGCGAGCCGGTGTTCCGGCCGGTGCGGCGGCCCGTGCCGGCCAATGGCGACGAGATGATCCACCCGGCAGCGGTGTCGGGTATGGACGGTTCGGTGTGCGATGGCGCGCCGGAGGACGGCGCACGCCATCCGGCCGATATTCATGGCTGAACATCGGCCGTCCGGGCGACGACGTTACTTCTTCAGATCGTGCCGGTACTGGATGAACCCGGCGTTGTTCGCGAGCCTGTCGTACAGCGCACGTGCGGTCGTGTTGGTTTCGTGCGTGAGCCAGTACACGCGGCTCGCGCCGGCTTCGCGGGCCCGTTCGTACACGGCCTCGATCAGCGCGCCGCCCGCGCCTTGCCCGCGTGCGTCGGGCGCCGTGTACAGGTCCTGCAGGTAGCAGTACGGCCCTTCGGTCCAGCACGAGCGGTGGTAGATCGCATGCACGATCCCGACCATCGCACCGGACGCGTCGAACGCGCCGAGCACGAACATCGGCTCGGCCGGGTCCATCAGGCGCGCCCAGGTCGTCGCGAACACCGCGTCGCTCAGCGCGGTGTCATAGAACGTCTGGTAACCCTGCCACAGCGGACGCCACGCGGCTTCGTCGGCGGCGACGAGCGGGCGCACCGTGACGCGCGTGGCGTCGTTTGCGCGGCTGGCCGCATCGCGCGCGGCGGCTTGCGCGTGGCGGATCGCGGTGAGCGACTGGCGCTGGTTGCCTTCGGCGTCGAAGTTCTCCGGGGCGAGCCACGCGTCGAACGCGGCGCGGACGTCCGGCCATTCGCCGTCGATGATCGAGAACCACGCGGTGTCGCGATTGCGGCCGCGGTAGACGATCGCCTGCCGGAACGTGCCTTCGTAGCGGAAGCCGAGGCGCGCGGCCGCCTTGCGCGACGGCGCGTTCAGGTCGTCGCACTTCCATTCGTAGCGCCGGTAGCCGAGCGTGTCGAACGCATACTTCATCAGCAGGAACTGCGCTTCCGTCGACACCGGCGTGCGCTTGAGCAGCGGCGAGAACGTGACGGAGCCGACCTCGATCACGCCGTTGGCCGGATCGATGCGCATCAGCGCGAGCGTGCCGACCGCGCGGCCCGTGGCGCGATCGATCACCGTGTAGTGGAGCGGATCGGTGCTCGCCTGCGCGCCGCGCGCGTAGTCGCGGTAGCTGGACGCGTCGGCGTACGGGCCGTGCGCGAGATAGGTCCAGTCGCTGCCGTCGGGCGCTTGCGCGTAGGCGGCGTACAGGTCGGCCGCGTGGCGCTCGGCGTCGAGCGGTTCGAGCCGGCAGTAACGGCCTTCGAGCGCGATGCGCTCGGGGCGCGGACGCGCGGACCAGTCGGGAACGGGGTGGCCGATGGGCTGCTGGAAAGCGTTGGTGAGCGTGGGCAAGGTCGATCTCGCTTCGGTTGGCGGCCGGCGACATGCCGGCATGCAGACGATCGTAGTCCCGGCGAGGTACCATGAGAAGCGCCAGAGTATGGAAAATTTATGGTGCCACGAGCGGTGGCCGTCAGGCTTATGAGCGCTTACCAGTGCGCCACTGGCCATCCGTCCCGTTCCCGCCTTTCACGCTGCAATGTTCCGATGACGACTCCCTTTCCTTCCGCCGACGCGCCGTTGCTGCCGCTCGATGCGCCGCTGGCGCGCGCGCCCGGCGCGCCTTCGCTGCAGCGCCAGTTGCTGCGCCGCGTGCGCGACGCGATTCTCGGCGGCGCGATGCCGGCCGGCACGCGGCTGCCCGGCACGCGCGCGCTGGCCGAAACGCTCGGCGTGTCCCGCAATACGACGGCCGCCGTGTACGAGCAGCTCGTCGCCGAAGGCTTCCTGCAGTCGGACCGTCGCGGCACGCGGGTCGTCGGGCTGTCGCGGCCGGCGCCGCCGCGCCGGCGTGCGGCGCCGCCGGTCGTCGCGCAGCGGCTCGGCCGGATTCGCCCGAGCCTCGTCGGCACCGGCGAATCGGAGGGTTTCCGGCCGGGCGTGCCCGCGCTGTCGCATTTCCCGGTGGACGCGTGGCGGCATGCGATCGACCGTGCGTTGCGCCGCGCCGGCCGCGACCTGCTGGCGTACGGCGATCCGCTCGGCGAGCCCGCGTTGCGCGAATCGATCGCGCGCCATCTGGCCGTCACGCGCGGCGTGCGCTGCGACCCGGAGCAGATCGTGATCACCGAGGGCGCGCAGGGCGCGATCGCGCTGTGCGCGCAGTTGCTGACGAATCCGGGCGATACGGTGTGGGTCGAGGAGCCCGGCTATCGCGGCGCGCGCACCGCGATGCAGGCGGCGGACCTCGACGTCGTGCCGATGCCGGTCGACGCGGAAGGGCTGCGCGTGGAACCGGACGATTGGGGCGAGCGACCGCCGCGCCTCGTCTACACGACGCCGTCGAACCAGTTCCCGACCGGCGCCGTGCTGTCGATCTCGCGCCGGCTCGCGCTGATCGATGCGGCGCGCCGCCATCGCGCGTGGATCATCGAGGACGACTACGACAGCGAATTCCGTCACACCGGCGAGCCGATCGGCGCGATGCAGGGGCTCGCGCCCGATTCGCCAGTCGTCTATCTCGGCTCGTTCAGCAAGACGATGTTTCCGGCGCTGCGGATCGGGTTTCTCGTGCTGCCCGACGCGTTGCTGGCCGCCGTGCGGCCGGCGCTGCCGGAGATGCTTCGCGGCGGGACGCGCCACGTGCAGCTCGCGCTGGCCGATTTCATCGAGACGGGCGAGTACGGCCGGCATCTCGGGCGGATGCGCCGGCTGTATCGCGACCGGCGGCGTTTGCTGCTCGCCGCGCTCGACAGCAGCCTGAGCGTGCCGCACCAGGTCGAGGGCGGTCCGTGCGGGCTGCACCTCGCGCTGCGGCTGCCGGCGCGTTATCGCGATCGCGCGATCGTCGAAGCGGCGCGCGCGCATGGCATCGGGCCGTTTCCGCTGTCGGGTTTCGCGATCGATGCGGCGCGGGCCGGCAACGGACTCGTGCTCGGTTTCGGCAATACGTCGGCCGACGCGTTCGAGCCGATGTTGCGGATGGTGTCGGCGATCGCGGAGCGGGTGGGCGCGGGTGGCGCGTGATGGTATGGTTTCGCGATTTCAACTGCTTGCTGCCCGATCGTGATGACGCTCCGCCCATCCCTGCTGTTCGCTGTCATTGCCTGCACGTCGTGGGCGACCGTCGCCGCTCACGCGCAACCGACGCACGACGGCTTCATCTGCGATACCGACAAGCATCACATCGTGATCGACCACGCGGCGGATCGCGCATTGCGCTACCGCGCATGGAACAAGCCGCATCCGGTCGACGGGAAGCCGGACGTCGACGTGCGCGGCGGCACGGAAACCACGGGCGGAACGGATCCGTGCGTGAGCACCGACTGGTCGTTCAAGCGCGGCAATATCACGTACGAGGTATCGGACAGCGCCGCCTGCACCGACGGCAAACCGCCGCGCGGCGCTTACGGGACGGTCTCGGTGACAATCAACAAGGAATTCGCGGCGCGTTACTGGTGCGTCAAGTAACCGGTGCTTTAAAACACCGAAAGGCTGCGCCGTCGGCAAAACATTCAATATTTTAAAAAATCGGCCGATATCCCGATATTGAAGTTTCCTGAACACGCGACGTGAATCGAAAGTCTTGCTTTTTCGATCGTAAGGAATGGTCAATGGCGCTTGCCACGACACATGCCATGAGCGACGATTCTGCCCCGTGACAAGCGGTTACTTTTTCATGATGAATGGATAGTGGAGGACGAAGGCCGGCGCAAGTCGCGATGCGTCGCATCGGCCATGTGCTCCTATAAATAAAAATGCCGATCCGATGAGATCGGCCGCAGGCATCCGAGCGCGCAATCACCGCGTGTGCCGTCTGCGAAATCGAACCGAGCCAGATGAAACCCGATTCAAGCCACTATTGCTTCCCGAATCTGCTGGAAGCGTTTTTTATCGTCGTCGTGCTGAACCTGGTCGAGTATTTGACGAACTCGATTATCTGGTCGCTCGGCCGCAGCGCAGGGCTTCAGACGATGGCGATCGCCAGCATCGGAAGGGTGCTCGCGAACGGGCTCTTATTTACGGTGCTGCTTCATCACAGCAAATTGACCTACCGTAGCCTGCTGCACGACAGCGTGGATTCCTGGCGAACGACGATCAGGCGATTTCTCGTGCCCGTTTTGCTGATTACACCGGCATTGCTCGTGGTGATGAGCGTGCTTGAAGTCGGCATCGGGCAGTTTTTCCCGTGGAGCGGAAGCCGGGAGGACGCCGGCGAGGTTTATGCGAATGGCGGACTCGGCCTGATCGTATTGACCTGCGTGATTGCGCCGCTACTCGAAGAGATGTTGTTTCGCGGCGTGATGCTGCGCAGCTTCTTGCGACAGTACCCGGAGGGAACGGCTATCGCGCATTCGGCCGCCGTGTTCGGTCTCGCGCATTTGAATGTGTATCAGTTCGCGCTCGCATTCGGACTCGGTTTGTTGATCGGGAAGCTCTATGCGGCCACCCGATCGTTGTTGCCGGGAATGTTGATTCACGCCTGCTACAACACCGCGGTGGTCATCGTCGCACTGAAATCGCCGTTCGTCCTCACCCGGCAGAGCCTGCTCGAGATCTGGCCGACGTCCTGGTGGTTCGGCGCGCTCGCGTTGGGCGGCGTCGGCGCGTGGGGGCTGGTCAAGTCGGTGGATGCACTGCGAATGGCGCCCGCGCGTACGGCAAACGACAACGGCGCGAACTGAGCGCGCGTCATGATGGTTTCTACAACGAGAAAACGAGGTAAAGCATGCGGGGCAAGCAAGTCTGTCTGGTGGGTCTGGCGAGTACGGTGTTGATGCTGGCGGCGTGTGGCGGCGGCGATGACGGTGGCGCGGCCAAAACGGGCAGCAACGCATCGAACAACGATACGGCGGGAACGCCGACGGTCACGCCGCCCGCCACGCCGGCGCCGGGCGCGCCTGGCCAGCCGTCCGCACCCACGGCCTGCCGACCGAACGGCCGCTTCAGCTATTCGGGCGCGGCGTCGCCGGTTGCGGCGAACAACGGCCAACTGGCGGTGCTCGTGGTGCCGAATTTGCCGAGCGAGTGGGCGAAGAACCGCAACATGACGGCGGACAATGTGCCGGCGACGAGCCTGGTTCAGCAGGGAAGCGGCGCGTTTACGACGCTGGCGTCGTCGTCGGCGGCGACCGACTGCCTCGGGCTCGACCACGGGGCCGTGACCGAGATCCAGGGCGTCGGCACCGATGTGGCGATCGGCCGGTGGAATCGCGCGATGGACACCGACGGCAATACCTATACCGATGCGCAGGGCGTGCACTACGCGGTCGGCACGCCGCTGTCGTTGCCCGCCACGGGCGCTCCGCTTTCGTGTACGCAGGTAATTTCCGACACGGTGGCGAGCAACAACGGCGGCGCGGATGGGGCGCTCGTTTCGGCTTCGGCCATGCTGGATCCGGTCACGCGCATGCTCACCACGCTGAACCTGTCGATCCAGCTCGGAAGTACGCAACACGGGCTGACGTATACGCAGGTGCCGTTGAACGGCGTGTTGAAGACTACCGGGCCCGCAACGATTCAATCGATCGTTGTCGGACATGACGCGGCCCAGCCGCTGGTCGCCGTCGGTTACACGGCTGCGTTGCCGAACACGCAAGGCGTCGGCGGGGTGGCGGTATTGTCGTGCCACTGAACGGAGCGGGTGCCGGCTCGTCGACGGATGCGGACCGATGACGGACCATCCGCGCTTCGCATGCTGTCTGTCGGTCATGCGCGACAGGCTGATGATTGCCCGCAGACCGTCACGCTGACGCCGGCACGCGCACCGCTGCGTGGTGGATATTCGGATTGACGAACCGCGCGCTTTGTTCGAAACGAACGCCGTCGCGGTTCCGCCGCCACGGCGCCTCCCGGCATACGGGTTTCGATTCGTGTGTTCCAACCGGCGCGTGCGCTATAAATGGTTGGGTGTACCGGTGCTTGTCGGGCGCCTGCGCGTCTCGCGCAGGGTAGCGTCGCGGCTGCCGGGGGAGGTGGCACCGTGGTTTGCCAGACGCTTGCTCGCGCCGTGCTTCGCACCGCGTTGATCGGGGGCGTGTTTGCCGGATGTTGGCCGCCGCCCGCCGCCGTTGCCGGCACCCTCGCACCGCACGCCGCACCACCGGCGATGAAGGTGCGGCCGCCCGCCGCGCCTTACGCGATGCCGGTCGATTTCCCGGCGATCGTCGAGCGCTACGGCCCGGCGGTCGTGACCATCGTGGCCGCCACACCCGATCCGCAAACCGGCGGGCCGGCCTTTGCCGCCCTCGATCCCGACGATCCGCTCACCGCGTTCTTCCGGCACGGTGCGGCGCCGCCCGCACCGGCGGCGCCGGCGCCCGATACGCTGCCGCGTGCGGTGTCCGGCAGCGGCTCGGGCTTCATCGTCAGCGCCGACGGCCTGATCGTCACGTCCGCCCATGTGGTCGACGAGGCGACCGACGTGACGGTGCGGCTCACCGACCGCCGCGAATTCAAGGGGACGGTGCTGGCCGTCGATCCGCAAAGCGATGTCGCCGTGCTGCGCGTCGACGCGACGAAGCTGCCGTTCGTGCGCGTCGGCGATTCGTCGAAGGTCCGCGCGGGCGAACCGGTGATGACGATCGGCGCGCCGGACGGATCGGGCAACACGGTCACGGCCGGCATCGTCAGCGCGACGTCGCGCCGCTTGCCGGACGGCAGCGCGTTTCCGTTCTTCGAGACCGACATCGCACCGAACCCGGACAACTCGGGCGGCCCCGTGTTCAATCGCGCGGGCGACGTGATCGGCATCGCGGTGCAGGTCTATACGGGCACCGATCGCTACGTAAGCACGACGTTCGCCATCCCGATCGCATTCGCGGCAAGGATGCGCGCCCAGTTGCGCGCGCAACAGCAGGCGCAGATGCAGACGCAACAGCAGGCGCAGCAGGCTCAGGCGCCTGCGCCGGGCACGCCGTCGGGCAATGCGTTCGGCGCGGACGTGCAGGACGTCGGCGTCGGGCTGGCCGCGGCGTTCGGGCTGCCGCGTCCGGCAGGCGCGCTCGTCAACGGCGTCGCGCCCGGCTCGCCGGCCGCCGCGGCCGGCCTGAAGCCCGGCGACGTGATCGTGAAGATGGGCGACAAGACCATCGGTCGCTCGGCCGAACTGGACGACCTGGCCGCCGCGCTGCCGCCCGGCGCGAAGGCGCCGCTGCGCGTGATCCGCAACCGTGCGCCGGTGAAGCTGACGATCGTCGGCGCCGACGACGCGGGCATGAGCGCGGCCGCAACGGTCGGCATGGCCGCGCCGAAGGCCGGTGGACGGCCGGGGCCGGCTGCCGGCGAGCCCGGCGATGGCGGTGCCAGCGGTGACCGCGGCGATCGCCTCGGGCTGACGATGCACGCGCTGAGCGACGCCGAGCGCCGGTCGACGGGGCTCGCGGTCGGGATGATGGTGGACGCGGTGCACGGCCCGGCCGCGCGCGCAGGCATCCTGCCCGGCGACGTCGTGCTGGAACTCAACGACACGCTGCTGGAGACGCCGGACGACGTGCAGACGCTCGAAGCGAGCGGCGGCAGCGTGATCGCCGTGCTGATCCAGCGCAACAACGCGCGGAAGTTCGTGTCGGTGCGCGTGCGGTAGGGCGTTGACGCGGCTGCTAGCGTCCGCCTAACATCGTCCGGTATCGCTGGCGGTCCGCCACGCATTCAGGAGCCACTCGGCATGAAAACGGCTTGCTTCATCGTAGTAGCTCACAGGCGCAGGGTCCGGTAGCGGCACCGCGCCGGCACCCATGCGCCCCCGACTCGTGCGGGGGCTTTTTTTTGTGTTGCGCACGGCCGTGCGGCCCGTGCGCGGGAGGGCTTTCGCTTGTCATCGAACCTGTCGACCGCTTCCGATCCGGCGTCGCCGCGACACGCAACGTTGATCCTGTTGTGCGCGTTGTCGGTGCTGCCGCTGAGCCTGTTCTTGCCGTCGCTGCCGGCGATCGTGCGCGACCTGCACACCGACTATGCGCTCGTCGCGCTGTCGCTCGGTGGTTATGCGGCGGTGGCCGCGTCGCTCGAATGCGTGACGGGGCCGCTGTCCGACCGGTTCGGCCGGCGGCCGATCGTGCTGACGAGCGTCGCGATATTTACGCTCGGTTCGCTCGGCTGCGCGGCGGCGACGGATATCCGCGTATTTCTCGGCTGTCGGATGATGCAGGCGGCGATCACGTCGGTCTATCCAGTGTCGATGGCGGCGATCCGCGACGCCGGTGGCGGCGCGCGCGCGGCGAGCCGGATAGGCTATGCGGCGATGGCGGCCGCGTTCGCGCCGATGCTCGGCCCGACGCTCGGCGGCGTGCTCGATCAGACGGTCGGGTGGCGCGCGAGCTTCTGGCTGCTCGGCGCGGTCGGCAGCGCGCTGTTCGGCTGGTGCGCGTTCGATCTCGTCGAAACCCATACGCGCCGGCCGTCGAGCTTCGCGCAGCAGCTTCGTGCGTATCCGGCGCTGCTGCGTGCGCGCCGTTTCTGGGCCTATGCGCTGTGCATGGCGTTTTCGACGGGCACGTTCTATGCATTCCTGGCCGGCGCGCCGCTCGCCGCGAAAACGCGGTTCGGCATCGCGCCGGCGGAGATCGGCTTCTACATGGGGACGATCACGGCCGGTTTCGTGGGCGGCAGCTTGCTGGCCGCGCGGGTCGCGCGCCGCTACGCGCTGGCCACGACGATCCTGTGCGGGCGGGTCGCGGCGTGTGCGGGTCCGCTGATCGGCCTCGCGCTCGTGTTCGGCGGCGCGACGCACGCGCTCGCATGGTTCGGTCCGTGCGTGCTGGTCGGCATCGGCAACGGGCTGAGCAATCCCGGCGCCCATGCGGGCGCGGTGTCGGTGCGCCCGGAGCTGGCAGGCAGCGCGTCGGGGCTGGCCGGCGCGATGACGATCGGCGGCGGCGCCGCGCTGTCGTCGCTGACAGGCGCGCTGCTGACCCCGCGCAATGCCGGCTACCTGCCGCTCGCGATGATGCTGCTGTCGGCGGCGATCGCGCTGGCGGCCGCCGTGTACGTGCGGGCGTTCGACGGGCAGGACGCCGGGCGGTGAGCGCGGGTGCGCCCCGGTACCGGCGCGCGGCCGATTGACGGACAATCGACAATCCGCCGCATGCCGGGAGACGACGCATGATCCGCGCGCCGCGTGTCCCGGCGAGCGCGAAGGGCGACTGGACGAGGATGCGATGAGCGACTTTTCTGATTTCCAGCGGGACATTGCCGATGCCGCGAGGGCGACCTTCAGGGCGCTGCGGGCGTTGCACCCGGACGAGCATTTCTATGCGTTTGCGCTGTACACCGACAGCGGCGCGATGACGGTGGTGCCGGCCGCCAATTCTGTCGAAGGGCTGCGCCGAATCCGCGCGCAACAGGCGGTGGCGGACGACGATCCGTGGTTCGTATGGGGCGTGTCCGAATGGGCGTACGCGGCGGCCGAGGCGTCGCCGTTCAACGCGATCTGCGGCAGGCTCGCCGACGAAGTGCTGAGCCCGCAGTTCGTCCAGTCGCGCTTCAGCGAATTTTCCCGGCAACTGCACGCCGACATGATTGCGGCATTGCGGCTGCTCGATCGCGACGGCGTGTTCGGCACGGGCGACGATAGGGCGGCCATCACGCTGTTCGTGTCGATCAGCGACGACGACGCGGCCGAGGCGCTGGAAAACGCATCGGCGAAAGCGCTGAATCCGCCCGCCGTCGCCGACGCGTTCCTGCGCCGCTACGACTGACCGGCATCAGAATCTCGCACGGCGGCCCGGGCACGCGGCCGCCGCGCATGTCGCGTTACGGCTTCGCGCCGACCACGAATTCGAACGTCGCGATGCCGTCGACGCCGCCCGTCACGCGATCGCCCGGCTGCAGCGCGCCGACGCCGGCCGGCGTGCCGGTGAAGATCAGGTCGCCGGCCTTCAGCTCGACCGAGCGCGACACGTACGCGATGACGTCGGGCACGGGCCAGATCATGTCGGCGAGGTCGCCTTGCTGGCGCGTGTCGCCGTTGACCGCGAGCCAGATGCGGCCGGTCGCCGGGTGGCCGGTGGCCGTCGCCGCGCGCAGCGCGGTCACCGGGCCCGATGCGTCGAAACCCTTCGCCCAGTCCCACGGCCGGCTCAGCTTCTTCGCTTCGGCCTGCAGGTCGCGGCGCGTGAGGTCGACGCCGACGCCGTAGCCCCACACGTGCGACAGCGCGTCGGCCGGGTCGATCGACCGGCCGTCCTTGCCGATCGCGACGACCAGCTCGATTTCATGGTGGAGGTCGTTCGTCAGCGGCGGATAGGCGACCGTGCCGCTGGCCGGGACGATCGCGTCGGCCGGCTTCGTGAAGAAGAACGGCGGTTCGCGGTCGGGGTCGGCGCCCATTTCGCGGGCGTGGTCGGCGTAGTTGCGGCCGACGCAGAAGACGCGGCGCACCGGAAAGCGCGCGGACGACTGTTCGACTTCGACGGAAGGACGCTCGGCGGCGTCGATGACATAGGCGGACATCGGATTGGCCTCGTTCGGTAGGAAGACGGACGACCGGCGCGTCGGCCGGCATGCGTGCAACGATACCCGACGTGCGTGCGCGCGGATGCGACGCAACTGCGTTTTACCGGGACAAAACTACGCGTCGGCGGCCGGCTGCGCGTCGTCGGCGGCGGGCAGCGCGGCGTTCGCGTCGCGGTACGCCTTCGGCGACACGCCGACCCGCGCACGAAAGCGCCGCGCGAAATAGCCTTCGTCGCGAAAGCCGACCGAGCGGGCGATGTCCGCGATGCGCCGGCTGGTATGGGCCAGCAGCGACTGCGCGAGCGCGATCCGGCGCTCGGTCACGAGATCGGTGAAGGTGCTGCCGGTTTCCTTGCGCACCAGGTGCGCGAGGTAGTTCGGCGACAGAAACGCGGCTTCGGCGGTCGCGGCGAGCGTCAGGTCCTCGCGGGTCAGGTTCGCGCGCACGTGGCGCAGCACGCGGGCCAGTGCGTCGCGCCGGCCGGCGCGCTGGGCGCCGCGTTGCGCGAGCTTGTCGAGCGCGCCCGCGTACTGCGTGCAGACGAGCCCGATCAGTTGCAGCAGGTAGCCGCGCAGCAACGTGGTCGAGCCGAACGTGCGCACGCGATCGGCGTCGAGCATGCACAGCGCGAGGCGGCGCGCTTCGTCGTACGTATCGCCGGTCAGGATGAAATCGACGTGCTCCTGGAAGCGGAACGGCGTCAGCTCGGGGAAGCGGTGCGCGGGCACGTCCTCGAGATCGAGCGGATCGACGTCGAGATCGGCGCGCAGGAACGCCTGGCTGAAGTTGATCACGATGAAATGCGCGCCTTCCGGGTGCGGAATCAGGTGCTCGCGGTGCGGCAGCACGAACGCGAGCGCGCCGCGCGGAAACGGCCGCGTGACGCCGCCGATGCGCTGCTCGGTGTCGCCGCCGAGGTTGAACTGGATCTGGAAATACGCGTGCCGGTGCGGCTCGGTGATCGCCTGGCGCGACGCCTGGTCGCGGATGTAGAAATCGAGCCGGTCGCTGCGTTCGGGCATCCCGTACAGGCGCGGCGGGGCGGTGGAGGGCATGAAGGATTGTGCTGTTCGTGACGCGGTGGAGCCGCGATGGTACAGCGAACCGGGCGCGACGGGGACGGGCGCGGCCCCGCGCTACCCGGTCAGCCCGCCGCGAGCGGCGCGACCCGGCGCCGCAGTTCGGGCACGACGTCGGCGTCGAACCACGGATGGTGCTTGAACCACGCCTGGTTGCGCGGCGACGGATGCGGCAGCGGCAGGATCGCGGGGCCGTAGTCGCGCCACGCATGCACGGTGTCGGTCAGCGTCGCCTTGCGTGTGTCGCGCAGGAAATGCCGCTGCGCGTACTGGCCGATCAGCAGCGTGAGCCGGATCGACGGCAGTTCGGCCAGCAGCCGGTCGATCCACAGTGGCGCGCATTCGGGGCGCGGCGGGTTGTCGCCGCTCGCGCCGCGGCCCGGGTAGCAGAAGCCCATCGGCACGATCGCGAAGCGCGTCTCGTCGTAGAAGGTGTCGGCGTCCACGTCGAGCCAGTCGCGCAGCCGCTTGCCGCTCGCGTCGTCCCACGGGATGCCGCTCGCATGGACGCGCGCGCCCGGCGCCTGCCCGACGATCAGGATGCGTGCATCGCGATGCGCGCGCACGACCGGGCGCGGGCCGAGCGGCAGGTCGGCTTCGCATGCACGGCACGCGCGGATTTCGGTGAGCAGCACGTCGAGCGGCGCGTGCGTTGGTTTCGGCATTGATTCGGAGCGGGGATGGGGGGGCAACGCGGTGTCGCCCGAGCGGCACGAGCGGCCGGCGGTCGGCGGCCGGGCCGCCTCCGTGGCGCCGGCGGGTACCGGCTGCACTGCGCGGTGCGCGCTACGGCTACGCGCTACGCCTGCGACAGACCCGCCGCGCCGCCTTCGGCGACCGCAGCATCATACAACGCGGTCTGCGCGATCGCCGCGGCGATGCCCGCGTCGTCGTGCGAGCCGTCGAGCATGCCCCAGCGCCGGTATTGCGACAGGAACCACTGGCCCTCGCGCGGATCGGGCCGGTTCACCGCGCCGCCGTCGTGAAAGCGGATCGGCAGCGGCGGCGTCGCGAACGGCCCCGCGCCGTAGTCGCCGAGCAGGCGCGGTGCGATCAACCGGGCCGGCACGCCGAGCGCGTCGGGCGACGCGAGCCAGTCGGCCGCCTCGCGGCGGTGCGCGGCGCTGTCGAGCCACGCGCACGCGTCGACGAGCGTGCGGACCAGCGCACGTGCGGTGGCCGGATACAGCGCGACGAAATCGCGCCGGGTCGCGAGCACCTTCTCCGGATGATCGGGCCAGATCTCGCTCGTGACGGCGACGGTGCGGCCCGCGCCGCATGCTTCGGCCACCGCGTGCCACGGCTCGCCCGCGCAGAAGCCGTCGAGCTCGCCGCCCGCGAGTGCCGCGACCATCTCGGGCGGCGGAATCACGACGCTGCGCACGTCGCGCAGCGGATCGATGCCGTGCGACGCGAGCCACGCGTTCAGCCACATCGCGTGCGTGCCCGTCGGGAAGGTCTGCGCGAGCAGCGGCTTGCGGCCGAGCGTCGCGAACGCGGCGCGCACGCTGCCGGTTTCGCGGTAAGCGTCGGCGAGGCCGCGCGACAACGTGATCGCCTGGCCGTTGCGGTTCAGCACCATCAGCGCGGCCATGTCGGCCTGCGGGCCGCCAATGCCGAGCTGCAACCCGCAGACGAGCCCGTACAGCGCATGCGCGGCGTCGAGCTCGCCGCTGAGCAGCTTGTCGCGCACGGCCGCCCACGACGGCTGGCGGCTCAATTCGAGCGTGAGGCCATGACGCGCACCGAGGTTCAGGCGTTGCGCGACGATCAGCGGGGCCGCGTCGCTGAGCGCGACGAACCCGAGGCGAAGATGCGCGCGTTCCGGCGCGGCGGGAGGAGAGGTATTCATTGGACTCATGACTGGGGTGACGCGTCGAGCAATTGTCGCGCGACGTCGACGATGCGCAGGCCCTGATCCATCGCGCGCTTGCGCAGCGCCGCATAGGCGTCGTGTTCGGACAGCTTGCGCTGGTCCATCAGCACGCGTTTCGCGCGGTCGATCAGCTTGCGTTCGTCGAGTTCGCGCTCGACGTCGGCCAGCCGGCGGCGCAGTGCGTCGTCGTGCGAGAAGCGCGCGAGCGCGACTTCGAGAATCGGCGCGAGGCGCTCGGCCGACAACCCTTCGACGAGATATGCGCTGACGCCCGCGCCGACCGCCGCGCGGATCAGTTCCTGATCGGCGTCGTGGCTGAACATCAGCACGGGGCGCGGCGCGGTCGCATGCATGACCGCGAGCTGCTCGAGCGTGTCGCGCGACGGCGAATCGGTATCGATGATCACGACGTCGGGGCGTTGCTCCTCGACGGCCGCCGGCAGGCGCGCGGGCGTCGCGACGTCGTTCAGCATCTCGTAGCCGAGGCGCGCGAGCGCGTCGCCGAGTTCGCCGATCGGCTTGTCGGTATCGGTGACGAGCAGCACGCGCAGGCGGGCGGGGGCGGACGAACTCATGAGGCGGGCAACAGGAGCAGTGATGCGTCGGTGCAACCGGCGGGCGATGCAGGCAGGCCGCACGCGCGGCAGGGGCGAAAGGAAACGGGGAGCGGCTGAGGCCGCGCGATGCCGCGCATGTCAGGCGGCCCGCGCAAGCGCCGCGTCGGCTGCCGCGTCCGCGTCCTGCGCGGCCGCTTCGCCGATCGCGCCGCCGACGAGGATCACGGCCGGGCTGCCGAGCCGCGCCGCTTCGACGCCGCGCGCGAGCGTGCCGAGCGTGCCGGTCCAGCGGTGCTCGTCGGGCGTGCCGGCCCATTGCACGGCTGCCGCCGGCGTCGACGCGGGGAGCGCGGCGAGCAGGCCGGCCGCGATGCTGTCGACGCGGCTCATCCCCATGTAGATCGCGAGCGTGGTGCCGGTCGCCGCGAGCCGTGCCCAGTCGGGTTCGCCATGGTCCTGGCGGTGCGCGGTGACGAACGTGACGCCCTGGCAGTGCTCGCGGTGCGTGAGCGAGATGCCGAGGCTCGCGGCGGCGGCGAATCCCGACGAGATGCCGTTGACGATCTCGACCGGAATCGCGGCCGCGCGCAGCATCGCGAGCTCTTCGCCGGCGCGCCCGAACAGCAGCGCGTCGCCGCCTTTCACGCGCACCACGTGCGCGCCGCGCAGCGCGTAGCGACGCATCAGCTTCTCGATGAACGCCTGCGGCGTGGAGCGGCAGCCGCCGCGCTTGCCGACGCGGATCACGCGCGCCTGCGGCGCGAGTCCGACGATGCCGGGCGCGACGAGATCGTCGAGCAGCAGCACGTCGGCAGCGGCCAGCGCCTTTACCGCCTTCAGCGTGAGGAGATCGGGGTCGCCGGGGCCGGCGCCCAGCAGCGTGACTTTGCCTGTCGTCATTGTCGTATTCCTGTGCCGCATCGCATCGCTGCGGCGGTCTGATGTCGCGTTGTTGCGCGGCGGCGGCGGGCGGTCGAAACGCACCGGCATCCGGCCGTGCCGTGCACGGGGGGACGCCGTTGTCCTGTCGGGCCCGCCGTGAAGGGCGGGCAGGGTTTTGCGGGGACTGCCCACCGGCGCCGTTGCCGGTGATGCATGGCGTTCAGCAATATCCGGGCCAACCGGCGCAACGCGCGGTCAGCGCATGCCGCGATGCACTGCGCGATGGCCGCACGCGTGCATGCGCATGCCTCACATGGGCCGTCGCCATGTCGCATCGGTGTGCATCGTGCGCCGTCCGCGCGCACCGCGATGTCGCACGGCGACAGTGCTGCAGCGCACCACATCTGTGCCTCGGTGCATCGCGACGGAGAGCGCGCGATGCGTCGCCTCGCGTCGCGTGCTGTCCGCCAAGCCTTGTGCGACGAGGCTTTCGGCCGGATTCGTGCCGATATGGCACGGCGTTTGCGTAAGCTGGTTCGGGCGGATCAACGGCGATTCGCCCGCAGTACCGAATACTGACGCGCCCGGCAACGGGCTTCATGGGCAACGGCGTCCTACGCATCGGGTCTCGACGAGACCGGGTGCGCAGGACGCCGTTTTTCGTTTGGGCGGACGACATGACCGACAAAGCTACCCGTATCGATCTCTTCAGCCTCCGCACCGCGCCGATGCGCGCGTTCCATCTGACGTGGATGGCGTTCTTCGTATGCTTCTTCGCGTGGTTCGCGTGCGCGCCGCTGATGCCGTTGATCGCGCGCGAATTCCATCTCACGGCGGCGCAAGTCGCGAACATCAACATCGCCGCGGTCGCCGCGACGATCGCCGTGCGGCTGCTGGTCGGCCCGATGTGCGACCGGTTCGGCCCGCGCCGCGTGTATGCCGGGCTGCTGCTGCTCGGTGCGATCCCCGTGTTCGCCGTGTCGTTCACGCACGACTACCTGTGGTTCCTGATCTGCCGGCTCGGCATCGGCGCGATCGGCGCGGGCTTCGTGATCACGCAGTACCACACGTCGGTGATGTTCGCGCCGAACGTGGTCGGCACCGCGAACGCGACGACGGCCGGCTGGGGCAATGCCGGCGCGGGCGCGACGCAGGCGCTGATGCCGCTGCTCGTCGCCGCGGGCCTGATGCTCGGCTTCGGCGAGGATGCGTCGTGGCGCATCGCGCTGGTCGTGCCGGGCGTGGCGATGCTCGTGATGGCGTGGGCGTACTGGCGCTTCACGCAGGACTGCCCGCAAGGCGATTTCGTCGCGCTGCGCAAGCAGGGCGTAACGATCGACAGCGGCAAGAAGGGCGGCTGGGCGAGCTTCTTCGCGGCCTGCGGCAACTACCGCGTGTGGATGCTGTTCGTCACGTACGGCGCGTGCTTCGGCGTCGAGGTGTTCATCCACAACATCGCCGCGCTGTACTACGTCGATCACTTCAAGCTGTCGCTGAAGGACGCCGGCTTCGCGGTCGGGATGTTCGGGCTGCTCGCGCTGTTCGCCCGCGCGCTCGGCGGCTGGCTGTCCGACAAGATCGCCGCACGCCGCAGTCTCGACGTGCGCGCGGCGCTGCTGTGCGCGCTGATCATCGGCGAAGGGCTCGGGCTGATCTGGTTCTCGCATGCGCAAGGCATCGGCATCGCGCTCGTCGCGATGCTGACCTTCGGCCTCTTCACGCACATGGCGTGCGGCGCGACCTACGCGCTGGTGCCGTTCATCGACCGCAAGGCGCTCGGCGGCGTCGCGGGCATCGTCGGCGCGGGCGGCAACGTCGGCGCGGTCGCCGCGGCTTTCTTGCTGAAGGGCGTCGGCGACGTGCAGAACACGTTGAGCCTGCTCGGCCTTGCCGTGACCGCGACCGCGTTGTGCGCGATGGCCGTGCGCTTCAGCGAAGAACACAAGGCGCGCGAAGCCGAGCTGCGCGATCGCGCGCTGGCCGCCGCCAGCGCCGCGAACTGATCGACCGAAGGAACCGTCATCATGAAACTCATCGTCATCGGCCACGGCATGGTCGGCCACAAGCTCCTCGAATGCGTCGCGGCGCAAGCCGGCGCGGCCGGCGCGCTGCAGGTCACCGTGCTCGGCGAGGAGCCGCGCCCGGCCTACGATCGCGTGCATCTGTCGGAATTCTTCGCCGGCAAGTCGGCGGACGAGCTGTCGCTCGTCGAACCCGGCTTCTTCGCGCGCCATCCGCAATTCGACCTGCGCCTGAACGCGCAAGTCGCATCGATCGACCGCGCCGCGCATACGGTCACGCTCGCGTCGGGCGAAACGCTCGCGTACGACAAGCTGGTGCTCGCCACCGGCTCGCGTCCGTTCGTGCCGCCGGTGCCGGGCCGCGATCGCGCGGGCTGCTTCGTGTACCGGACGATCGAGGATCTCGAAGCGATGCAGGCGTGCGGCGCGCACGCGAAGCGCGGCGTCGTGATCGGCGGCGGGCTGCTCGGCCTCGAATGCGCGAAGGCGCTGCGCGACATGGGGCTTGAAACGCACGTCGTCGAATTCGCGCCGCGCCTGATGGCCGTGCAGGTCGACGACGGCGGCGGCCGGATGCTGCGCGCGAAGATCGAGGCGCTCGGCGTGACCGTGCATACCGGCAAGAACACGCTCGAAATCGTCGACGGCGCCGAAGGCGCGCACCGGATGGCGTTCGCCGACGGCTCGCATCTCGACACCGACATGATCGTGTTCTCGGCCGGCATCCGGCCCCGGGACGAACTGGCCCGCGCGTGCGGGCTCGAGATCGGCCCGCGCGGCGGCATCGCGATCGACGACGCGTGCCGCACGAGCGACGCCGACATCTACGCGATCGGCGAATGCGCGGCCTGGAACGGCATGGTGTACGGCCTCGTCGCGCCCGGCTACGACATGGCGCGCGTGGTCGCGAAGCAGCTCGCGGGCGACGCGGACGAGGCGGCGGAGGCCGCGTTCGCCGGCGCCGACATGAGCACCAAGCTGAAGCTGATGGGCGTCGACGTCGCGAGCATTGGCGACGCGCACGGCACGACGGCCGGCAGCCGCACCTACCAGTACGCGGACGAGCGCCGCCAGGTCTACAAGAAGCTCGTGGTGTCCGACTGCGGCAAGTTCCTGCACGGCGCGGTGATGGTCGGCGATGCGGCCGAGTACGGCACGCTGCTGCAGATGATGCTGAACCGCATCGAGTTGCCCGAGTCGCCGGAATTCCTGATCCTGCCGTCGTCGGACGGCGCGGCGAAGCCGGCGATCGGCGTCGATGCGCTGCCGGAAGGCGCGCAGATCTGCTCGTGCAACAACGTGTCGAAGTCGCAGATCTGCGCGGCCGTCGCAGACGGCGCGACGAGCCTCGGCGCGCTGAAGACGTGCACGGGCGCCGGCACGTCGTGCGGCGGCTGCGTGCCGCTCGTCACGCAGATCATGAAGGCCGAGATGAAGAAGCAGGGCCTCGCGGTCAACAACCATCTGTGCGAGCACTTCCCGTATTCGCGCCAGGAGCTGTTCCATCTGATCCGCGTCGAGCGCATCACGACGTTCGACGCATTGCTGCACAAGCACGGCCGCGGGCTCGGCTGCGACGTGTGCAAGCCGGCCGTCGCGGGCATCCTCGCGTCGTGCTTCAACGAGTTCGTGCTGAAGAGGGAGCACGCGGGCCTGCAGGATTCGAACGACTACTACCTCGCGAACATCCAGCGCGACGGCACGTATTCGGTCGTGCCGCGCATGCCGGGCGGCGAAGTCACGCCGGAAGGGCTGATCGCGGTCGGTCAGGTCGCGAAAAAATATGGCCTCTACACGAAGATCACCGGCGGCCAGCGCGTCGACCTGTTCGGCGCGCGCGTCGAGCAACTGCCGTCGATCTGGGAGGAACTGATCGCGGCCGGCTTCGAATCGGGGCACGCGTACGGCAAGGCGCTGCGTACCGTGAAGTCGTGCGTCGGGTCGACGTGGTGCCGCTACGGCGTCGACGATTCGGTCGGCCTCGCGATCGACCTGGAGAATCGCTACAAGGGGCTGCGCGCGCCGCACAAGATCAAGTTCGGCGTGTCCGGCTGCACGCGCGAGTGCGCGGAAGCGCAGGGCAAGGACGTCGGCATCATCGCGACCGAGAAGGGCTGGAACCTGTACGTGTGCGGCAACGGCGGGATGAAGCCGCGCCACGCGGAACTGCTCGCGTCCGATCTCGATCGCGACACGCTGATCCGCTATATCGACCGCTTCCTGATGTTCTACGTGCGCACGGCCGACCGGCTGCAACGCACCAGCGTGTGGCGCGACAACCTCGAAGGCGGCCTCGATTATCTGGCCGACGTCGTCGTGCACGACAAGCTCGGGATCGCGGCCGAGCTCGAAGCCGACATGCAGCACGTGGTCGACACCTACGAGTGCGAATGGAAGCGCGCCGTCACCGATCCCGACACGCGCAAGCGCTTCCGCCACTTCGTGAACAGCGACGCGCCGGATACGACCATCGAATTCGTCGAGACGCGCGGCCAGATCCGGCCCGCGACGCCCGGCGAGCGCGTGGGCGGCAAGCCCGTGTCGATTCCCGTCGTCGCCGAACCCGCAACCGTTTGACGCTGACCGACACCAGCGTCTTTTCCAAGGAGCCCATCATGAACGATCGTCTTCCGCTGTCCTGGACCCGCGTGTGCCCGCTCGACGACATCGTGCCGAACACCGGCGTATGCGCGCTCGTCAACGGCGAGCAGGTCGCCGTGTTTCACGTCGCGCATGCCGAGGAAGGCGGCGTGTTCGCGATCGACAACGTCGATCCCGTGTCGCAGGCCGCCGTGATGTCGCGCGGGCTGATCGGCAGTCTCGGCGAGCGCGTCGTCGTTGCATCGCCGTTGTACAAGCAGCACTTCGACCTGCGCACCGGCGAATGCCTGGAAGCGCCCGAGAAATCGGTGAGCGCGTATCCGTCGCGGGTCGAGGACGGCTTCGTATGGATTGCGGCCTGAGCGCCCCGGAGCACGCATGACCGCCACCCCCGTCAAGAGCGTGTGCCCGTACTGCGGCGTCGGCTGCGGGATGGTGCTGCACGTCGAGGATGGCGAAGTCGTCAAGGTGTCCGGCGACGCCGACCATCCGACCAACTTCGGGCGGCTGTGCACGAAGGGTTCGTCCGCGCACGTCGCGCTGCGCCGTTCCGGGCGGCTCGACCGCGCGTTCGTGCGCCGCGCCCGCGAGGACGACCTCGTGCCGCTGCCGGCGCGCGACGCGATCGCCGAGACCGCGCGGCGGCTGCGCGCGGTGCTCGATACGCACGGGCCCGATGCGCTGTCGTTCTACGTGTCGGGGCAGATGTCGATCGAGGCGCAATACCTCGTCAACAAGCTCGCGAAGGGCTTCGTCGGTACCAACAACATCGAGTCGAATTCGCGGCTGTGCATGGCGAGCGCGAGCACCGGCTACAAGCAGTCGCTCGGCGCGGACGGCCCGCCCGGGTCGTACGAGGATTTCGATCGCGCGAACCTGTTCTTCGTGATCGGCGCGAACATGGCCGACTGTCACCCGATCCTGTTCCTGCGGATGATGGATCGCGTGAAGGCCGGCGCGAAGCTGATCGTCGTCGATCCGCGCCGCACCGGCACCGCCGACAAGGCCGACCTGTTCCTGCAGATCCGGCCGGGCACCGATCTCGCGCTGACCAACGGGCTCTTGCATCTGCTGCATGCGAACGGGCGCACCGACGCCGCGTTCATCGATACGTACACCGAAGGCTGGGACGCGATGCCCGCGTTCCTCGCCGACTACACGCCCGAGCGCGTCGCCGCGATCACGGGGCTCGCGGAAGCCGAGATCCGCACGGCCGCGCAATGGATCGGCGACGCGCAGGAATGGATGAGCTGCTGGACGATGGGGCTCAACCAGAGCACGCACGGCGTGTGGAACACCAACGCGATCTGCAACCTGCATCTCGCGACCGGCGCGATCTGCCGCCCGGGCAGCGGGCCGTTCTCGCTGACCGGCCAGCCGAACGCGATGGGCGGACGCGAGATGGGCTACATGGGGCCGGGGCTGCCGGGCCAGCGCTCGGTGGCGTCCGATGACGACCGGCGCTTCGTCGAGAACCTGTGGCGCGTGCCGGCCGGCACGCTGCGCAAGGACACCGGCAACGGCACGGTCGACCTGTTCGAGCGGATGGCGGCCGGCGACATCAAGGCATGCTGGATCGTCTGCACGAACCCGGTCGCGACCGTGCCGAACCGGCGCAACGTGATCGCCGGGCTGCAAGCCGCGGAACTCGTGATCGCGCAGGACGCGTTCCTCGACACCGAGACCAACCGCTACGCGGACATCCTGCTGCCCGGCGCGCTGTGGGCCGAGGGCGACGGCGTGATGATCAATTCCGAGCGCAACATGACGCTGATGCGCGCGGCGGTCGCGCCGCCCGGCGACGCGCTGCCCGACTGGCGCATCATCGCGGAAGTCGCGCGCGCGATGGGCTTCGGCGATGCGTTCGACTATGCGTCGGCGGCCGACGTGTTCGACGAGATCGTCCGTTTCTCGAATCCGGCGACCGGCTACGACCTGCGCGGCGCGAGCCACGCGGCGCTGCGCGACGGGCCCGTACAGTGGCCGGTCGCGCCGGGCGCCGCGCGCGAGCGGCACCCGATCCGCTACCTGAACGACGGCGTGAGCCAGCCGCTGCGCACGGCAGCCGACGGCAGCGATGCGCCGCGCATCGTGTTCCCCACGCCGTCGGGCAAGGCGCGCTTTTTCGCGCGGCCGCACGTCGATCCGGCCGAGCTGCCCGACGACACGTTCCCGATCGTGCTGAACACCGGGCGGCTGCAGCATCAGTGGCACACGATGACGAAGACGGGCAAGGTCGCGATGCTGAACAAGCTCAACCCGCGCCCGTTCGTCGAACTGCACCCGGACGATGCGCGCGCGCTCGGCATCGCCGCGAAGGACAGCGTCGAGATCCGTTCGGCGCGCGGCCGCGCGGTGCTGCCGGCCGTCGTGACCGACCGCGTGCGGCGCGGCAACTGCTTCGCGCCGATGCACTGGAACGACGTGTACGGCGACGACCTGTGCATCAACGCGGTGACGAACGACGCGATCGACGCGGAATCGCAGCAACCCGAACTGAAATACTGCGCGGTCGCGCTGACGCGTGTCGACACGGACGCGTTCGCGTCGACCGCCGACGACACGGCGCGCACCGACGCACGCGAGGACGATGCACCGCCCGCGCCCGTGCCCGCGATAGCGCCGATCACGGCCTCACAGGAATCCGACATGGCAGACATCGACACTTTCGCGGCCGCGCTCGGCGTCGCCGATTTCGCGCCGCCGCCGCTGACCGACACCGAGCGGCTGTACGTGGCCGGCCTCGTCAGCGGGTTGAAGGCGAGCGCCGGCCGTCGCGAAGGCAGCGTGCCCGTGCTGCCGGCCGGCGCGCCGCTGACGCCGCCCGTGCGGTTCTGGCTCGACGGCATGCTCGCGGGGCTGTTCAGCCGCTCGCTGCCCGCGCACGCCGCGGAGCGTGCCGCGCCCGCGCTGCCGGCCGACGCTGCCGCGGCCGGCAGCGTGCGCATCGTGCGCCCGCGCCCGAAGGTCACGTTGTTGTGGGCGTCGCAGACCGGCAACATCGAATCGTTGACCGACGATTACGCGACCAAGCTGATGAACGCGGGCTTCGAGATCCGCACCGCGTGCATGTCCGACTATCCGGTCGCGTCGCTGGCCGGCGCGCAATACGTGCTGCTGATGACGAGCACGTTCGGCGACGGCGATGCGCCCGACAACGGCAGCGAGTTTTGGGACGCGTTGCAGGGCGGCAGCGCCGCGCGCCTCGACGGCGTGCATTTCGCGGTGCTCGCGTTCGGCGACCGCAACTACGACCAGTTCTGCGGCCACGGCCGCCGGCTCGACGCGCGGCTCGCGGAACTCGGCGCGGCGCGCCTGTGCGCGCGCGTCGATTGCGACGTCGAATTCCAGCACGATGCCGATCAATGGCTCGAGCGCGTCGTCGCGCGGATCAAGGAGGCCGATGCCGCGCTGCACGCGGTGCCGGCCGGTGGATTGAGCCCGTCGGGGCTGCTGCCGACGAAAGCGCATCCGGCGCCGTCGAAACTCGTCGCGAACCTGCGGCTGAACCGGCCGGGCGCCGCGAAGGACACGCGCTACGTGTCGCTGTCGACCCAGGGCGCGAACCTCGAATACGAAACCGGCGATGCGCTCGGCGTGTGGCCGACCAACTGCCCGGAGCTGGTCGACGAGCTGCTGTCCGTCACCGCGCTGAAGGCCGATGCACCCGTGTCGGTGCCGGGCGTCGGCGACATCCGGCTCGGCGATGCGCTCGCGCGCCACTTCGACATCACGCGCCCGCATCCGGACACGCTGGCCTTCATCGCGTCGCGCAGCGCGAACGGCGCGCTGAAGTCGTTGCTCGGCGACGATCGCAAGGCCGACCTCAAGCAATGGTTGTGGGGGCAACAGCTTGCGGACGTGCTGCACGAATACCCGGTCGAGCTGTCGGGCGCGGAGCTGGTCGGCATGCTCAAGCGCATGCAGCCGCGCCTGTATTCGATCGCGTCGAGCCCGAGCGCGCACGCGGGCGAGATTCACCTGACCGTGTCGGCCGTGCGCTATCACAACGGCCGGCGCGCGCGCAAAGGCGTCGCGTCGACGTTCCTCGCCGATCGCGCGGACGACGGCCGCGTGCCCGTGTTCGTGCAGAAGTCCGCGCATTTCCGGCCGCCGGTGAACGGCGACGTGCCGATCGTGATGGTCGGGCCGGGCACCGGCGTCGCGCCGTTCCGCGGCTTCCTGCACGAGCGGCAGGCGCGCGGCGCGCGCGGGCGCAACTGGCTGTTCTTCGGCGAGCAGCACGCGCAGACCGACTTCTACTACGGCGACGAGCTGAGCGCGATGCGCGACAGCGGGTTCCTCACGCGGCTCGATCTCGCGTTCTCGCGCGACCAGGCCGACAAGGTCTACGTGCAGGACCGGATGCGCGAGCAGGGCGCCGAGCTGTTCGCATGGCTGGAGGAAGGCGCGCACTTCTACGTGTGCGGCGACGCCGCGCGGATGGCGAAGGACGTCGATACGGCGCTGAAGGCGATCGTCGCCACGCACGGCGGCATGTCGGACGAAGCCGCGAACGACTACGTCGCGCGGCTTTCGAAGGCACGGCGCTACATGCGCGACGTGTATTGAATCGGGTGAGCGGCGGGCGGTTGTCAGCCAGTTTCGCGGGCAGGTTGATTGCTGGCGCTCCCATGCGCGCGCCTGATCGGCGTGCACGAACGCTTCGAGCGGAAACGCCAGCCGCTCGGGCGCGGCGTCACCGCATCGGCCACTCGCTGCAGCAATGGACCCGGCGGCGCATGATGGCGGCTCCCCCACGAAGCCATGGAGTCGCGTGATGACCGTCTTCCCGCATTTTCCGATTCGAACGTTCGTGATTGCCGCCGCGTTGGCGGCCACCGCGGTTTCCAGCGCACCGGCCATCGGCCAGAAGTCGACGGTGCCGGCAGGTTCGGCCGCTGCGACGCCCGACAATGCGGTGCTGCTGACCGTGTTCCTGAAGCACGACCAGTCGCGCCCGCTTGCCGAACTGAATGCGCAACTCGCGAAGCAGGGGTTCTACAAGGCGTTTCCGCCGCCGGGCGTCGAGGTGGTGAGCTGGACGGTGACGATGGGGATCGGGCAGATCGTCGTGCTGCGGCTGCCGGCGTCGCGGCTGCGCGAGGTCAACCGCGTGCTCGAGGATACGGCCTGGGGCGCGTACCGGACGGAGTTCTACCCGACATACGACTACAAGGCGATCGGGATGGGGAGCATGAGCGGGCGAAGTAACGCGCGGTGGCGTATGTCCGTACCGGCGGTGCGCCGCGGAGGGGCGCGGCGAATCGGCCCGCCGCCATTCCGCACCGCGCCGCGCCCTCGCGTTTTCGTCCTCACCCGGCGGGCTCGGCGCGGTAAATTCCACCGAAATGCATCACAAGTCATTCATCCGATGAAAAAACTACCTCCGTTGCCGGTATGATGCGCACCTTGCGTTCGTGGGACGCACGGTTTCTTTATGCGTTTCGATGCGCGAGAAACCACAAATCCGCACAAAGGTGACGTGAAAGATTCTGTAATATAAGTTCCGTATACTCGTAAGTTCTGATCCAGGCGCCGCGCCCGTCTTCGGCCGGCCGCCCATGCAGAACAACCAGACTGGTCGCCGCCCGGCCAACCCGCGCCGCGACACGCTATGCACCACCACTGAACACGTTATGTCTTCCCGCCACCCTGGTTCGCCCGGCCGTGCCGAGGCGGTGATCGCCCGTGCCCGGGCGCTGATCCGCCACGAGCGCGTGCTGTCGCCGCTGCTCGCGCTCGGCATCGGCCTGCTGCTGATCGTGGTTTTCCAGCATCTGTCGGAATCCGTCGACTACCGGTCCGTGATCCGGCAGCTGCGTCACATGTCCATCGGCGAATGGGGCGCGTCGCTGGCCGCGACGGCCCTCAGCTATCTCGCGCTCGTCGCCCGCGATGCGGTCGGCCTGCGCTATGTCGCGGCGAAGGTGCCGCGCGTCGCGCTGTGGATCGGCGCGATCGCCGGTTCCGCGCTGGGCAACGCGACCGGCTTCGGTGCGTTGACGGGCGGGGCCGTGCGTGCGCGCGTGTACGGCGTGTCGGGCGTCACGCCCGCCCAGATCGGCCGGATGACGGTGTTTACGAGCGGCACGCTGGCGCTCGCGATGGTGTTGATGACGGCGGTCGGCATGGTGTGCGTGCCGGAGGCGCTCGCCGCGATGCTGCACGTCGCGCCCGGCGTGCTCACGTGGACGGGCGCCGCGTTGCTCGTCGCGCTTGCCGCGCTGGTCGTGCTTTGCGGCAAGACTGCGCGCCCGGTCGTCACGCGCTTCAAATGGCTGTCGTTCGACGTGCCGTCGCGGCGCGATCTCGTCGCGCAGGTCGTCTATGCGGTGCTCGACGTCGCCGCCGCGGGCCTGACGCTGTGGGTATTGCTGCCGGCGGCGCCCGTCGGTTTCCCGACCTTCATCACCGTCTACGCGGCGGCCTTGCTGCTCGGGATGATCGGCCATACGCCGGGCGGGATCGGCGTGTTCGAAGCGGCGATGGTCTTCACGCTCGGTCGCGAAGTGCCCGCGCATGCGATGGTTGCCGCGCTGATCGCGTATCGCGCGATCTACTTCGGCGTGCCGCTCGTGCTGTCGGCCGGCCTGCTGGCCGGTTTCGAGGGCCGCGCGCTGCGGCGCCGGCTCGTGACGCGGCAGGCCGTGCGCGTGTCGCAGCTCGCGCCGGTGTTCCTGAGCCTCGTGACATTCGCGGTCGGCGGGATGCTGGTGATCTCGAGCGCGACGCCCGCGTTCTGGCACCGGATCGCGATCCTGCGCCACATCGTGCCGCTGTGGGTGCTCGAAGGCTCGCAGGTGATCTGCAGCGTGCTCGGCGTCGCGCTGCTGTTCGTCGCGCGCGGGCTGCTGCGCCGGCTCGACGGCGCGTGGTGGATGACCTTCGCGTTGACGCTCGCGAGCCTCGCGCTGTCGCTGGCCAAGGGCCTCGCGTTCGTCGAGGCCGGCGTGCTCGGCACGCTGCTCGTGCTGCTGCTCGTCAGCCGTCGCCGGTTCAACCGTCATTCGTCGCTGCTCGCCGAGCGCTTCACCGTCAGCTGGTTCGTGTCGGTGGCGATGGTGCTGATGCTGGCCGTGTGGGTGCTGTTCTTCGCGTTCCGCGACGTGCCGTACACGCGCGATCTGTGGTCGCATTTCTCGTTCGATGCGCGCGCGCCGCGGGCGCTGCGCGCGACGCTCGCGTCCGGCGTGTTCGTCGCGCTGTTCGCGCTGTGGCAACTGCTGCGCCCGGCGCCCGGGCGTTTCGTGAAACCCGCGGAGCAGGACCTGATCGACGCGGAGCAGATCATTCGCGCGCAGGAGTGCAGCGACGCGGGCCTCGCGCTGATGGGCGACAAGTCGTTCCTGTTTTCCGAATCGCGTCGCGCGTTCCTGATGTACGCGAAGAACGGCCGCACGTGGGCCGCGCTGCACGACCCGGTCGGCCCGCGTGAAGAGTGGCCGGCGCTGATCAGCAAGTTCATCGCGCTCGCACACGCGCACAGCGGCCGCGCGGCGTTCTACCAGGTGCGCGCGAACGCGTTGCCGCTGTATCTCGACGCGGGGCTCACGCTGATGAAGCTCGGCGAGGAAGCGCATATCGCGCTCGACCAGTTCGACCTGAAGGGATCGAACCGGTCGCACCTGCGCTACGCGCTGCGCCGCGGCGACAAGGATGCGCTGACGGTCGAGGTGATCGCGCCGGGCGACGTACCGGCCGCGCTGCCGGCGCTGCGCGACATCTCCGACGGCTGGCTCGACAGCCGCGATGCGCGCGAGAAGAGCTTCTCGGTGGCCGCGTTCCACGACGGCTATCTGTCGACGCAGTCGGTGATGCTGGTGCGGCAGGCCGACAAGCCGATCGCGTTCGTCACGTTCATGACGACCGACCTGAACACCGAGGCGACGGTCGGCGTGATGCGCCATCTGCCGGAGGCTTCGCCGTACGCGATGGAGTATTTGTTTACGCAGCTCGCGCTGCATCTGAAGGAAGCGGGGTTCCGCAAGCTGAGCCTGGGCATCGCGCCGTTCTCGGGGATGGGGGCGGCGAAGATGCCGTCGCCGTTCCACCGGCTCGGCCTGATGGTCTGGCGCTTCGGCGGCCGCTTCTACAACTTCCGCGGCTTGCGCGCTTTCAAGAGCAAGTTCGAACCGCACTGGGAGCCGCGTTATCTCGCGGCCTCGGGCTCGGTCGGCGTGTTCGTCACGCTGGCGGATCTGTCATTGCTGGCTGGAGGTCGGCGTTCATGATGTCGAAGAAGTTAATCGCGAGGGCGGCAGCCGCCTGCGCGGGAATGATGTTGGCCGGCGCCGCGTGCGCCGCGCAGCCGGCCGCAGTGAAAGCCGAAACTGTCTCTGGCGGCCGCTACGGGCCTGTGACCGTGACCAAGCCGAGCGGGCCGCTGCGCGGTTTCGTCGTGCTGTTCTCGCGTGAGGCCGGCTGGCATGCCGCCGATCAGCAGGCGGCCGACGCGCTCGCGAAAGCCGGGGCGATGACGGTCGGCGTCGATTCCGGGCGTTACGCGGCGAATCTCGCCGCGAAGCAGGAGGCCTGCCATCACCTCGACGGCGACGCCGAGGCGGTCAGTCATCAACTCGAACGGCTTGCGCAGTCGTCGCGCTATTTCACGCCGATCGTCGCGGGCGTGGGCCAGGGCGGCGCGATCGCGAAGCAGATCCTGTCGATGGCGCCGGAGAACACGATCGCCGGCGTCGTCGCGGTCGGTTCGGCCGCGAAGCTCGATCCGCGCTTCAAGCCGTGCCCGCCCGATTCGACGATCGTGCGCCGTGCGATGCCGGGTTTCGTCGAAACGGCTGCCGCGGGCGACACCGCGAAGCTCGTATCGCTCGTCACGTCGCACCTGCGCGACACCAGCAGCAGCGACGAACTCGACGTGTCGGACCTGCCGCTCGTCGAGCTGCCGGCCAAGGGCGGCAGCGACCGGCTCGCGATCGTGATCTCGGGCGACGGCGGCTGGCGCGATCTCGACAAGACGATCGCCGAGGCGCTGCAGCGCGACGGCGTGTCGGTGGTCGGCATCGACGCGCTGCGTTACTTCTGGAGCGAGAAGCCGCCCGCGCAGGTGAGCCGCGATCTGGCCCGCGTGATGCGCACCTACACGGCGCGCTGGCATGCGAACCGCGTGGCGCTGGTCGGCTACTCGTTCGGCGCCGACGTGATGCCGTTCGCGTACAACCGGCTGCCCGCCGACCTGCGCGACAAGGTCGCGGTGATGTCGCTGCTCGGCTTCGCGCCGTCGGCCGATTTCCAGATCCGCGTGACGGGCTGGCTCGGCATGCCCGCGAGCGACAAGGCGCTGAAGGTCGCGCCGGAAATCGCGAAGGTGCCGCCGGCGCTCGTGCAGTGCTTCTATGGCGCGGAAGAGACGGACACGATGTGCCCGGCGCTCGCGAACACGGGCGCCGACGTGATCAAGACGCAGGGCGATCACCACTTCGGCCGCGATTACATCGCGCTCGAGAAGAAGATCCTCGGCGGGTTCGGCAAGCCGGCGGCGGCGCGCTGAACGCCGGCGGCGCCCGCGTGACGGCGGGCGCCGGCCGGTTTTGCTTCCGGTTCATCGTACGGGCGGCCAGCGAGCCGCCCGTTTCATTTTCCGGGCTGCGCTGTCGCGTCCTGCGGCGGCATCGTCGTTCTCGCATCGCGCTGATAGAAGCCCGGAAACCGGTCGAGCTGCCGCCGTGCGGCCGTGAGGTCGGTGTCGTCGCCGAGCACCGCGCTCGAAAACCCCGTGCGTTCCATCAGCAGCAACTGGTCGACCAGGACGTCGCCGGTCGCGCGCAGGTCGCCGGCGAAGCCGTAGCGCTTGCGCAGCAGGTAGGCCTGGCTGTATGCGCGGCCGTCGGTGAACGACGGAAACTGCAGGTCGATGCGCTCGGCCTGCGCGATGCGCGCGGCGAGCGGCGGCAGTGCCTCGTCGTTGCCGATCGTCAGCGTCGTCGCGCCGTGCTGCTCTGTATCGTCGGCATGGTCGGCCGGCGTCAGCAGCCGGATGCGTTCGTTTGCGTTCGCGATCTCGTGGTTCATACGGGTTCTTCCTGATGACGTGCGGCGTTCGCGGCGGCCTTGAACGGCTCCGTGCCGACGCGGCGCACCGTGTCGATGAATCGTTCGCTGCGGCCGTTCGCGTCGACGCGCGCGTCGAGATACGCGTTGACGATCGCGTCGACGACGTCGACGATCTCGTCCGCCGAAAACGACGGGCCGATCACCTTGCCCGGCCGCGCGGGGCCGCTTGCGATCGAGCCGTCCGACCCGCCGAGCGTGACCTGGTACCACTCCGCGCCGTCCTTGTCGACGCCGAGGATGCCGAGGTGGCCGCTGTGATGATGGCCGCACGAGTTGATGCAGCCGCTGATGTGCAGGTCGATGTCGCCGATGTCGTGCAGCAGGTCGAGATCGTCGAAGCGCTCGGCGATCGCGTCGGCGACCGGAATCGAGCGGGCGTTCGCGAGCGCGCAGAAATCGCCGCCCGGGCACGCGATCATGTCGGTCAGCAGCCTGACATTCGCGCTCGCGAGCCCGATCGCGCGGGCGTTTTCCCACAGCAGGAACAGGTCGTCGACGTGTACCCACGGCAGCACGACGTTCTGCGTGTGCGTGACGCGCGCCTCGCCGGCCGAGAAGCGGTCGGCGAGATCGGCGAGCGCGTCGAGCTGGTCCGGCGACGCGTCGCCGGGCGCCTGCAGGCGGCGCTTGAACGACAGCGTGACGATGCGCAGCGCCGGGTCGCGATGATCGGCGACATTGCGGGCGAGCCAGCGCGCGAACGCCGGATGACGGCTCGCCTGCGCGGACACGCGCGCGTTCGCGTCCGCGAGCTCGAGCGTGCGCGGCTTCAACCGCGGCGGGACGAACGACGCGGCGACGCGATCGAATTCGGCTTGCGGGATCGTGTGCGGGCCGCCGTCGTGGACGACGATCTGGCGGAACTCTTCCTCGACGTCGTCGATGTAGCGTTGCCCCTCGGTCTTCACGAGAATCTTGATCCGCGCCTTGTACTTGTTGTCGCGCCGCCCGTAGCGGTTGTACACGCGGACGATCGCCTCGATGTAGTTCATCACGTGCTGCCACGGCAGGAACGCGCGCAGCAGCGTCGCGATCGTCGGCGTGCGGCCCATCCCGCCGCCTACGCTCACGCGAAAGCCGAGCGCGCCCGCGTCGTCGCGCACGAGCTTCAGCCCGACGTCGTGCCAGTCGGTCGCCGCGCGGTCTTCGGTCGCGCCCGTGATCGCGATCTTGAACTTGCGCGGCAGGAACGCGAATTCCGGGTGCAGCGTCGTCCACTGGCGCATCACTTCGGCGAACGGGCGCGGATCGGCGATCTCGTCCGGCGCGACGCCCGCGCGTTCGTCGCACGAAATGTTGCGGATGCAATTGCCGCTCGTCTGGATGCCGTGCATGTCGACGGTCGCGAGCAGGTCCATCACGTCGGCCGCCTTCGCCAGCGGAATCCAGTTGAACTGCACGTTGGTGCGCGTCGTGAAGTGCGCGCTGCGGGTCGGCAGGCGCAACGTGCCGAGCAACGCCTGCGCGTCGCACGCGGCGCGGTAGGTGGCGTCGTCGGGTACGTCGTAGTCGCGCGCGATCCGCGCGAGCATGCGAAGCTGCGCGCTCGACAACTCGCCGTACGGCACCGCGACGCGCAGCATCGGCGCGTGGCGCTGCACGTACCAGCCGTTCTGCAGGCGCAGCGGCCGGAACGCGTCCTCGCCGAGCGTGCCTTGCTGCCAGCGTTCGAGCTGGTCGCGGAACTGGGCGGCGCGGCTGTGCACGAGCGCCCGGTCGAAATCGGTATATCGATACATGACGTGATACGCGAGAGGCGCCACGGCGCATGGCGCGCGGCGCGGGAAGGCGTTGCGACGGATGTCAGGCAACGGAAGACAGCGTAGGGAACGCGATGCGGCGCGACAAGCAGCAGATCGGAACGAAAAAGACGCAGCAGATGGCCGGCGGGGCGCCGGCGTGGGCCGGGCATGCGCGCATGCCCACGGCCGACGTCACGCGTCGACAACGAGCGCCGGATCGAGCGCGCGAATGCGCTGGTCGATGAAGTAGCCGCCGCCTTCCTGGTAGCGCAGGAACAGGCGGCCGCACGCGCGACAGCGGCTGACGGCGCAGCGGTTGTACGGGAAATGGCGCGGCGCGATCGGCGCGTCGTCCGACGCGTAACGCGTGCCGGCCGGATGATATTCCGCGTAGGTCGGCTCGGGTTCGCCCGGCGGGATGAGCGTGGCCACTTCGATCAGTTGGGTGTCCGGCAGCGACAGCGGCAGGGTCGTCCAGCCGGCGAGCGAGGTCTTCGTGCACGTGCACGGCTGCGTGACGTGCGCCGCTTCGGCCGTCAGTTTCAGCAGCGCGTCGTGATCGAGGTAAGGCAATTGGCTCATGGGCAATCGGGAAAGGGCGGCGGGACCTGCAATGTAACCCGCGTACGGATCGTCTGCATGGCCGTGACGCGGCCGGCGCAGCACGCGTTGCGCGATCAGCCTGCCTTGCGAACCGACGGCTGCGCGACCAGTTCGCCGAGCACGTGGATCGCGCGCTCGATGTCGTGGCTCCACGGATGGCCGAAATTCACGCGCACGCAGCGCTCGAAGCCGTGCGCGGCCGAAAACAGCGGGCCCGGCGCGAAGCTGATGCCGCGTTCGATCGCCTGGCGATGCAACTCCATCGCGTCGATCGCGTCGGGAAACGCGAGCCACAGAAAATACCCGCCGTCGGGCCGTACCCATTCGACGCCGGCCGGCAGCCAGCGCCGCAGCGCGTCGTCCATCCGGTCGAGCTGCGTGTGCAGCGCGCCGCGCAGCTTGCGCAGGTGCCGGTCGTAGCCGCCGTGCTCGAGATAGTTCGCGATGCCGGCCTGCGCGGGAATGCTGGCCGACAGCGTCGTCATCAGCTTGAGCCGCTGCACCTTCTCCGCGAACCGGCCCGCGGCGGCCCAGCCGATCCGGTAGCCGGGCGCGAGCGTTTTCGAGAACGAACTGCAGTGCATCACGAGGCCATGACGGTCGAACGCGCGGGCGGGCAGCGGATAGTCCGGGCCGAAATGCAGTTCGCCGTACACGTCGTCCTCGATCAGCGGCACGTTGCGCGCCGCGAGCAATTCGACGAGCGCGCGCTTTTTTTCGGCGGTCAGCGTGACGCCGGTCGGGTTCTGGAAATTGGTCATGAACCAGCACGCGCGGATGTCGTGCCGGTCGAGCGCGTTCGCGAGCGCATCGAGATCGAGGCCCGTGCGCGGATCGACGGGAATCTCGACCGCGCGCAGGTCGAGCCGCTCGATTGCCTGCAACGCCGCATAGAAGCCCGGTGCTTCGACGGCGACGACGTCGCCGGGGCGCGTCACCGCCATCAGGCACAGGTTCAGTGCTTCGAGCGCGCCGTTCGTGACGACGATTTCGTCGATCGGCTGCGAGATGCCGGTCGCGAGATAGCGCCGCGCGATCTGCTGGCGCAGCGCCTCGTTGCCGGGCGGCAGGTCGACGACCGTGCTCCACGGGCTCACGAGCCGCGTGGCCTGCGCGAGCGACTTCGCCAGGCGCGGCAGCGGAAACAGCTGCGGCGCCGGGAATGCGGAGCCGAGCGGCACGATGCCGGGCTGCGTGGCCGCATCGAGCACGGAGAACACGAGGCTGCTGATGTCGACCTTGCGCGTGACGCCGGCACGGCTCGCGCGGCGTTTCGTCGTCGGGCTCGCGGCCGGCTGGGCGCCCGGCGCGACGTAGTAGCCCGAGCGTTCGCGCGCGCGGATCAGTCCCCACTGTTCGAGCAGGTAGTACGCGCGAAACACCGTCGACTGGCTTACGCCATGCTGCGCGATGATCTGCCGCAGCGACGGCAGGCGCGTGCCGACTGCAAGGTTGCCGTTGCGGATGTCGTCGGCGATCGTGTGGGCGAGGGTTTCGTAGCGTTTCATCGGCGTGGGCGGAGCGCGTCGTCGCCGTGCGCGGGCCGGAGCGGCGCCGCGCCGTCGGGCGCGGCACATTGTCCGATGCGCGGCCTGAAAAGGAAAGGCGCGGCCCCCCCACACGGGCCCCTGTAATTGGGGGACGTTCGGCCGCGAGGCCCGCGAATATGCGCGATGTGCGGCTTGTTCCGATTGCGTGACCCTGCGTTTTATGGTCTCGTTGCGGGATATCGCATCGACTCAAAAAAGGACAGTCGGATGCAGGCGGGCGATTCACGCGGGGTCCGATTGATCAGGGGAATCGGCGCATGCGCGCGCGCCCGCGGCGCCGTGCGCATGCTGCTCGTCATATCGATGCTGGGCTGGCTCGCGCCCGCTCTGCCGGCCTTCGCCGTCTCTCCCGAAACCGTCAACGACAACGTGCTGCGCGTGCTGGCCTGGCCCGGTTACGCGGATAGCGATATCGTCAGCGCATTCGAGACGCAGTTTCATGTGCGCGTCGAAGTGACGCTGGTCGATTCCGACGAAGCGTTGTGGACGCGGATGCACAGCGCGTCGCCGCCGCCGTACGACGTGCTGGCCGCGAACACGGCCGAGATCCAGCGCTATGCGCATGAACGCCTGCTCGCGCCGATCGACCTGTCGCATATCCCGAACCGGCGGCGGCAATTGCCGAATTTCCAGCAGCTCGCGACGATCGGCGGCCTCGTGCAGGACGGCGCGTCCTACGCGATCCCGTTCACGTATTCGTCGATGGGGCTGATCTACGACCGCAAGCAGGTGCCGGCCGCGCCGCGCTCGATGCGCGAACTGTGGAATCCGCGCTATCGCGGCAAGGTGCTCGACTTCAACAGCGCGCAGCACAATTTCTCGTTCACGGCGCTGGCGCTCGGCTATCCCGATCCGTTCCGCCTGTCGCCCGCGCAGACGCTTGCCGTGGCCCGCAAGCTGATCGACCTGCGCCGCAACCTGCTGACGTACTACACGCTTCCCGAGGAAGCGACCGCGCTGTTCATCCAGCATCGCGCGGCGCTGATGTTCGGCAACTACGGCACGCAGCAGGTCGAGCAGTTGCGTCGCGCCGGCGCGGACGTCGGCTACGTGATCCCGGACGAAGGCGCGCTCGCGTGGCTCGATTGCTGGGCCGTCACGCGCGGCGCGCGACGGCCGGAGCTTGCCTTCGCGTGGATCAACTACATGCTCGAACCGGCGATCGGCACGCTGCTGACCGAGCGTCAGGGGCTCGCGAACACGCTCGAGCCGCGCGGCCTGGATACCGGGCGCCAGCATCTCGTGTGGCTCCAGCCCGTGGAGGACATCGCGCGCCGCGAGTCGCTGTGGAGCCGCATCGTGTCGGGCGATCGGCCGGAGCGGTTCGCAAAATGATCCGGCTCGGGCTCACGTCGAAGCTGTCGGTGCTGTTCGCGTGCATCGGCGTGATCGCGTCGGGCACGACCGGCTACTACGCGTATCGCGCCAACCGCGCGATGCTCGTGCAGGAAGCGCAGCACAGTCTGCTGATGTCGACGCAACTGCTCGGGCAGCGCTTCACGACCGCGCTCGCCGACGTTGCGGACGACGCGCTCGTGCTCGCGCAGTTGCCGTCGTCCGCGGCCGTCGCGGGCGGCGACAATGCGGACAACGCGCGACGCATGCGGCTCGAGCAGGTGTATTACAGCTTCATGAGAAATCATGCGGAATACCTGCAGATCCGCCTGATCGCAAGCGGGCATTTCGGGATCGAACGCATTCACGTGGATCGCGATGCGCGCGGCATCGTCGTGCTGCCCGAAAGCGCGTTTCAGGAGAAAGGGCAGTTCTCCTACGTATTCGATACGCTGGCGACGGCGCCCGGTCATATCTACCTGTCGCCGATCGTGATCAATCACGAGACGGGATCGCATGCGGCGCAAGGGCTGCCGATCCTGCGCGTCGGGACGCCGGTGGTCGACGCGTCGGGTCAGACGGTCGGCGCGCTCGTCGTCGACGTCGAGCTTTCCCGGGTGTTCGACCGGATCGAACGCGATCTGCCGGACGACTATGCGGTCTATCTCGCGAACGAGTGGGGCGATTTTCTCGTGCATCCCGATCCGGAACAGGCGTTCGGTTTCGATCGCGGCCGGCGCGTGCTGATGCAGGACCGTTTTGCCGTCACGCGCGTGCTGTTCGACAGCGGGCGCACGAACGTGACGCTCAATGGACTCGCGCAGCCCGATCAGGCGCCGGGCCAGATGTTCGCGTTCGTGCGCACGCCGTTCGGGCACGACGAGGGCAGCCGCTTCGTCGTGCTCGGGATGGCGCGCCCGCTGGCCGACGTGCTCGCGCCGGACGGCATGCTGGGCGAACGGATCGTCAGGATGGTGCTCGTGTCGAGCGTGCTGGCGGTGATTCTCGCGATCCTGTTCGCGCGTGCGATCACGCGGCCGCTGCAGGCGCTCGCGCGCGCGGCGACGCACGTGTTCGACGATTCGGCCGCCGAACGGCTGCCGGTCGCGCGGGCCGACGAGATCGGCGTGCTCGCGCGTTGTTTCGACAGCATGCGCGTCGAGATCCGCACGCAAATGGCGATGCTGCGCGCGAAGCAGCAGGAGCTCACGCATCTCGCCGGTCACGATCCGCTGACCGGCCTGCCGAACCGCCTGCTGTTCATGGAGCATCTCGATGCGGCGATCCGGCATGCGGCCGCGGCGCGCGAGGGGCTGGCGGTGATGTTCGTCGATCTCGATCGCTTCAAGCAGATCAACGACCAGCACGGCCACTCGGCCGGCGATCGCACGCTCGTCGCGGTCGCGAAGCGGTTGAGCCAGGTGCTGCGCGGCGACGACATGGCTGCACGGCTCGGCGGCGACGAATTCATCGTGCTGATTTCGGACGTGCGTTCACCGGCGGTGATCGGCGATGTCGCGACGCGCATCCAGATCGTGATGGCCGAGGAGCTGGAGTTCGACGAAGGGCGCATGGCCGTCGGCGCGAGCATCGGCGTCAGCGAGTTTCCCGCGGACGGCGCATCGGCCGAGGAGCTGCTCGTCAAGGCCGACGCGGCGATGTACGCGGCGAAGGCCTCCACGCAGTGCGTGTGCGTGCGCTATCAGGATCTGGTCCGCGGCGGCGTGCCCGACGGGACCGACCGTGCCGCATCGAGCAGCAGCGGCTGACGGCGGGGCGAAACGCGACGAGCCCGTCGCGGGACGGGCTCGTCACGGGTGCGGGCTGCACGCGCAAGGCGCGCAGCGGCACGCTTAGTGGCCGAAGTAGACCGAGTCGCGCGGGCTGTGTGCCCGGCCGACCGGTGCGCCGCCTTCGACGGTCGCGGCCGGTTGCGCACCGAAGCCGCTGTTGTCGATGCCCTGCACGCGGGCTTGCGCGGCCTCGAGGTCGGCCGGGTAGTGCGGGCTCGCCTGGCTGGGCTTGTAGCCGGCCTTTTCGAGCTGGACCAGTTCGTTGCGCACTTGGGCGCGGGTCACGGTGCTTTGCGCGAATGCGCCGAACGAGGCGGACAGGGCGACGGCGGCAACGACTGCGGAAACGAGCGATTTCATGATGACCTCCGATGTTTATTGGCTTTCCGCGTTCGACACCATGTCGTCGGCGGTTGATTACATCGTAGGCGCCGGCTCACCTAGGGTAAACGTGACTTTCAGCGAAAGATCGTTGCTTTACGGGTAATAATTCGACGCAAACGCGATCCGTCCCCATGCTATATCGCAAGGATGGCAGGCAATGGCGGGAGAGTGTGGGGGCGGGGGCTGGGGCCCCGCGCCGGACGGTAAACGACGGCGAAGAGCTCGCGGTGGAACCGCAGGGCTACAGCGCTGCCGGATCAGACCCCGTCGTCGTCGATTTCCTTGCGCTCGCGACGTTCCTCGTTACCGCGGCGCGCGCGCAGGCGCTGGCGCGACAGGACGGCGATTACCTGCTGGGTCGGCGCGCCGGACGGCAACTCGTTGCGGATGCGATCGGGCACCATCGGCAGGCCCGCGCGCTGTCGGCGCAGCGCCTTCGCGATTGCGCGGCGGCATTCGTCGCCGTGGCAATCCCATTCATCGCGGATTCTCTGGCAATAACGACATTGTTCCATCCGAATAGTCTAACGCGTCTTCGGGAATGGAGCAGGGCGTGGCGCCGGACGGATGACGCGCTGGGCGGTTGACGGCCCGCGGTACGGGCGCGTCGCAGCTTTCGGAACCCCTGCGCGATCCCGCTCGCGCCCGACGCATGACCGTCGAACCGGTTCAATATAATTCAACACAACTGGCCGCCTCATGCGCGGCGTGCATATCTCCGAACGAAAGGAAATCCGATGACGCTTGCCCAGTTGCAGGCCCTGGCCGCCGTGGTCGAACTCGGCTCGCTGACGGCCGCGGCAGACCGGCTCAGCCGCAGTCAATCCGCGATCAGCCACGCGCTGACGGAGCTGGAGGACATCACGCAGGTCAAGCTGCTCTGGCGCGACCGGCAACCGGTCGTCCTGACGGCGGCCGGCGAACGCCTGTGGCCATATGTCCAGAGCGTGGTGCGGGAAGCGCAGCTGCTGCGCCAGCAGTTCAGCCTGTCGCGCGGCAAGCTCGAAGGGAAACTGGTGGTCGCATCGCTGCCCAGCGTGTCGCTGGCGTTCGTCGTGCCCGCGCTCGAAGCGTTGAAGGACATGCACCCGGGCGTATCGGCGGTGCTGCTCGAAGGCACGGACAGCGAAGTCGAAGGGTGGATCGACGACGGGACGGCCGACGTCGGCGTGGTGGCCGGCACGAAGACGTTCGCGCACCACCTGCCGCTGCTCGACGAGGATTTCGTCGCGGTCGCGGCGGACGATCTGTTCGCGGGCCGCAAGAGCGTGTCGGCCAGGCAACTGGCCGCGGCGCCGTTCATTTTCTCGAAGGCGGGGTGCGGGCCGGTGATCGCGGATTACTTCGCGCGCGGCGGCGTGCCGCTTCGGGCCGCGTTCAACGTCGTCGAGATGCGCACGATCCTGTCGATGGCGGAGGCCGGCATGGGCGTGTCGATCGTGCCGCGTATCACGCTCACGTACACGCCGTTCGGCGGCCGCGTGCTGGCGCTGTCGCCACGGCTGCATCGCTCCGTGCGACTGGCGTGGAATACCGCCGGCAATGCGGTTGCCGAGGAGTTCGTGCGGCTCGTCGACGCGCAGCGTCCGAAGGCCGAAAAGACGATCCGGACGCGCGCGAAAAAGGGCAAATAGCGAGCGGCGAGCGCAATGAACGGCGCTCATGGGCGACGTGCAGTTTATTCATGCCGACGATGGCCGGGATGCAATACATTGTTCCTACCTCGTCATCGATCCCGAAGGAGTGTGCCGTGCCGGCCTTGCCCATCCTGTTTGCGTTCGGACTCGTGTCGCTCGGCATGGCGCTGACGCCCGGACCGAACATGATCTATCTGGTGTCGCGCTCGATCTGCCAGGGTCGCCGCGCCGGGCTGGTCTCGCTCGGCGGTGTCGCGCTGGGATTCGTGTTCTACATGGTGTGCGCGGCAGTGGGCATCACCGCGCTGCTGATGACCGTGCCGTATGCGTACGATGCGTTGCGCGTGGCCGGCGCGCTGTATCTGGCCTACCTCGCATGGCAGGCGCTGAAGCCGGGCGGACGCTCCGCGTTCCAGGTCCGGCAGTTGCCGCACGACAGTCGCGTCAGGCTGTTCATCATGGGCTTCGTCACGAACCTCGCGAACCCGAAGATCGCGGTGATGTATCTGTCGTTGCTGCCGCAGTTCATCGTGCCAGGGCACGGCAGCGTGCTCGCGCAATCGCTGGCGCTCGGCTGCGTGCAGATCGCGGTGAGCGTCAGCGTCAACGCGCTGATCGCGTGCGCGGCCGGTTCGATCGCGGGTTTTCTCGCGGGACGGCCGCGCTGGGCGGCGGTTCAGCGCTGGCTGATGGGCACGGTGCTGGCCGGGCTGGCCGTGCGGATCGCGCTGGAATCGCGCAGCTAGCGTGCGTCCGTCGATGGTTCCGGGAATCGCCGGCAGCGATCCGGCGTTGTGTCGACGGCACCCGGCATCGTCACCCTTGGTAATGGCTCTTCGCTTCCTTGGCGATCGGCACGGGCTCGGTCGTGTCACGACGCCGTCCACGCGTCGCGAGCCAGCACAGGATCGAGCCGCCGCACACCATCGACGCGCCTTGCCAGAATTCCGCCGACAGCGGCGCGTGCAGCAGCGTCGCGGCGAGGGCGGCGGCGAGCACCGGCGTGAAGTACGATGCGCCGACGATGACCGTCACGTGGCCGTGCATGATGCCGGTGTTCCAGGCCGCATAGCCGAAGCCGAGTGCCGACGCCGCCAGCACGAGATACGCGACCGCACGCAAACTGAACGTCATGCCGCCACCGCCTTCGATCGCGAACTTGATCCAGAGCACCGCGGCGACCAGCATGAAGAACGGCGTCACGCCGTTCTTGCCGTCGGCGATGCGCGCGGTCACCGTGCAATAGGCGGCCCAGATCAGCGCGCCGAAGAACGCCAGCCCGTAGCTCAGCGGATTGTCCGCGACGTTGCGCAGCATGCCGGCCGGATCGAACCCCTGGTCGCCGCCGAGCACCCAGCAGATGCCGAGCATCGACAGCAGGACGCCGGGCACGACCAGCAGGTTCGCGCGCTGCTTGTTGAACACGATGGCGGCGACGAGCGTGAGGCTCGGCCACAGATAGTTGACCATCGCGACTTCGATCGCTTGTCGAGCGTTGCTCGCATAGCCGATCGACAACGACAGGCACACCTCGTACGACACGAACAGCAGCCCGCCCCACAGCAGATAGTTTTTCGGGAACCGGCTCAGGTCGGGGAAGCCGATCGAAAACAGCAGAAGCACGGACGCCACCGTATAGATCATCGCCGCGCCGCCGGTCGCGCCGAGGTTTTCGCTGACCCCGCGCACGAGCGCGACCACCGACGCCCATAACAGCACCGCGCCGAGCCCGACGAGCGTTGCGTTGTTCTTGCGTTTGATGCTTGCTGCCTGTTTCAACATGCTGATTCGATTTCGGATGGTTCGGCTCGGCTCGCGCATGCCGTCATCGCGAGCAGCGATACAAAGCGGAGATTTCGCCGGAAGCGCGCATTTTACGGGGGCGCAGCCGTCGCGGCGATTCAGCCGGACCGGCGTGTCCGGTCGATTCGGTCGTGCGAGCCGATCACGCGTCGTCGATACGCCACGGTGCACCGATTTCCGACAGCGCACGTCCGATCGAATCGAGCATCGCGTTCCGCGTCGGGCCCAGCGTCGTGACAAGGAGGAAACCGGCTGCTTCGATCGACAGATCGATGAGCGGCCAGCCGTTGGCCGCATCGCGAATTTCAAGCCGTCGTTCGTGTGGATCGACGTCGATGTCGACGTCGCCATGCGCTTGTCGCAGCGCATTGGCGATGGCGTCGAATGCGTCGGCCGAAGGGGGCGTGTGAATGCGGTATTCGAAACTCATCTGCGTGGACCGGTGTGCGAGGCGGGCAGTCTAACCCGCGCCGTGCCTCCCGTCCGTCGACTGTAACGCATCGGGCGCCCACCGCAGCGGGCGCCCGATGCGTCGATCACCGCTCGCGCCGCTTCTTGCTCAGCTCGATCGTCTCGAACAGCTCGTATTGCGCGGTCGGGTGCTGGTCGGCGCCCGGCGCGTGGTAGTAGCGCATCGTGATCGTCGTGTGGCCGCCCGGCTTGCCCGGATCGTGATCGAACACCGCGATCCCGTAGCCGGTGCCCGTATCGCGGCGCGCGGACCAGATCGCATCCTCGAGCGCATCGGCCGGCTGGCGCACGAACGTGTTCGGCGCGGTGCCCGGCACCGGCCGGTTCGGCTTCGTGAATACCTTCGCCTGCGCAAAGCCGGTCGACGGGTTTTCGCCGTACACGTCGAGCGGCGCGCTGGTGCCGCCGCCGCCGAGGATCAGGTGGATCGTGCCGTGGCTCGTGTCGAACTTCGTGCGGTCGGGATCGTTCGAGCCGACCGGGCGCGGCTGCAGCGTCTCGACCACTTCGCCGGTCTTCGCGTCGACGCCCGCGCGGTGATTGCAGCCGCGCACCGGGTAGCTGCGCTCGTAGTCGTGATCGTGGCCGCACAGCACGAGATCGACGCCGTAACGGTCGAACAGTGGCAGCCACGCTTCGCGAATGCCCTTGTCGGACCCGTTGCCCGTCTTCGACGAACTGAGCGCGTCCTGGTGCATCTGCACGACGATCCAGTCGATGTCGTCGTCATGCGCGGCATGGCGCAGCGTGCGTTCGAGCCAGCGCGTCTGCTCGCCGTTGCTGTAGCCGCGCACGTAGAACGACGTGCCGGGCTCGATCGGCGGTCGGCCGGTGCTCGCGGCCGGCACGAGCGGCGCGGGGCCGCCGACGAACGCGGCGGCATCCTGGTACACGACATCGTCTGCGTCGAGCGACACGAACAGCACGGAGCTCACGCGGAAGCTGTACCAGCGGCCCGGAAAGTGCGTGCCGTTTTCCGGCAGCGTATAGCGCGCGAGGTACGAGTCGAGCCCTTGCGGTCCATTGTTGAACTCGATCTCGTGATTGCCGGGGCACGGCATCCACGGGCGATTCGCGGCCGACGTCTGGTTGTTGTTGCCGAAATCGCGCCACACGTCGGGCTGGTGCGCCGGGTTCAGGTTCGCGTAGCAGAGGTCGCCGTTCAGCAGGTGAAACAGCGGCTGGAACTGCTCGACAGCCTGCACCGCGAAGCGGCTCTGCGGCGACGACAGCACCCAGGCACCGTTCGGCGTCGCGAGATCGCCGTAGCTCGTGAAACGGAACGGCGCCCGGCCGCGCGGCGCGGTCGAAAAATTCGCGGAGAACGGCTGTGCGGCGTTGCTGTCGTTGTCGGCCGTGATCTCGTAGCGGTAGCGCGTATCCGGCTTCAGCCCGTGCACGCGCGCGTGATACGCGAACACGGTCTCGCCGTTCAGGCCGTCGGTGTACAGGCGCTGGACGCCGTGTACGGTGCGCGGCGGCTCGCCGTCGGCGACGATGCGCGCGCGCGGATTGACGGCCGGGGCGAGCGATGCCCACGAGATCACGACTTCCGACGTCGGGTCGTTGCCCCACGTCAGGTGAACCTGTTCGGGCGTGCCGTCCGGATTCGACGCGGCGGCGCGGGCGGCCGCGAGCCCGCCGGCGGCGGTGGCGAGGCCGGAGACGCCCGCGAGTTTCAGGAAGCCGCGACGCGACACGGAAGCGGCCGGCTCGTTCGGCTGATCAGGGGAGGTGTCCTGGTTCGACATGGTCGGTGTGTTCGTTGATGGGACGCGAGAGGGGGGCCGCACGGCCATGCGCGAGCGCGGCCGGGGCGTGGGCCGGAAACGAGCGGGATCCCGGTCGCATGCATTGTCGAAGGGCAGTTTTGCCGCGTTGTGACAGTTCGCAACCCGGCGTGTGCGCTGGCCGATACATAGGGTCCCGCGCCGCGCGGCCTCCGCGAAAATTATTCGCCGATGTCGCGACGGATTTCTCCCGCCTGCTCCGTTTAACGCATGAACGACCGCTTCCGGTCAATGCCGTTACTTCGGAGTCTTTCATGAAACTTTCTGTTCCATTGCGATGGGCTGCCGGCTGCCTGGCGGCGCTCGCGACGTCCGCCGTATTCGCGCAGGCCGTCATCGTCGCGCCTTTTGCGCCGCCGCCGCCGCGCGTCGAAGTGATGCCGGCGCCCCGAGCGGGCTACGTCTGGGATCAGGGGCACTGGCACTGGCGGCAGGGCCGTTACGTGTGGATTCCGGGCCACTGGCAGATCGTGCGGGTCGGTTACCACTGGGTGCCCGGGCATTGGGCGGCGCGCGGCCCGGCCTGGCGCTGGGTGCCGGGCCACTGGGCCTGACGGGCCCTGACGCGCACGCCGCCGGGCGTCGAAGCGATGCGCGCGCGGCGGATTCTTCATGCAACCTCATGAGTCGAAGCGATGCTTTTTCGAACCATCGTGATACTGGCGGCCGCGGCCCTCGTGCTGGCCGGCTGCGTCGTGGTGCCGGCCCGTCCGGTGTATTACCGGCCCGCGCCGGTCGTCGTATATTGAGCGCGCCGGCCGACGGTCGCGCGGCCGGCAGACAGGATCGACATGCGGCGCGAACCGGATGTCGATGAAACCGGCACGGCCGATGCCGTGTGCGACGCCGGGCGCGACGCGCGCGGAGATCCCGAACCATCGGAACCGTCGGCATGGCGCCGTCCGGCGATGGCCCGACGCATGCAAGGAGAGCACGACGATGAGCTTCAGCCGGGCGGCGGGTCCCTCTGCCGTGACAATGCGGCGCCCGCGCGCCGCGCAACGGAGCAGGCGGCGTTGAACGATCGCGGCGACCGCGATCCGGACGCGGAACTCGTCGCGCGCGTCGGCGCACGCGATGCATCGGCGGTGCGCGTGCTCGTCGCGCGCAAGCTGCCGCGGCTGCTCGCATTGGCGACGCGCATGCTCGGCGACCGGAACGAAGCCGAGGACGTCGCGCAGGAGACGTTCTTGCGAATCTGGAACCACGCGCCGCGCTGGCGCGAAGGCGAAGCCCGCTTCGACACGTGGCTGCATCGCGTCGTGCTGAACCTGTGCTACGACCGGTTGCGCGGCCGGCGCGAGGAGCCCGTCGACACGCTGCCCGACGTGCACGACACGCAGCCGGAGCCGGCCGTGCATGCGGAACTGCGTTCGCGCGACGCGCGCGTGCGGCAGGCGCTGGCCGCGTTGCCGTCGAGGCAGCGGGAAGCGCTGGTGCTCCAGTACTATCAGGAAATGTCGAATGGGGAAGCGGCCAACCTGATGGGCATCACCGTCGATGCGCTGGAAAGCCTGCTCGCCCGTGCGCGGCGCAACCTGCGCGCGCAACTGGCCGGCGACCCACCTAGCGAGGACAAGCGATGACACCCGAACGATTTCGCACCATCGTCGCCGCGTATGGCTCGGACGCGCGGCGCTGGCCGCAAGCCGAACGCGCGGCGGCCGAAGCGTGGGCGCACGCGCATCCGCGCGACGCACTGGAAGCGCTCGACGAGGCCGCCGAGCTCGATGCGTGGCTGATGCAGGACACGGTCGCGCCGCCCGCGCCGGCGCTGGTCGAACGTATCGTCGCGACGGCGCCGCCGCCGCAACGCGCGCGACGCCGCGGCCGGGTGTGGTGGTCGGGCGCGGCGTTCGCAGGCGTCGGGCTGGCCGGCGCGCTCGCCGGTGCGGTGGCCGTGTCGATGCTGATGCTCGGCAGCGCGCCGATCGCACAACACGAACCGGGCTACCTGACGACGACGTTCGGCGGCCCGAGCATCGACGGAGCCGACGAATGACCGAACGCGGCTGGAAATTCACCCTCATCGGCTCGGTCGTGCTGAACGTGTTCATGCTCGGTGCGATCGGCGGCGGCGCGTATCAGTGGTTCTCGACCCATCGCGACCTGCACGCGGCCGGCACGCCCGCATCGCGCACCGCGTTGCGTTTCGCCGCGGATGAATTGCCCGATGCGCGGCAGCGCGAGTTCGCCGCCGCGCTGAAGGCGGCGCGCAAGAGCGGCCGCGATTTCGCGCGGGAAGGGCGCGACGGTCGGATCACCGTGCTCGACCTGCTCGCGGCGCCGCAACTCGATCGGGCGGCGATCGATGCGGCGCTCGACCGCACGCGCGCGGCCGACACCGCGATGCGGGCGCAGATCGAGCGCAGCGTCGTCGATTTCGCGGCGACGCTGACACCCGACGAGCGCGTGAAGTTCGTCGACGGCTTGCAGCACAGCGGAAACTGGCGTCTGCCGCCGAGGCTGCAGAAGAAGCCGGACGCATCGGCGAGCGAGTAAGCCGAATAAACACCGCGCGCGCGGGCGGCATGCAATCTGCGTGTTGCTCGCGCGTCATGCGTGTGCCGCTTCCGATGAATCGCGCGGTCGTTATCCATCGACGACGCACGCCGCCGCGTGCGAGACTTTCGCCCCGCGTTTCCCCGATCACAAAAAATATTTCCCTTCCCGCGACGGATTTCTTGGTGTGCTTGCGTTGAACGTGAGTACGCACCGCAAGAGAGCCCGTCATGGACCACCCGAACGACGCCACGCCGGCCGCGATCGCGCTGAACCGCTTCGGTCTCGGCGCGCGCGCCGACGAAGCCCCGCCCGCCGACCCGAAGGCCGCATTGCTCGCCCAGTTCGACCGCTACGATGCGCGGCCCGCCGCATGGGCGAGCGAGCCGGACGCGGTCACGCTCGCCACGCGCTTCGCGAACACCCGCAACGCGATGACGAGCGACGACCCGGCCGCCAAGCGCGCAACCGAGCAATCGATTCGCCGCGACGGCTACGACGCGTATCGCAGCGCCGTCGCCGCGCGCATGAACAGCGCGCTGACTACGTCCGCGCCTTTTGTCGAGCGTCTCGTGCATTTCTGGGCGAACCATTTCGCGGTATCGGTCGACAAGGGGCAGGTGGCCGCGTACGCGGGCGCGTTCGAGCGCGACGCGATCCGTCCGCACGTGCTCGGCCGTTTCGAGGACATGCTCGTCGCCGTCGAGCAGCATCCCGCGATGCAGGTGTTCCTCGATCAGGCGCGCTCGGTCGGCCCCGACAGCCCGGCCGCGCTGCGTGCGCAAGCACGCAATCCGTCGGCGAAGCGCGGGCTCAACGAGAACCTCGCACGCGAAATCATGGAACTGCATACGCTCGGCGTGCGCACCGGTTACACGCAAGCCGACGTGACGGAATTCGCGCGTGCGCTGACCGGCTGGAGCATCGCCGGCGGCCGCGGGCCGCAACCGGGCGATGCGGCGCCCGGCGCATTCGTGTTTCGCGCGAATCTGCACGAACCGGGTTCGCGCACGGTGATGGGCCGCACCTACGATCAACCGGGCGAAGCGCAGGGGCGCGCGGTCCTGCACGACCTCGCGCGATCGGAGGCGACCGGCCGGCACATCGCGTTCCAGCTCGGCCGTCATTTCGTCGCCGACACGCCGCCGCCCGCGCTGACCGACCGGCTCGCGCGCGCATTCGATGCGAGCGGCGGCGACCTGCCGACCGTCTATCGCGCGCTGGTCGACGCGCCCGACGCGTGGTCGCCGGTCAACCGCAAGTTCAAGACGCCGTGGGAATGGGCCGTATCGTCGCTGCGCGGGCTCGGCTGGTGCGACACCGCTGATCTCAAGGCCGCGCCGCTGCTCGCGCAGCTCGGCCAGCCGGTGTGGCGCCCGGGCTCGCCGGCCGGCTACGACGACGTCGCCGCGAGCTGGGCGGCGCCCGACGCGCTCGTGCGCCGCGTGGAGATCGCGCAGCGCTTGGCCGCGCGTACGGGCGACCGGCTCGATCCGCGCACGCTGGGCAACACGCTGCTCGCCGGTTCGATGAGCGCGCCGACCGCGACCGCGCTCGCGCGCGCCGAAAGCGCGACGACGTCGCTCGCGCTGCTGCTCGTGTCGCCCGATTTCCAACGGAGATGACCATGATACTGTCCCGCCGACAATTCCTCCGCGTGGCCGCCGCCGGCGCGGGCGCGATCCTCGTCGCGCCGCGGATCGTGTTCGCGAACGTCGAGACCGACCGGCGCTTCGTGTTCGTGATCCAGCGCGGCGCAGCCGACGGCCTGAACATCGTCGTCCCGTATGCGGAGCCCGCGTATGCGTCGCTGCGCGGCCCGCTCGCGATCGACACGGCGGCCGCGACGCGACTCGACGGCACGTTCGCGCTGCATCCGTCGCTCGCGCGGACCGCGCAGTTGTACCGAGACGGGCAGGCGCTGTTCGTCCATGCGATCGCGTCGCCGTATCGCGACCGTTCGCATTTCGACGGCCAGAACGTGCTCGAAACGGGCGGCCGCGCGCCGTACCAGGTGAAAGACGGCTGGCTGAACCGGCTGGCCGCGCTGTTGCCCGCGACGCGCGACAACGCGATCGCGTTCGCGCCGACCGTGCCGCTCGCGCTGCGCGGCACGGTGCAGGCCGCGTCGTATGCGCCGTCCGGTTTGCCGGCCGCGCCGGACGATCTGCTCACGCGCGTGTCGGCGCTCTACGAAGCCGACGCGCAGCTCGGCCCGTTGTGGCAATCCGCGATGGAAGCACGCGGCCTCGCCGGCGACGCGCATGCACGGCAGGACCCGGCCGGCGTCGGCAAGCTCGCCGCGACGTTTCTCGCGCGCGACGACGGGCCGCGGATCGCGATGATCGAGACGGGCGGCTGGGATACCCATAGCGCGCAGAACGCGCGGCTCGCGAATCAGTTGAAGGCGCTCGACACGATGCTCGCCGCGCTGCGCGACGGCCTTGGACCTGCATGGCAGCAGACCACGGTGCTGGTCGCGACCGAGTTCGGCCGCACGGCCGCGGTGAACGGCACGGGCGGCACCGACCACGGGCAGGCATCGGTCGCGATGCTCGCGGGCGGCGCGGTTGCCGGCGGGCGCGTGATCGCGGACTGGCCGGGGCTGCGGCCGGGCGACCTGTACGAAGGGCGCGACCTGAAGCCGACCGCGTCGCTCGACGCGCTGATCGCGGGCGCGGCCGCCGACAGCCTGCGGCTCGATCCGCGTCGCACCGCGGCTGCGCTATTTGCGGAAAGCGGCGCGACACGGCCGATGAGCGGCCTGATTCATGGGGTCGCGTGATGCGGTGCGTGCCGCGCTCGGCCCGGTCAACCAACAACACAACAGGAGAATCGACAATGAAAATCCGATCCGTTTCGCTGGCCATACTGGTGAGCGCGACTGCCATGCTGATGTCCGCCTGCGTAGTCGAGCCCGTGCGGCCGCCGCAACCTGCGCCCGTCGTCGAGGTGGCGCCGCCGCCGCCCGCACCCGGCTATCGCTGGGCGAAGGGGCATTACCGGTGGGCCGGCAATCACTGGGCGTGGGTGCCGGGGCATTGGGTGGCCGTGTACTGACACGGCAAGCGCATCGACGTGCTGCTGTGCGGCGAGATCGACGTGCCGGCCACAAGCGATCGTGCGAAGTGCCGCAGCAACGGCGGTCTCGGCGGGCTCGACCTCGTACGCTGAGCGGCGCAACGCAGCCTAGTCCCACCCGATCCGGTGCTTCTCCTCCGTCTCGCGATGGCGCCAGTCGTCGTCCGCGTGAAGATACTGGCTCGTCGTCGTGAGCGATACATGGCCGAGGTTGTCGCGCACGAGCCGCAGGTCGATGCGGCCATCGGCCATGTGCGAGCCCGCGCTGTGACGCAACCAGTGCGCGGATGCCTGTTCGAGCACGCGCGCCGCCTGCTCGCCGGCCTCGCCATTCGCACGTAGCCGGTCGGCCGCGTGCCGGAACACCTGCTTCACGATCCGGTGCAGCGCCGCACGCGTGAGCGGCTTGCGCGTCTGGCCGACCGGCAGCACGAGCGGCGTCGGTTCGCCGTCGAGCGGCAGCGCGGGCAGGCCGTGCGCACGCCGGTAGCGCGACAGCTCGGCCATCATCTCGTCGGTGGCCGGCACGAGCCGCTGCCGGCCGCCTTTGCCCGTCACGTCGAGCCACCAGCGCGCGTGTCCGTTCGCGTCGCGCCGGCAGAAAAATTGCCCCATCGTCGTATCGGCCGCTTCGGTGATGCGCAGCCCGCCGAGATACAGCAGCGTGAAGAGCCACCGCGCGCGATCCGCATGGAAGCATGCGCGTGCATCGTCGCGCGGCATCGCGGCGATCGCATCCTTCACCGATTGCCACAACGGCTGCCCGAGATGGCGCGTGACGCGCGGCGCGGGCCGGCGCTGCCGCTGACGCGACAACGCGAGCGGGTTGCCGGCCAGATAGCCGGCCTGCACGAGCCACGAGAACATCACGTTCAGGATCACCAGCGCCTGCCGCTGGCTCGCTGCCGACAGCGGCCCGTAGAACGGCCGCCAGCGCGGATCGTCGCGCGGATGCTTGCGGCCGCCGTTCGCGCACCATAGCTCGGCCGGCGCGGGCGCGAGCAGGAACTGCCGGTAGACGACGAGATCCTCGTGCGTGAGCGACGACAGCGGCTTGCCGCATGCGATCACGGCCCACAGCAGCAGGCGTTCGGCTTCCTTGCGGTAGTTCTGGAACGTGGTCGGCGTATCGACGAAGCGCGCGAGCCACGCACGCACGGCGTCGAGGTCGTTGGTCGCGGCGATCTGCGGATGCGCGCTGCCCGACCGATTGGTGCCTGAGCGTCCGTCGAGCGCGGCCGGCACGGTCAGCGTATCGATCGGCAGCGGGCGGAGTGCAGTGTCGGGCGAAGCGGATGCGGTCATGCGAAGGAAACGCGCTGCGCGAATCGCGCGGGCGTGGCCGGGCGCACGAACGCAGCGCACGAAAGCGTATCGGGAAGCGCCGATGGTACACGATCACCATACGGTGAGGCCGCTGTCGATGGCGACCGCCTGGCCGGTGACGAAGTGCGCGGCGGCCGAGCTCTTCCGCGGCCGACACGACGGTGTTCGGCAGCACGACCTGTGCGCTGGCTTCGGCGAAGCACGGTGCTGCCTGGCGTCCGACGCCGGTCACGACGACACTTTTCTGTGAAGCGTTCCATTCCTGTCTCCTGAGGCATTGGATGGAGGGACAGGTTAGACGGCAGCGCCGGCGCTCCGAATGAAACGGACTAGGCGGATGTGACGGTGGGGAGTCGCCACCGATGCGGCACGGCGGCGACCGCAGGCTGTTGCGTCAGCCGCCGACCTGCTTGTCCAGCAACCGGAACTTGCCGTTCTCGAACAGATAGCGATATCGGCCGCGCGATTGCCCGTCGGGCCTGCCGTTCACGACGAGCAGCCGGCTGTCGGAGCGGAAATCGGTCGGCGTACTGTCGTCCGTGATCTTTACTTCGCGCACGATGGTCGGAAGCCAATACACGTTGCCCGTTTTAGCGTCGAGCGCGAACACGCGCATGCAATTGTCGTTGTGTCCGCAATCAAAGGTCCACAGGATGTAGTGGCTCGCGAATGTCACTTCGTTGACGGCGGCGCCGTCCCGGATATTCCTGGCGAACTCGCGGTCCTGTGCAGTGCGCAGTTTCGGTTCGGCGATCGGCCCGTCATACACCGGTCCGTTCAGGTATTTGAGGAAATCGTCGCGCTCGTCCGCCAGCGCGTGCCAGCTTACGGTCAATGCCGCGGCACAGACGAGCAGGTTCGCCATCGTGGTGGAAAAGCGGTGCTTGCGTATTACGATCCCGGAATGTCGATCGGCCATTGTCGAGTGTTCTGTTGTTATGGGAATCGAGATCGTAATGCAACTCGGCGAGGGTCGAAGCGATTACCGTGGCGTCAAGCTTTTCACGACGAATGCCGCAAGCCTGCCGTGCCCCGCATACCAGCGATAGGGACGTCCTCGAACGGGGCCTTCGTCGGTCGTCGTGAGCCATGCGCCGAACGGCTCGCCCGTCAGTTTCGGCTGGCAAAAGGCGGCGTCAAGGCCGGAGGCGCCATGGTCATTCGAGTTGTCTCCTGTTGCGGCCGCCGGGTCGCGGTCGGTACGGCGTGCACGTGCGGACCGCCGATCACGAAGCGCGCGGCCGAACCGGAACACGGAGATGCATCGTCTCGCACGCGACATCCGATAAACGGCGGTGGTCGAACGCATCCTGTAAGGTGTTTGTGAACCTTCTCGCCGGGTGGCTCGTCTAATTGGCCCCCAACGCTCGCAGAGGCATACCAGATGATTCACAAGATTCGAACGCTGCTCGGCGCGGCCGTCATTGCCGGCAGCACGCTCGTCGCCGGATGCCAGACCGACGCCGCTGCCATCGCGCCAAGCGCGGCGCGCCCGGCCGACGGCACGCCCGTGACGAAGACGGTCTATGTCGCGCCGCAGTCCGCGCGCTGCACGGGCGTCGCGCCGATGGAGTGCCTGCAGGTGCGCAGCAGCCCGAGCGAGCCGTGGAGCCTGTGGTATGCGGGAATCGAAGGGTTCGCGTACCAGCCCGGCTACCTGTACACGCTCGAAGTCGACGAGTACCGCGTCGCGCGGCCGCCGGCCGATGGTTCGTCGATCCGCTGGGTACTCAAGCGCGTCGTCGAGCGCAGCCAGGTGAACTGACGGCCGCGATCACGCGGAAGGGCGCGCCGCCGCCCCGGCAGGCGGCGCGGCCGTATCGATCCGCCGGAACACGACCGACGACAGCAGCGTCACCGCGCCCATGCACGCGAACGACAGCATGAACCCGTGCGCCATCGAGCCCCGATAGGCAGCGAACAGGTTGACGAGCCCGCCGCCGATCGACACGCCCAGCCCCATCGCCAGCATCTGCATCATCGTGAACAGGCTGTTGCCGCTACCGGCATCGGCATGCGACAGCCCCTTGAGCGTCACGCCGTTCATCGCGGCGAACTGCATCGAATTCGCCGCGCCGAACACGATCAGCAGCACGCTTTCCAGCACCGGCGCGGGCCGCGCCGACACCAGCGCGAACCCCGCGATCGCGAAGCCGACGATCCCCGTATTCACGACCAGAAACGCCGCGTAGCCGAAGCGCTTCACGAGCGGCGCGATCCAGCGTTTCGCGACGACGCCCGCGATCGCGGCCGGCAGCATCATCAGCCCCGATTGCAGCGGCGTATAGCCGAGCTGCACTTGCATCAGCAGCGGCAGCAGGAACGGCACCGAACTCGTGCCGATCCGGCACAGCAGGTTGCCGAGCAGCCCCGAGCCGAAGTTCGGCTCGCGGAACAGCCCCAGCCGGAACAGCGGATGCGTGCGGCGCCGCGCGTGGGGCAGGTACGCCAGCGCGCTCGCCAGCCCGAGCCCGGCGAGCCCGGTCGCCCACGCGGTGCGGTGCGCGGACATCGGCGGGTCGATCGCGAGCGACAGCGCGATCATCGCGGCCGACAGCAGCGCACAGCCGACGAAGTCGAACGGCGGCGGCTGCGTCGCCTGGTCGTGCGGCAGGTAGCGTTGCACCGCGATGAAGCCGATCACGCCGACCGGCACGTTGACGATGAACACCCAGTGCCACGAAATCGCCTGCGTGAGCCAGCCGCCGAGCGTCGGCCCGACGATCGGGCCGAGTTGGCCGGCGATCGACACGAACGCGATCGCCGCGACGTACTGCTCGCCCGGCACGCGGCGCAGCACGGCGAGCCGCCCGATCGGCAGCAGCATCGAGCCGCCGATGCCCTGCACGGCGCGTGCGACGACGAGCTGGCCGAGCGTGTGCGACGCCGCGCAGCCGATCGACGCGAGCACGAACACGAGGATCGCCACCGAGAACACGCGGCGCGTGCCGAACCGGTCGGCGAGCCAGCCCGAGGCCGGCGTGAGCATCGCCATCGTCAGCGTGTAGACGACCACGACGGGCTGCATCGCGAGCGGCGACGCATGCAGGCTTTGGGCGATCGACGGCAGCGCGGTGTTGACGATCGTCGTATCGAGCGACTGCATGAAGAATGCAGCGGCGACGATCCAGAGCAGCACGGAATGGGTGGGTTCGCGGGACATGGCGAAATCGGTGGTACGGAAGACGGGCGCCGGCGCGGGGTCGCGCGGCGGCCGCCGGCCCTCAAGCGCTCGATGGTACCGATTCCGCCGGTCATCGGGAAGCGGTCTCGCCGACCGCATCGAGGGCATGTTCGTCGTCGGCGGGACGCTGCTCGACGTGGCGCGTGCGCGTTTGCGCGGTCGCGCGGCGTGCCGTGCGTGCGTCGTGGCGCTTGGCGATGAACGGATGCTCGACGTAGCGGTAAGTCAGCAGCGAACACAGGACGGCAACCAGCGCGCATGCGAGCGCGAGCGTCCAGATGCCGGAATCGCCAGCCGAATTGATCGGGAAAACGAACTTGTTGAACGCATGAATGATCATGTACACGATCACCATGTGGATCATGTAGATACTGAAACTGGCGGTGCCGAGCAGCGCGAGCGGCCGGGTGTCGAGCAGGCCGTAGAACGTGTTCCCGCTGGCGATGCAGAGAAACACCGGGAGCAGCGGCAGCGCGCCTTCGATCGAATAGCGTTCGGCCGGGGACGGCGACATCGCGAGGATCAGCAGCGCGACGGTCGCCGCCGGTTTCGTCGCGAGCCGCGCGCGGATCGCGGGGTGCCGCGACACCTCGTAGGCCACCGCGCCGAGCGCGAACAGCAGCGCCATGCCGCCGGGCGGCCCGAACAGCGCCGCGCACGCCGTGACGATCGCGAGCGCGAGCAGCTTGCGCCACGCACGCGTGGCGACGAACCAGGCGAGAAACGGAACGGCGATGTAGAACCGCCATTCGTAGGCGAGCGTCCACCAGACGCCGCTCAGATACGGCGTCCGCTCCGCTCCGTTGATCGGGAACGCGCCGAACCAGCCGAGCGAAACGGTCTTGAGCAGGTCGGCCAGCAACTGCGTCGGTGCGCCGACGGCGTTGCGGGGAAACCAGTAAAGCGTGCAGACGACGATGACGGCCGCGTAAAACAGATAGAGCGGCGCGACGCGTCGCACGCGTCCGACGAAGAAGGTCCGCACGTCGAGCGCGCCTCGGCATGCGCGTTCCCAGAACAACAGCCCGGTGACCATGAAGAACATCGCGACGGGAATCGTGCCGAGATTGCGCAGGAAATCTGTGCCGGCACCCCAGACGCCGGTCGACAGCAACGCCTGGTTGCACGCGAAGTGATGGAAGACCACGGAGACGGCCAGCAGGCCGCGGAAACCGTCGAGATTGCGATAGCGCATCGACAGCGACTTGTCGACGGCCGACCGGTAGAACGGCACGTGTCGGGCGACGAGCCACGCGATGATCGCCACGGCCGCAACGCATGCCGGGAAGTAGAGTTTGTCGGGTGTCGGGGAGAACAGGGTTTCCAGAGAGGGCGTAACAAAGTCCACTGAAGAGCGTCTCGTGTCTTGGATCGGGATGTCAGGCACGGATGGTCGGATGGTCCGCGTCGATGCAAGGTCTTCTGCGCGCTTCGCACGGCTATCGATCGCCGGTCTTGTGATCCGATGGTATCAAACGATTGCGAGGGGCGCGGGCGATGTGGCGGCCCGTTGTGCAACACGATGTTTCAGCGCGAATCGATGCGGCGCGCGTATTCGTCGTGCTTGTCGCCTGCGGGGCTCGCGTCGCAAATCCTGTTCCTCGCCGGTCGGATATTCGCCGTCGTCGATGGCGCGCGACTGGCCACTCGGCCGGCTTCCCCGTCGTCCGGCGCGGGCTTACCTTGAGCGACAGCAGTTCGATGCGTCGGGCCAGCAGCGGAAGAAGGGCGGATTCCTGCCGTCCGCTGCCGCTGGTCTACGCCGACCCCGGGGTCTGTCCGGTCATGAAGGTGATAGCAATGCTTGCAATTTACCTTCATGGCGCTATCATTGATAGCAAATCTGGATGGAGGTACTCATGGCAAATCTTCTGGTGCGTAACGTGGATGACACTATCGTTCAAAGCCTGCGCGAGCAGGCCGCGGCTAATGGCAGGAGCGCCGAGGCCGAACATCGAGCCATTCTGGCCGAAGCGCTCGGCCGACCGAAGCGGCGCACATTCGCGCAAGTGCTGATGAGCATGCCGGAGGTGGGCGAAGACGCGGATTTCCAACGTGTTCAGGATTCAGGCGAGGTCAGGCGTGTTTTTGATTGAATCGGGCAGCAAACGAGTCGGACGGGACTTGACGGCCCGATCGCATTTGCGATCAGGCCGTTTACGTTGATGAGCAGCTTGAGGTGCTCGCGAAGTCGCTTGAGGACGGCGGGCAGCTTGGCAAAGGCCGGCGTGCGTGCGACCCACATCGTCTCGTGCTTGATCAGACGGAACGGGCGAACGAAGCTCAATTCGGTTGATTCGCTTGGCTTCAAAGGCGGCGCACGCCATTTCTCGACGAATCGGGTTGTAGGCGATCATGTCCGGCTCTCCTGATAGGTGCCCTCGCCGGTTCGGCTGCGTAGCGTCAGTTCGCTATCCAGCATGGACTGCTTCAATTCGCGGTAGCTGGTTTCTACCTGCCAGCGCCGCTCGTAGCAAGCAACCCGGTCGGTCAACTTGAAGTGACGCCAATCGGTCAAGGACGTCAGCAGTCCGCGCTCCCGCCACTGTGCATCCCGAATGCGCGGCGCACACGCTGTCCCGCTAGATCGGGACATTTCTGCCGAGCCTGATGCGCGACGCGCATGCGTACCAGCGCATCGTCCGGTTTGCCGGACAGCTCCCAACGGGTATTAGACTTTGCCGGGATGAGGACGTGGCGATTGGGCTCGCCGAGCTCAGGCCGCATGCGATTTCGGCAGCCGGGAGGCCTTTGCCCCAGACCGTGAGCGGATGGTCGGGAATCTGCGCCAGCAGATTCTTGGCGTAGATCATCTCGTTGGTGTCGTAGTGGCCAAACGCGGGGTTCGCCATGAGATGCGTTGGGATCGAGTTGAGCGTGACTGCCCGCACTTGGGGCGATTCACCACTTTACCGCTCGCGTAGCTCTCAGCCCGAACGGCTCCCGATTCGCGACATTGTCCGGTCTGACTCTCACGGGGCCGCGCGGCGCCGGCGCGCCGGACGTAGCGCTGCTATTCAGCGAAGCGGCGCCGTCACGTCCCCGAATGCGACACCGGTGGCGCGCTGAATGGCGTCAGCAGTTCCGTTTCCTACGGCAGCGGTGGCTCATTGGGCGCAAGCTCTGCGGCCACAGCAGGTGGCAATGGGTTGGGCGGCCTCGTTATTGTGTGAGTACGCGTGATGAAACCCTATAAAGACATTGTGACGTAGGGATCGAGCCACTGACCGATGGCGCGGGAAACGACGTACCGATCGAGACTAGGTCTACTGCCGAGTAGTGGCCGAAATGATCGATGTCACCGATATTCCCCCCAATCAGAAGTGCCGGTGGATCTTTGAAGGCGGCACATTTTCTCTACCGGCATCAGGTGTCCGAGATAGTCCTCGGTGGGATAGTATTGCTCCGCAATCACAGAAATTGTTAGGGTGACAAGTATTATTTTAGTCGCGCGACCTATTGTCACCTTCACTAGACTAATGTCAACCTGTTAGGATTGCCGGTGAGACCTTGTAACTAGAAGCTTGATCTTTCCGGTATTATGCCCGCTAATAATAAGAGGGGGCGACATGTTGAAAAAACGAGAGAACGGGCGAATCCAGTCACTAGATGGGCTGCGAGGCATCGCAGCCGTATCAGTTGGCGTTTTCCACGGTTTGCTGCACTATGATACTGGCGCCGTTCAGCGGGTATTTGAACCGTCTGTTTTTGACGCATCAAGTTTGCGCGACGTATTCTTGAAAATACTTTTGTCACTGTTTAATGGGCACTCTGCCGTAATTATCTTCTTTGTTTTGAGTGGATTTGTTTTGACTGAGTCCATGAGGAAGATGGAGGGCTGGAGTGGTGCGGATGTCGTTAGGGTATTCGTTGTGAGGAGAATATTTCGAATTTACCCAGCGATTTTCGGTTGTATGGCATTTTTGTTTGTGTGTGTAATTGTATTTTCTAGAACGGGACTCTTGCCTTTTCCTAATTTTTCATTTTTTGAGGTGTCGAAGGCGGCTCTTTTGATAGATGCGGCGATCGATGGTCCGCTTTATACTCTTCAGATCGAGCTTTGCGTAATTCCATTTTTACTGCTCGTTCATTTCTTGCGAAAAAAAATCGGCTTTCTGGCCGACTTTATTTTTGTGTTCTACTCCTTGTTGGCGTTACAGGTGCCGCTGTTGGGGTTAGGGTTTTCCGCGTTCGCAGCCAACATGCTGGCGTTTGCATGCGGGTGTATGTTAGCCAGTGCATCAATCTCGGCGGTCTTCGCTGAAATGGGGGCGCGTGCTTGGGTGTTGGTCTTGATCGTCCTTATCGGTATTACAGTCCTTTACTCCGTGCAGATGTACTCGGTAATGTTGATCAGAATGTTCGCGGCTGCATTGCTCGTCGGCTTGGTCGCCAATCAAGATAATTTTTTATCAACTATTTGCCGTTCAAAAACGGCAGTGTTTTTTGGGAGTATTAGCTACAGTTATTACTTGTGCAATGTTCCTGCGCTTTATATTTCGTACGCAATTGTAGATAAATTTGTCCCTGCTCCGCAAAGCAGTGCGCTTGTATGGGGTGCTGTTATATCGATTGGTTCATTTGTCGTGGCAACTCCGCTTTCGGTTCTGTCGTATAGATACATAGAAAATCCATGTGTGAGAATGGTGAGTCGCTTTGGCAAGATGCGCACTAAGAGCGAGCCAGCTTCGCAACTCGCGAAGGGCTTGTAGTTGCGTGCCCAACTACTAGCTCTATAACCGCCTCCGGGCGGTTTTTTTACGGGGGATCGATGAGGAGCCATCTCGCGGCAAGCGCCGCGAAGGTGGCGCCTGCAGTGGGCAGCAAATTTCTGGATGTGGCTTACCAGCGACGATATCAACTGGCGCGTAGCGGTCGCGACGAGCGGATCTAGTCACGCAATGGATTACGGTGAACCTGCCGAACAACACGGCTGCAAATTGCGCAGCATCGGCCTTACGGTAGGGGATTGGGACGTTCAGGGTGTAGTGGCTTTATTCCGCACGGCTCAACGTCGATCGAATCCGGCGGTCGGTATCTCGACGACTTCGGCCACGTTTTGGGGGGAGGAGCAGTACCACCGCCAAGATCGGTGCGAACGGCGCGGGCTTGGGCAATGTCATGGGTACGCCAACGGCTTGGCTACGCTGTCGGCGGCCACGACCGTCTATCAGCTTCGGATTCGCTAAGCTGTCTGTGCGGTCTTTCGTGCGGGGCCGGCGAAGCCGTTTTTCAGAGCGAGCGCCGGCTTCTCGATGATGAACCACGAGGCCGTAGCGATTGGCGTCACAATCAGGACCGTTAGCAGCGAAAGGGCCGTAGGATTCATGCCAGTGCCGAAGTGCCACACCAACATTTGCTGAATCAGGAACGCGTAGATATAGACGCCGTACGAAATGTCGAAGCGGTTCAGGAACGCCAGCTTCGGAAGACGTTCCGCCGCGAAAATGACGATGAACGGCAGCAGTAGGTTGAACGCGTATGCCTTAATCTTCCAGTCAGGGCTTGCCGCGAACACGTAAAACGGCAGCAGCGCCAGCAAGACCGAAGCCGCCCACAGGACCCAACTGCGCGGCAGTGCGACGGTAGCGAGAAATGCGCCACCCCAAAAGAACACACCAAGCCGCGCGAGCTGGAAGGTATCGACACCGAGCATCACGCCGTCTGTCCACAGTATGTTTCCCATGAACGCGGCGTACCAGCCTATCAGCATCAGCAGCATCCCGCGCCAGTTCAGTGCGCCAGCCCAGGATACACCGAGCAACAACAGGTAACAGGCCACCTCATGTGTCAGTGTCCAAAGTGAACCGTTGATGACGGAAACCGGGTTCGTTGAGAAAAAGTGCGGCAGCACGGGTACGGGGCGGAACAAAGACAGGTTCGTCAAATATGCGAGCCAGCCAGGGTGCCACGTGTGTGCCATGATCGGACCGGCGACGAAGATCGTTAGCAGGAGCAGCGCCGCAAGGCCGGGAAAGATACGCAGCGCGCGATTGCGCAGATACATCAGTGGGTGGGGAGTACGCTGCAGCGACTTGCAAACGAGATACCCGCTGATCGCAAAAAACGCGCTCACACCGAACTCGCTGCACTGCGGAAAGCCGTGCCGCTCGAGCCAGTCGTGCGGTCGCCCGAGTACGACATAACTGTGCGTGATGATGACAGCATAGGCCGCGAGCAGGCGTAGGGCGGTGAATGCGTTTTGGCTATTTGGTGCCATGACGATTCCTACTATGTCTCCGGCATGGATGGTATCAGAATCGTCCGTGCGCTATATGGGTCGAAACCCGTGTAGCGCATTGGCCGCGGGCGCGATGCTGCAGCTGTATCCAGCGAAGGAAATGTCGGCCGAGCCGGCTCCAATGGGTGTTCAGAACCTTATGGCAAGTGATTGATTTTACTGGCGCCAAGATGCAGACTCTGGCGGGCATTTTTCAGCCAGAATCTTGCATTAATCAATTGAAATTAAAAGGAAATATGCAGGAAAGTCAGGCGTTTTTGATTGATACGAACGTCATCAGCGAAATCAGGAAGGGCAAGCGAACCAACCGCGGCGTGCGGGCGTTCTTCAGGCAGGCCGAAGCCGAAGCGAGCCCGCTTTATCTCTCCGTCGTGACGGTGGCCGAGCTGCGGCGCGGTGTCGACCTGATCCGTCATCGCGGCGATCACCAGCAGGCGTCGGCGCTCGAGGCCTGGATGGCGATGATCGTGTCCGGCTATGCGCCGAACATCCTGCCGGTCGATATCGAGACCAGCCAGATGTGGGGGCATTTGCGCGTGCCCGATCCGACGCACGAACTCGACAAGCTGATCGCGGCCACCGCACTGATCAATGATCTGACGGTCGTCACGCGCAACGTCGACGATTTCGCTCGCACCGGCGTTCGGTTGTTGAATCCGTTCGACTAGCGTCGGGGGCGGGCTCGATGCCGCGTGCGACGCTGTTCGCGCCGGGCACCATGGCGCTGTAGACCGACATGCTGGGCTTCGTGGTGGTGATACGAATCGGAGCCGCAGTAAAAGCGGGCGGTCATCAAAGAATGAGGGATGCATTCAAACGGGCTGTGTCGACTCAAAACCTCCGTCATGGAACGCGTCCGAAGCGCTCGCGCTTGTGCGCCGCATCAAAATAACTTGACGAAACGTCCGGTACCGCGTAGTGTCCGAGACCGAAGTCATCAAGAAGTCCGATTGCTCATCATTGGCCGTACACCGTGCGGCAGTCGTTGGTCTCTCCCTCTTTGATTCTTTCTGTGCCCGTCGCGGGCGCATGTTCAATTATTTGTATTAAGGAAGTATTTGTGGATACCGGTACCGTCAAGTGGTTCAACGAAACCAAGGGCTTTGGTTTCATTTCCCCGGACAACGGCGGCGACGATCTGTTCGCCCATTTCTCCGAAATTCGCGGCACGGGCTTCAAGACCCTGGCCGAAGGCCAGAAGGTCAGCTTCGAAGTGAAGCGCGGCCCGAAGGGTCTGCAAGCGTCGAACATCACGCCGCAGTAAGCCGCATCGGCAGCGGTCGCCAAGCGGCGGCCGATGCCGGATGGAGTATCGCGCGGGGCGCCGCATGACGGCGGCCTGTGCGTTCCGATGCGCACGACCGATGCATCGCGACATTCACGATGCATCGGTCGTGACGCCTCCCTCATCGCATGCGTGAACCGCACGCGACGCAACGCCCTCGCGAAGCGCACGTCGTTTCGCGAGCGCATCACCGCTTCAACGCATCAACCCGAGCAGACCGCCGCCATGCCGTAGCTGGCGCGGTCCCGACTTGCGCGGCGCTGCTGGCGCCGCAGCCACCGACCGCCCGAACGTCGCAACGCGCCGGGCTCCGATCGCAAGACGGGCCCGAGGCCCGTCTGAACGAACCGATCCCGGCTGCCTGCCGGCCGCCGTCCCGTTTGCGGGAGCGGCGCCGGGCAGTTGCCGCGGCCGCGGTCAATCACCTTGTCTGGAGGAATTGGTTTGGCAAAAGAAGAACTGCTGGAACTGGACGGAATCGTCGACGAAGTGCTGCCGGACAGCAAATACCGTGTCACGCTGGAAAACGGCGTCGTGGTCGGCGCGTACGCGTCGGGCCGCATGCGCAAGAACCACATCCGCATTCTCGCGGGCGATCGCGTGACGCTGGAACTGTCGGTGTACGACCTCACCAAGGGCCGCATCAACTTCCGGCACAAGGACGCGAATTCCCCGCGTCCGCCGCGAAGCGGGCAGCCGCGCCGCTAAGCGGCCACGACCGGTGCGCAGCAACGCGCACCGATCGCCACCTGTCCGGCCCTAGCAGGCTGTTGAAAAGCGCCTCGTTCCGACGATCGGGGCACTGTTTAAAAGGGTTTCGTATGCGATTGGCCGCTGAGTTGCTGACGAATCGTGCCGGATGCCCCGCTTGCGAGCGGGCCGGCCGACGCGTTGCCGCGCAACAGCTACGGTTGGGCGGCTCATCGCGCTGCTCCCTGCGGCACCGCTGCCAGTATTCGAGCCATTCGAGTCAGGTTGCTCGCCAGCATCGTCAGCTTGAAGTGCTGGTCGACTCGCTTGATGCCGCGATACGCGGTCTGTCGAATCCTGCCGACGGTCTTGCCCCAGCCGAAGTGCTCTTCGATGCGTTTGCGAATCACCTGGCTGATGCCATAACCGGCGTGCCGCGAGGTGCGGCCATCGATCGCGCTGCCGCCTTGATGCGCGTCGTTGCGCGCGACATGCGGCGTCACCTTGCGCGCACGACAGTCCCGCACAAAGTCGCGCATGTCGTAACCCTTGTCGGCGCCGAGCGTCTTGGCGTGACGACCCGGCACGCAATCGAGCAAGCGCAACGCACTTGCGCGTTCGCCGAAACCGTCAGCGTGGCTGACCACCGCGCCGACCACCAAGCCCGAGCGGTTCTCCATCAGGATGTGCCCCTGATAACAAAGGATGGCTGCGCTTTGCCGCCCCTTGCGGAACAGGCGCGCGTCCGGATCGGTGCTCGATTCATGCGTATCGTTGCTGCGCCGCTTGCCCTTCCAGTCGGTGTCGACATTGCGGCCACCGCCGGCTGGTGGATCGTCCGAGCCGTCCTTGGGCCGGAAGCTCTTGTGGCTGGCCCAAGCCTGGATCAGCGTGCCATCGACCGAGAAGTGTTCTCTGGACAGCAGCCCTTGCTTGTCGGCCAAGCTCATGACTTCGGTAAAGAACGCTTCGACCACTTCGTGCTCGAGCAGACGATCACGGTTCTTGGAGAACACCGAGTGGTCCCAGACGGCGTCTTCGATCGCCAGTCCGACGAACCAACGGAACAGCAGGTTGTAGCGCATCTGTTCCATCAACATGCGCTCGCTGCGCACCGAGTACAGCACCTGCAGCAGCAATGCACGCAGCAGTTTCTCCGGCGCAATCGACGCACGGCCGCTATCCGCGTAGATCGTGCCAAACAGCCCATTGAGCCGCTTCAGCGCTTGATTGACCAGCAGCCGAAGCGGCCGCAACGGGTGATCGGCCGGCACGAAGTCTTCCAGCTTCACCGTCGTGAACAGCGGTTCTTGCATCTCGTCCATTCCGCGCATCGCTCTCGTCTGCCCAAGATCATGAACACGATATCTCTAACGCACCGCTCGCAACGCCCGTTTACACCGTATCCAATTTCAACAGCCTG